>CAZNQK010000042.1:0-23361 GCA_964575165.1 uncultured Aquihabitans sp. | reverse complement strand
CCGCCGTCGATGACGAGCGTCTGTCCGGTCACGAAGCTCGATGCGTCGCTGGCGAGGTACAGCACGCCGGGCACCAGCTCGGCGGGCTCGGCCATCCGCTTGATGAGCTGAGCGTCCACGGCGGCCTCCTGGAACGCCTCGGGGGTGTTCAGGACCATGTCGGTGCGGACCGTGCCGGGAGCGACGGCGTTGACCCGGATGCCTTCGCCGGCCAGCTCTGCGGCCATCGATCGGGTGAGCGAGTCGAGGGCCGACTTTGCGGCCACGTAGAGCGCGACGAACGCGCCGTGCGTGTAGATGCCGGCCGTCACGACGTTGACTACCGACGCATGGTCGCTGGCCCGCAGGTGGGGGAGTGCCTCCTGGACGAGGAAGAGCGGCCCGCGGAGGTTCACGTCGTGGGACTTGGCGAGGGCGTCGGGTGTGATCGATCCGATCGGCAGGGCGAGCGGGTTGGCGGCGTTGTTCACCACGACGTCGACGCCGCCGAAGCGCTCGACGGTCACCTCCACCAGCTCCGCCACGGCCCCGAGGTCACCCATGTGAGTCGGCACTGCAACGGCGGAACCACCGGCGTCACGGATGGATCGGGCGACCTCCTCGCAGGCGTCGGCCTTGCGGCTCGCCACGACCACGTCCGCTCCCATCGCGGCGAACCCCTCTGAGACAGCGCGTCCGATGCCGCGGCTGCCGCCGGTCACGATGGCGACCCGGCCGGTCAGGTCGAAGGTGCTCAGGATGTCGGTGCGGTCCACGGGTCGGCTCCTCTTTTCGGGGGACCCAGTATCGACGATGCACTCCGATCGGGCCCGACCGGGGTGGCGAGGGTCCTTGTAGGTCCGGTCGTGCTCTGCGAGCCTGGGCGGGTTCGAGCTGGGATGCCTGGAGGAAGCGTGGACGGAACGACAGGACATCGTGGCAGCGTCGGAGTGGATCCAAGCCGTGGGTCGGGGGCAGTGGTGCTCGCCGCGGCAGGAGCGGTCCTGCTCCTGACATCGCTGATCGTGCCGGCGGTCGCCGGCGCCGAGCCCGGTGGCAAAGGGGGCAAGGCCATCGTCTCCATCGAGCAGAAGGCACTGCCGTCCGGCGGTGACTGCAACCCGTTCGCCCAGGCGCAGATGACCTACAACACGGCCTCGAGTGCGGATCACTTCCGTCTCGTCGTCACCAGCGCCACGGCGCCGTGCACTCCCATCGCCGCGGCAGCCGTCGCCTACCGGATGCCGGCGAACGGTCAGTGGCCCCAGACGCTCGTCGAACGCCGCGACTTCACCATCTCCGGAGCGTCGGTGACGACCATCACCTTCGCCAAGGAGTGCACCCCCCTCCAGTTCGACGTGATCACAGGGGAGAGCCCGAAGGTGATCGCCCCCGAGGGACCGTGGCACGGCCCGTTGCTGTTCCCCGGCGACACCAGCACCTCTCAGCAGTACATGCCGCCCGAGAAGTGCAACGAGGTAGCGACGTCGTCGACCACCACGACGGCGTCGACCGCCGTCCCGGCGCCCACGGTCTCTCCCGCCACCTCGACGCCCACCGTCGCCGGTCAGACCACGATCGCTCCGGCACCGGCGCCGAACGTGGCCGACACCACCGCGACGAACCCGAACGCTGCCAAGCTGGCGATGACGGGCCGCAACTCGGCGCCGGTGGCGCTGATCGGCGCGCTGCTGCTCGTCCTCGGAGTGGTGCTGCACCTCTGGAGCCGTCGCTCCCGTCAGGGCGACTGACACCGCTCGTCGGGACTGCGGGAGACCGGGACACGCTGGGGTGACGCGCGAATCCCTCAGCTCGACACCCGGATGATCGTGGAAAGGGCCGAACGACCCTGTTGACTGTGAGGAGCCTCTGCGTCACGGTAGGGGTTCGCCCCGTACGGGCGACGACGAAGCCGGCCGGTCCACCCGGTCGGTCGACAACGGAGGACGGCCATGAGCAGCACAACGGAGTGCCGCCACTGCCGGGGTCTCTGCGCCGGTGCAGCGACCCGGTGCAGCGCCTGCGGCAAGTGGATCCGCAGCCAGGACTTCTACGCGACGTCGACGGGGCGTCCCCGCCAGGACCGATCCTGAACGCCGGAGCCACGCTGTTCGGCCCTCAGCGTGTCTCCGGGTGACCGTCACCCCCTGACACCGTCACCCTCCTGTCCTACGGTGGATCGCCCATGGCCGATCCGTCGACGTTCGCGCAGCAGGTCGAACCGTTCGTCGACCAGCTCTACGCGGCCGCCCTCCGGATGACCCGCAACCCGGCCGACGCCGAGGACCTCCTCCAGGAGACGTTCGTGCGTGCGTACCGCGGGTTCCCCAACTTCACCGACGGCACCAACCTCCGGGCGTGGCTCTACCGGATCCTCACCAACACGTTCATCAACACCTATCGGGCACGCCAGCGTCGGCCCGAGCAGACCGAGCTCGACGACGTCGAGGAGCTCTATCTCTACCGGCGGATCGGCGGCCTCGAAGCGGCGTCGCTCGGCAGGAGCGCCGAGGACGTCCTGATGGACCGCATCACCGAGTCCGACGTGACCGACGCTCTCGACGCACTTCCCGAGCAGTTCCGCATGGCCGTGCTCCTCGCCGACGTCGAGGGCTTCTCCTACAAGGAGATCGCCGACATCCTCGAGGTGCCGATCGGAACGGTGATGAGCCGCCTGCACCGCGGACGGCGTGCTCTCCAGCGCTCTCTGCACGACTTCGCCGTCGAGCGCGGGCTCGCCGACCGGGATCCGGTCGTCGTCGAGCCGTAGGATCTGCCCGTCCCGAGTCGTCCCATGTCCGTTCCCCCGCCCCCCAGCTCCACCGACGAGCCGCTGACCCCGTCAGGACCGGGCGGCGCCGCGCCCCACATCGGAGCAGGTGCCTTCGGAGCCGATCCCCAGTGCCGCGAGGCCGTGGCCGAGCTGTACGCGTTCCTCGACGGCGAGCTCGACGACACCACGATGGTCCGCCTCGAGACGCACCTCCGGCGCTGCTCGCCGTGCCTCGAGGCGTTCGACTTCGAGACCGAGCTGCGACGGGTGATCGCGACGCGCTGCGTGGAGGAGGTGCCACCGGAGATCCGGGAGCGCTTCTGTTCGATGCTGCGGACGCTCGCCTCTGGTGGTGATCCGTCTGCGGATCCACCCGGGGATGCCGTCGGCTCGGGTGTGCCCTCGGGCCCCGACGGCTCCTAGAGTGGCGTCCATGTACGCAGCAGCCGTCCTGGCGAACTCACCCGTCTGGCACTACTGGCTGGCCGTCCCGATCGCCCTCGGGGCGATCGTCGTGGTGGTCGCGGTGCTGCTCGGCTACTTCTTCCGGGTGACCTCGACCCGCTTCCCCAGCGACGAGGGCTGAACCCGCCACGGCGGGTCCCGCATTGGGCACCTCCATCGATTGGGCGATCGCTGAGCGGGTCGCGGCCCGGATCGCCGGCGAGGAGCCGTTCTCGGCGTCCTACCATGCGCACGGGATGGCGGCTGAGCTCACCGAGCTGACGGCGATCGCCCAGCCCCGGGTCGAGTCCGAGACCGGCTTCCGATCGATGGCAGGTCCGGCTCGGGCCAGGGTGGTCGACCGTCTCGACTGGGTCAGGGCGAACCTGGCGAGCTACCAGCGCATGCTCCGACCGTTGCTGTCGCGCCTGGAGGAGCTCGAGGGTCCGGCGGCCGAGGTGTCGGGGAAGGTGGCCGGAGCGGAGCTCGGAGCCCTCCTCGGTTGGATGTCGACCCGTGTTCTCGGTCAGTACGACCTGCTCGTGCTCGAGGACGAGGATCCCGAGGAACAGGACCTCGTCTACTACGTCGGGCCGAACATCCTGGCCCTGGAGAAGCGCCACTCCTTCCCGCCGCGCGAGTTCAGGTTGTGGGTGGCGCTGCACGAGGTCACGCACCGCACGCAGTTCACGGGTGTGCCGTGGTTGCGGGCGCACTTCCTCGGACTCGTCAACGAGCTCATCGAGGAGACCGACACCGACCCCCGTCGGTTCTTCGTCGCCGTCGGTCGCATCGCCGAGGGAGTGCGGACCCGGTCCAACCCGCTGGACGACGGTGGGATCGCCGCTCTGTTCGCGTCACCGGCGCAGCGCGAGACCATGGACAAGGTCGGGGGGCTGATGAGCCTGCTCGAGGGTCACGGAGACGTGGTCATGGATCGCGCCGCCACCGACCTAGTGCCGTCGGCCGAGCGCTTCGCCCGGGTGCTTCGAGCGCGTCGCCGGGAGATGAACCTCGCCACCCGGTTGCTCCAGCGCCTGATCGGTCTGGAGGCCAAGCTCGCCCAGTACGAGCAGGGCGAGGCCTTCATCGCCGCGGTCGAGGAGCAGGGCGGCCCGACGCTGTTGAACCGGGTGTTCGAACGACCGGAGCTGCTTCCGACCATGGTGGAGATCCGTGAGCCACAGCGGTGGTTGCGCCGGGTGGCCGCCGAGCCGTCAGTGGCCTGAAGTGCCCGATGGCGGTGCGCCGGAGCCATGGGCTCCGGTCGACTCGGAACCGTCGTCTCGGTCCGACGACGGCAGGGAGCCGAGCCCGATTCCGGTCGGGATCGAAGGACTGCTGGAGCGTTGCACCTTCCCCGTGGCAGGGACCGACGTCGTGTGCGCGGTGTCGGGTGGGTGCGACTCGACGGCGTTGCTGGTGCTGGCGGTCGCGTCCGGACTGCAGGCCACCGCGGTGCACGTCGATCACGCGCTCCGGGAGGGCTCGGCTGAGGAGGCCGCGGTCGTGGCACGAACTGCCGAACGTCTGGGGGCGGGGTTCCGGGCGGTGTCGGCTCCCGTCGAGCCCGGGCCCGGCCTCGAAGCCCGGGCCCGTTCGGCCCGCCACGCTGCGCTGGGACCCGACGCATTGTTCGGCCACACCGCTGATGATCAGGCCGAGACCGTGCTGCTCCGCCTGATCCGGGGCACGGGCCCATGGGGCATGGCAGCGATGCGCCCCGACCGCCACCCGCTGCTGCGGATCCGTCGGAGCGAGACGCGTGACCTGTGCGTGCGGCTCGGGCTCGAGACCGTCGACGACGTGACCAACGAGTCGCCCGTGCACACCCGCAACCGGATCCGCCACGAGGTGCTGCCCCTACTCGACGACGTCGCCCGACGTGATGTGGTCCCGCTGCTGTGCCGGTTCGCCGAGCAGTCCTCGGCGCAGGCGGACCTGCTCGAGGACCTGAGCGGCGGGATCGACCCGACCGACGCGGACGCGTTGGCCGCTGCGCCGGAGCCGCTGGCGGTCGCCGCGCTGCGTCGCTGGTGGATGGGTGAGACGGGATCGCTCCCTCCCGACGCCGCGGCGTTCGAACGGATGCTCGGGGTCGCACGGGGTGCCGCGGTCGGATGTGACGTGTCGGGTCGGTGGCACCTCCGTCGTTCGGGCGGTCGACTCTCCCTCGGACGCGGCTGAGTGGTCCTGCCCCCTGGATTTTGTGTGTATCTCACGTCGCAGAGCGACGTGAGATGCACACAGAACGCTGGCTGGGTGGGTTGGTGAGCGTCGAGTGGGGAGCGCCTCACCGACGGGGGATAGGGTCGGCGGCCATGGATCCGGCGGTCAACCCCTCCCTGGACGACGATCCGGCCATCGGTCGGGTCATGCTCACCGAGGAGCAGCTCGCGCGACGGATCGGCGAGCTCGGTGCCCAGCTCACCCAGGACTACGCGGGTCGAGCACCGTTGCTGGTGTGCGTCCTGCGTGGCGCGTACGTGTTCCTGACGGACCTGGCTCGCAGCATCGACCTGCCCGTCGAGGTCGACTTCATCGCCGTGTCCTCCTACGGGGCGACCACGCGGACCTCGGGTGTCGTGCGTCTGGTGAAGGACCTGGAGGTCGATCTCCACGACCGCGACGTCATCCTGGTCGAGGACATCGTCGACACCGGCCTGACCCTGCGCTACCTGCGCCGCAGCCTCGAGGCCCGTGGCCCGTCGAGTCTCGAGGTGTGCGCCCTGCTCGCCCGCGAGTCGGCGGACCTCGAGGGTCTCGGTGTCCGCTACGTCGGTTTCACCATCCCGAACGACTTCGTGATCGGTTACGGACTCGACGTGGCCGAGCGCTACCGGAACCTGCGCTATCTGGCGGTCTACGACCCCGACACCGCCGACGGCGGCGACTGATCAGCTCCGAACCCGGGTCGTCTTCGCCGCGCCCCATGCGACCCGAACCCGGGTCGTCTCGCCGCGCCCAATGCGACCTGAACTCGGGTCATCTCGCGCCGCATGTGGGTGTCAGACGACCCGAGTTCGGGAGATCTTCCGCAGCACCCGGGCCCCTGCGGCCATCGGGAGCCACATCGTCACCAGGCGGGCGAGGCCGACCGCAGTGATCGCCACGCCAGGTCGTTCGCCGAGCAGGACCAGCCCCGCGATCATCCCCGCCTCGGCGATTCCGGCACCGCCCGGGACCGGCAGTAGGCCGCAGACGAGCGTCACCACCAGGACGGTGAGGGCGATTGACGGCGGGTCCAGCGTCCCGCCGGCGGCGCGGTCAGCGGCGACCAGGACGCCGATCGCCGCGAACGAGACGAACAGCGCGCCGAGGACGAGCCTGGCGATCCGACTCGGGTGGCCGGTCAGCGACTTCAGCCCGCTGCCCGCCTCTCCAAGTGCGGGAGCCACGTCCCGGGCGACGATGCGGCGCAGCGGAGGCGTCGCATTGCTGGCGAGCCCGGCGACCACGATGAGGATCGTGACGGCCACCCAGAGCGGATCGGGGGTGACCTCGACCCCGATGGCGCCGTCGCGCCCGGAGATCCGCACTGCGAGGTAGGCGACGGCGAGCACCGTGACGACACGCGACGCCAACGCCACGCCGGTCGAGCCGAGCGCTGCGGTGGTGTCGACGCCTCTGGAGCGGAGGAACGCGACCCGGATCGCCACCGCGGCGGAGTGCAGCGGCCGGAGAGCGTCGCCGTAGGTCATGGCCAGGCGGGCGCCCAGGACCGAACGCGGATCCAGGGGGTCGCGCAGCGACCCCTGGATCGAGATCACGGCGGATGCCAAGCCGATGGCGGCAGCGACGAGGAGCCACACGGCGTGCTTCCACGCCGTGATCCCGGCGACCACCTCGGGACCTCCCGAGATCACGACCGCCCCGACGACTGCGGCGATCGTCAGGATCGTGAACACGGCGATCGGCACGGCCGCAGCAGTCGGCACGACTCCTGCGTAGGTTGGCTCCGGCACCTGGGCCCGTGACTCGACCTCCGATCGCAACGCCTCGAGCTGCCCCGACTCCTTGAGCGCCGCACGCGTCGCTCCACCGAGCGTCGACGGCTGGAGACGGGGGAGCGCCCTGCGGAGGCCGGCGACGCCGAACGCCCTCTCGGCAGCCTCCACGGCCCTGACCACACCGACGGCAGGGGTGGTCGACGCGATGAGCTCGGCGAGGTCCGTGTCCAGCAGCAGGCTCGACGCAGCGAGCTCGGCGAAGCCGAAGTCGATGAGGTACAGCTCACCGTCGCTGCCGGTGAAGATGTTGGCGAGGCGGAGGTCGCGGTGAGCGATGCCGTTCCGCTGGAGCTGAGCGACCCGTGTCCACACAGCGTCGAGGACGTCGTCGGTGAGGTCGTCGTCGGCGACGCGGTCTAGGGAGTCGCCGTCGATCGCCTCGAACGCAAGGAGCATCGCGTCGTTGCCGATCTCCGAGACCGTCAGCAGCTCCGGTGTCGGGATGCCGGCTGCGGTCGCCCTCAACGACAGCAGCGCCTCGTGCTCGACGGAGCGCCGCAGAGACGACATCGGGCGCTCGTCGCCGGTGTTGCGCAGGAACAGGGCCCGGAACGCCCGGAACATCAGATCGGCGGAGCGGTTGTCCTGGTTCAGGACCTTCACGAAGACCGATCGACCGTCGACCGTCGTCCCCAGCCACGGAGTCGAGCCGCGGGCATCCACCGCAGCCGGAGCTATGTCGGTGATGTCGATCCCGGAGCGGCCGAGCGCGTCGACCAGGTCGCCCCGGTCCGGTGCGCTGTCGGGTGTGCCGAACAGGAGGGCCAACGCTGCGCCGCAGGTGATCCCGGTTCCCAGGTCGATGAGCCAGGCGATGGCCGGGACGTCGGCGAATCCCAACGCCGCCAGCAGGCTCAGGACGATCACACCGACAGCGAGCCGCCGGGTGGGTCTGGCCAGGTAGGGGACCCCGACGATGAACGCCGCCACGAACGCGGCGAACAGCGGATCGTTCAGCGACTCGCCACCACCCGAGCCGTACGCTTGAGGGAACAGCGACGGTGGCCGGCGAGTCAGCACCGAGACGAGGACCTCGCTCAGCACGAACGCCGAGATCGCTGCGAGGTTCACGATCACGAGCAGCCGTCCGCGTCGGTAGCGGATGAGCTGGACGTTCACCACGACAGGTACCAGGACGAACGTGAGGCCGACGATCACGAGCGGGATCGCTCTGATCCATGCCGGCAGGAGGTGCGACACCTTCTCCCAGTCGATGTTCATCGCCGCCATGGTGTTGGTGAAGCGCCAGGCGGTGAGCACGCCGAACGCGAGGACGACGACTCCGAAGAGCAACCTCAGGAGCGAGGTGGGTGCCCGGACCATCGATCGGACCGGATCCGCGTCGCGTGCGCCCGACGATCTCGGCTCCGCGGCAGCGGGCACTGGGCGCTCGGCATCGTCGGTCATCTCGGGTCCCGTCGTCGGTGATGGTACCGACCACCGCGGTTGTGTCGGTGCCCTGAACATGCGGGTCGTCGCTACCCTGGCGCCGGTGTCCAGGTCCGAGCCGCCCGATCCGCCCGAGTCGCCCGTCGGGGACGATTCGCCGGCGGCTGACCGAGCCGGTCGCAGCAAGGGATCCTGGACCCGAGGTCGGGTGGTCCTCGCCGCTGTCGCGGTCGCGGTCGCGGTCGTGGCGGTCGTCGTGGTCACCGTCCTCCGTCGTGAGCCCTCGCCAGAGGAGCTCCGGCTCGACCAGTTCCAGGAGCGACTCGCTGACGACGAGGTCCGAACCGCCACCATCTACGACGCGAGCTCCACCGTCGAGGGCGAGCTGACCGACGGGACCCGGTACCGCACGGCGTTCCCGGAGGCGTACGGCGAACGACTCACACAGGACCTGTTGGACCACGGTGTGGAGGCCGACGTCGACGGCTCCGACAGCGACCTCGTCGGCGACATCGTGTTCGGCCTGCTGCCCACGTTCCTGATCGTCGGCGTGTTCGTCTGGTTCGTGCTCCAGTTCCAGCGTGGCGGCAAGGCGATGCGCTTCGGTCGTGCCCGCACCGCTGGTGAGGACCGCAGCGGGGACGTGACGTTCGCGGACGTCGCCGGTGCCGACGAGGCGGTCACCGAGCTGCGCGAGGTAGTCGAGTACCTGCGTGACCCCGATCGGTTCCGTCGCCTCGGTGCCCGCATCCCCAAGGGGGTGCTGCTCGTCGGGCCTCCGGGCACCGGCAAGACGCTGCTCGCCCGTGCGGTCGCCGGTGAGGCGGGCGTCCCGTTCCTCAGCCTGTCCGGGTCGGACTTCGTCGAGATGTTCGTCGGCATCGGCGCCAGCAGGGTCCGTGACCTGTTCCGCCAGGCGGTCGACAAGGCTCCGGCGATCGTCTTCGTCGACGAGATCGACGCTGTCGGCCGCCACCGTGGCGCCGGCCTCGGTGGTGGCCACGACGAACGGGAGCAGACGCTCAACCAGCTGCTCGTCGAGATGGACGGGTTCGCGCGCACCGACGGCGTGGTCCTGATCGCGGCCACGAACCGACCGGACATCCTCGACCCTGCGCTCCTCCGACCCGGACGGTTCGACCGCCAGATCCCGGTCGACGCTCCCGACCTGCGGGGCAGGGAAGCGGTCCTGTCGGTCCACCTGCGGGGCAAGCCGCTGGCGGACGACGTGGACGTCGCGACCCTCGCCCGGCGGACCCCGGGGTTCACCGGTGCCGATCTCGCGAACCTGGTCAACGAAGGGGCGCTGCTGGCCGCCAGGCGAGGCGCCGATCGCCTGGCGGCGGTCGACCTGAACGCGGCGGTGGACCGGGTGCTGGCAGGTCCGGAGCGGAGCCGGATCCTCTCCGAGTCGGAGCGCCGCCTCGTGGCGGTGCACGAGTCGGGTCACGCGATCGTGAGCCACCTGCTGCCACACGCCCACGACGTGCACAAGGTGTCGATCGTGGCCCGGGGCGCGGCGCTCGGCTACACGGTGCTGCTCCCCACCGACGATCGGCACCTCCACACCCTCGCGGAGCTGTCGGACCAGCTCGCCGTCGCTCTCGCCGGTCGGGCCGCCGAGGACGTCGTGTTCGGCGAGCCGACCACTGGAGCGGCCGACGACATCGAGCGGGCCACCCGGCTCGCCACCGCCATGACCACCGAGTACGGCATGAGCGACAAGCTCGGTCCGCGTCGCCTGGTCGGCCACGACGCCGAGCCGTTCCTCGGCCTCGAGTCCCGTCAGCGGGCCGATCACGGCGACGAGCTCGCGGCGAGGGTGGACGAGGAGGTGTCGCGGCTGCTCGAGGAGGCGCAGGACCGCGCGCGTCGTATCCTCGAGGCGCACCGACCCGGACTGGAGCGCCTCGCGGCGGCGTTGCTCGAGCGGGAGACGGTGGCCGACGACGAACTGGCCGGACTCCTGTCGGCCCTGGGAGACCCATGACCACGCTCGACGACCACACCGACTTGAACAGGATCGATCCGGTCGCGCCCGCGTCACCGGACGGCGTGGATCAGGTCCGGATCGCCAGGGCCGTGCGGGAGATCCTCGAGGCGATCGGCGAGGACCCTGACCGCGACGGGCTCCAGGACACACCCGAGAGGGTGGCACGCATGTTCGCCGAGACGTGCTCCGGTCTCCACGAGGAGCCCGCCCGGCACCTGAAGGTCACCTTCGACGCCGGTCACGACGAGATGATCATGGTGCGTGACATCCCGCTCTACTCGATGTGCGAGCACCACCTCGTGCCGTTCTCGGGCCACGCTCACGTCGCCTACATCCCGAACGTCGACGGTCGGGTCACCGGCCTGTCCAAGGTGGCCCGGCTGGTCGAGGGCTATGCACACCGTCCGCAGGTGCAGGAGCGGCTGACCACGCAGGTCGCAGACGCCATCGAGAACACGCTCCAACCCCGTGGCGTCCTGGTCGTGATCGAGGCAGAGCACCTGTGCATGTCGATGCGCGGGGTCCGCAAGCCCGGTACCTCGACGGTGACGTCCGCGGTCCGGGGCATCTTCCGCGACGACGTGTCGGCCCGGATGGAGGCCATGCAGTTCATCGACTCGGGTCGTCGCCGTTGACCCGGGCGACGCCGGGGACCATCCCGAGAAGCTCGGAGCGCCCTCTGGTCATGGGGGTGCTCAACGTGACTCCCGACTCCTTCTCCGACGGCGGCCGCCACGAGTCGGTCGACGCAGCGGTGGCCAGAGCGCTCGAGATGGTCTCGGAGGGGGCGGACGTGATCGACGTCGGCGGCGAGTCGACACGACCGGGTGCCGTGGTCGTCGACCCGGTGAGGGAGCAGCGACGCGTGCTGCCGGTGTTGGACGCGATCGCCGAGTCGTGCGCCCGGGCCGGCGTACGGCTGTCGATCGACACCCGCAACGAGTCGACAGCCCGTGCCGCCGTCGCCGTCGGGGTGACGTTGATCAACGACGTGGCGGCGACGTTGTGGACAGTCGCAGCGGAGCTCGGGGTCGGCTGGGTGGCGATGCACATGCTCGGCGACCCGACCACGATGCAGGCCCGACCGAGCTACGGCGACGTCGTCTCGGAGGTCGGTGCGTTCCTGCGTGACCGGGTGGATCGGGCCCGTGCCGCTGGTGTGACGGAGGTCTGGGCCGATCCCGGCATCGGCTTCGGCAAGACGACGGCCCACAACCTCGCGCTCCTCGCCAGGCTGGACGAGCTGGTCGAGTCGGACACACCCGTGGTGGTCGGCACCAGCCGCAAGCGCTCCCTCGGGGTGCTCGCCGCACGCTCAGACGCGGGCCTCGTCGCCCACCCTGGACCGACGGGAGGTGACGCCGTCTTCGACGTGGTCGAGCCGGTCCCGATGGAGGACCGGCTGACCGGTTCGCTGAACACGGCGTCGTGGGCCATGATCGTCGGCGCACGCATGGTACGGGTGCATGATGTCGGCGACACCGTGCGTGCCGCAGCCGTCGTCGCCGCGTCGGGATCGCCGACAGCGTCCAGGTCGGCGACCGCGCCCAGGACCGAGGCCGTGTCGGCAACAGAGGTGCCGGCAACAGAGGAGGTGTGAGTTGGCAGCCAAGGGCAAGTGGGCACAGGGAATCCCTCCTCGGCACTTCCACTGGATCATCCAGGACCAGCTGGCGGTGTGCGAACGCCCCGGCGGGTTCGGTGCGAACCACCGCAAGGTCCGGCGCCAGGAGGAGATCATCTGGATCCGGGAGCAGGGCTTCGACCTGGTCGTCTCCGTGTCACCCGCACCTCACAACCTCCACAACTACGACGAGATGGGCGTCACCTGGATGCACTGGCCCTATCCGTCGTCGGAGGAGCTGCCGCGGTACCTCGAGCGCATCTACGGCGGACTCCGTCAGCTGCTCGGCTCCCGCAAGCGGGTCGTCGTGCACGGCGACGAGTTGTCGGACCGGATGGTCGGTCTGATGGCCGGGTACCTGGTGTGGTCCGCCATGGTGCCGGAGCCGCCGCACGCCATCACGCTCATCGAGCGGCTGACCGGACGGCAGATCGACGCCGAGGGTCGAACGGTCGTGAACGAGGCCGCCCGACTCGTCGCCGATCGGGACTGACGCCCGACGCCGTTCGATGAACCTGCCGGAAGCGGAGACCTCCATCCACGTGGATCGCATCGAGATCAGCGGGTTCCGCTGCGTGGGTGTGGTCGGGGTCCTGCCCGAGGAGCGCGAGCGTGCCCAGCCGCTCGAGGTCGACCTCGACGTCGAGGTCGACCTCACCGCTGCGGGGATCACCGATGACCTCGACGCCACGGTCGACTACGGAGCCGTGTGCGACCTGATCGCCGACGTGGTCGCCGGGACCCGGCCGCAGCTGCTGGAACGGCTGGCGGCGGAGATGGCCGACGCCGTCCTCGACTGCGACGGACGCATCGACGCCGTCGTGGTCGCGGTCCGCAAGCTCCGACCGCCCGTCCCCCATGACCTGGCGACGAGCGGTGTGCGGATCCGCCGATCGAGGCGATCCACGACGCTGGACCGCCCGTGAGCACTTCCGCTGTCCGGACGTTCCTCTCCCTCGGTTCCAACCTGGGCGACCGTCGCCAGCACCTGTCGCAGGCGGTCGACTCGCTGCCCGACGTGGTGGCTGTGTCGCCGGTCTACGAGACCGACCCCGTCGGGGGTCCCGGCGACCAGGGCAGCTACCTGAACGTGGTCGTCGAGCTCCACACCCCGATCGCACCTCGAGCGCTGTTGGCCATCTGCCACCGGATCGAGGCCAACGCCGGGCGCGTCCGTGCCGAGCGATGGGGAGCGCGGACGCTCGACGTGGACATCGTCTGGATGGACGGCGTGCAGCTCGACGACGAGACCCTCACCATCCCGCATCCCCGGTGGAAGGACCGCCGCTTCGTGCTGGCCCCGCTGCGGGACCTGGCACCCGAGTTGGTGTCGGAGCGCGACCTCCAGCTCTCCGAGGGTTCGGTGCGGTCGGTCGATCCCCTGTGACCGGTGCCGACGCCGGGAACGCCCGGGCCGCTGGCCCGCCGAGGTCGGTCAGGATCGTGGGTGCAGGTCGGACCGGAGGAGCGTTCGCCCTGGCGTTGGGCGAGGCGGGGTGGGAAGTCGAGCTGCTGGTCAGGGGAGTGCCGCTCGACGGCGCGGCGGCGGGCATCGACCTTCTCCTCCTGTGCGTGCCCGACGCGGCGCTGGCCGAGGTGGCCGAGGCGGTGGAGCCACGGTCGGAGGCGGTGGTCGCCCATTGCGCCGGGGCGTTGACGCTCGACGTGCTCGCAGCGCATCCCCACCGGGCGTCGATCCACCCCCTGGTGTCGCTCCCGTCGCCGGCGGTGGGCGCGGTCCGGCTCCGGGACGGCGCCTGGTTCGGTGTGGCCGCCGTGGACGATCAGGCTCGGAGCCTCGTCCTCGACGTGGTCGGTGACCTCGGAGGTCGGGTCGTCGAGCCGCCGGAGGACAGGCGGGCGACCTATCACGCGGCGGCGGTGGTGGCGTCGAACCACATCGTGGCGTTGATGGGCCAGGTCGAGCGGCTCGCGTCGACGGTGGGCGTGCCGGTCGAGGCGTACCTCGGCCTCGCCATCGGCAGCATCTCCAACGTGGCCGAGCTGGGTCCCGCGGCGGCTCTCACCGGCCCGGTCGCCCGGGACGACTGGGCGACGGTCCGGGCGCACCTGGACGCGCTCCCCGCCGATGAGCGCGACGCCTATCGCTCGATGGCGGTCGAGGCGGCACGTCTCGCCGGTCGGGACGTCCCGGCGATCTGATGCCGGGGCCGCTCCGGGCTCCGGCGTGGGATCGACCCGTGGAGACGTGAGGCGCACGGGACGGATCGATCCGGGCTCAGCCGTCCTCGACCCCTGCGGGGACGTGGGCGGTGGAGCGGGAGTGCTTGTGGCTCCTGACGATGACGGTGCCCGCTCCGACGGCGAGGACGAGACCGATCACTCCGACGACGATCGAGCTCACGCCCAGCATCTTGAGGCCGGACACGATGAGGACCACGGCGAGCAGCGGGCGGATGAGGTGGTCGGGGGCCCGGGAGGACACATGTGCCCCGATCCACACCCCGGGAAGGGCTCCGACGAGCAGGGCGATGGTCAGGTCGATCCCGACGTGTCCGAACATCGCGTGCCCGAGCGCCGCGGCCGCCACCAGCGGGACGGCCTGGACGAGGTCGGTGCCGACGAGCTGCCGCGAGGTCAGGAGCGGGTAGAGCATCAGGAGCAGCGGCACCATCAGCGATCCCGATCCGACCGAGGTGATCCCCACGGCGATGCCGCCGAAGATCCCGACGAGGAGGGTCGGCAGCGGTCGCACGAGCAGCTCGGACAGACCGTCGTCGGGGATGACTCCCTTGCGGGTGGCGAACGCCCCCTTGGCGACCAGGCCGAGCGAGGCGGCCAGGAGCGCTGCACCGACCGCGTACTGGATGACCGTGTTCAGGTCGTCGGCGAAGAAGGTGGCGAAGACCCAGACCGAGACGAACGCAGCTGGCACCGACCCGAGCGACAGCCAGAGGACGATCCGGAGGTTGACCGTGCCCCGTCGGAGGTGGATGCCGCCGCCGACCGGCTTCATGAGCAGCGACACGAGCAGGTCGCTGCCGACCGCCTTGGTCGGGTCGACTCCGAAGAACAGCACGAGGAGGGGCGTCAGGAGGGCACCGCCGCCCATCCCGGTGAGCCCCACGACGAAGCCCACGCCGAGGCCGGCGAGTGCGAGGAGTGCGGGCGGGACGTCGGCAGGCATGGGAGCTCGGGCCGGTGATCGGTCAGGGCCGGACGTCGGAGACTACCCGCGTCGGCCGGGAGGCCCACTGGCCGGTCGACGGGGAGGCCCGGGGCTACCGTGGCCGACGTGATCCGGACCGTGACGACGGCCGCCGAGCTGCGCGCGGTCCTGGACGCCGAACGTGGCGACGGTCGGACGGTGGGCTTCGTCCCGACGATGGGTGCGTTGCACGACGGCCACGCCTCCCTCGTACGGGCAGCGGCAGCGGAGACCGGTGTGGTGGTCCTGTCGATCTTCGTCAACCCCCTCCAGTTCGCCCCGACCGAGGACCTGGCTGCGTACCCGCGGGACGCCGAGGGCGACATCCGGATCGCCGAGGAGGCCGGCGCCGCCGTCGCCTTCGTCCCGACCGAGACGGAGATGTACCCGCTCGGCCGCGACGCGGTGCTCACGACCGTCGCAGTGCCGGACCTGGCCGGACGGATGGAAGGTGCCTCCCGGCCGACGCACTTCGCCGGTGTCTGCACGGTGGTCGCCAAGCTGTTCCACCTGGTCGGGCCGTGCCGTGCCTACTTCGGCGAGAAGGACTACCAGCAGCTCGCGATCCTGCGTCGCATGGTGGCCGATCTGTCGTTCCCGGTCGAGATCGAAGGATGTCCCACCGCCCGGGAGCCCGACGGGCTCGCGATGTCGAGCCGCAACGTGTACCTGAGCGCCGAGGAGCGGGCAGTGGCGCCCGTCCTGCACGCAGCGCTCGTCGAAGGAGCGGAGATGATCGCCGCCGGAGAGAGATCCGCCGACACGGTTCGGGCCGCGGTCGCAGGACGGATCGAGGCGGCACCCCTCGGAGAGCTCGACTACGTCGAGGTGGCGGATCCCGACACGCTCCAACCCGCCGTCGTCGCAGGTCCAGACGTCCGTCTCTTCGGAGCGTTGCGCTTCGGTCGGGCCCGCCTCATCGACAACGTGGCCGTCCCGGGGCCCGACCCGTCCGAGGGAGATCCGTCGTGGTGAGCGAGACGCTCGACCTGTTGGTGCTCGGTAGTGGGGTGGCCGGGCTGTCCGCGGCCGTACGGGCTGCTGGCGACCACCGGTTGCGCACCGGTGTCCTCACGAAGGGCCTGCTGGAGCAGGCCACCACCCGATGGGCCCAGGGCGGCGTGGCGGCAGCGTTGCCGGGCGACCCCGAGCAGGTCGACCTCCATCTCGCCGACACGCTCGCCGCCGGCGCAGGCTTGTGCGACCTCGACGCCGTGAAGGTGCTCGTCGACGAAGGGCCGCGACGGGTCGAGGAGCTCATCGCGTTGGGGGCCGAGTTCGACCGCGACGAACGCGGCCACCTCGATCTCGCCCGGGAGGGTGGCCATTCGGTCGCACGGGTCGTGCACGCCGGAGCGGCGACCGGAGCCGAGGTGGAACGTGCGCTCGTCGCAGCCGTCCGCTCCACCGCCGCGATGGTGTTCGAGCACGCCTTCGCCCACGACCTGCTCGTCGAGGACGGCCGTTGCATCGGCGTCGCCGTCCAGGGCCCCGACGGTCCGACCGAGGTGCGCGCCCGCCACCTCCTGCTGGCGACCGGCGGAGCCGGGCAGCTGTTCGAGGTGACCACCAACCCGCTCGAGGCGACCGGCGACGGCGTCGCCATGGCCCTGCGTGCGGGGGTCGCGGTCGCGGACCTCGAGTTCTTCCAGTTCCATCCGACCGCGTTGGCGACCCACGGCATGCCTCGACCGCTGCTGTCAGAGGCGCTGAGAGGCCACGGAGCGCTACTCCGCGGCGCCGACGGCGAGCGCTTCGTGGACGAGCTCCTTCCCCGCGACGTGGTGTCACGGGCGATCCTGGAGAAGATGTCGGAGCAGGGGACCGACCACGTGTGGCTCGACGCCACCGGCCTCGATCACTTCGACGTCCGCTTCCCGAACATCGCGGCCTCGCTCGTCCGGGTCGGGCTCGACGCCGCCCACGACCTGCTGCCGGTCGCCCCCGCAGCGCACCACCAGTGCGGCGGCATCCTCACCGATCTGCGGGGAGCGACCTCGCTGCCCGGGCTCTGGGCTGCGGGCGAGACGACGTGCACCGGCGTCCACGGAGCGAACCGGCTCGCGTCCAACTCCCTCCTGGAAGGGATGGTGTTCGGACCGAGGGCGGTCGAGTCGATCGCCGGCGGCACCGACGGGCCCGAGGCGACCGGAGCCATGCGCTGCGTGCTGGGCTTCCCCGACGGCGCCGACAGCGACGCAGATCCGGACTCGCTCGACATCTCGGGTGTGGCGCTCGTGTTGGACGAGACCCCGGCGACCGGCGGTGATGGCTCGTCCGGGGACGCGGCTGCC
Source organism: uncultured Aquihabitans sp. (assembly GCA_964575165.1). GTDB lineage: Bacteria > Actinomycetota > Acidimicrobiia > Acidimicrobiales > Microtrichaceae > Dermatobacter. Next base: position 5,686 of record CAZNQK010000042.1, on the reverse strand, counting down.
ATGACCGGGGAGGCCGGAGATGTGATGGTCGGGGAGATCCGCCGGGTCGTCCAGCACGCGATGTCGGTGAACGCCGGGGTGCGTCGTTCGGCCGAGGGTCTGACCAGCTGCGCCGGCCTGCTCGGGGCCACAGCGGCGCGCCTGCCCCGTCGATCGACCGACGCTGCGACGGCGGAGGTGCGCAACCTGGTGGAGATCGGTCGTGTCCTGGTCGCAGCGGCTCTGGCCCGGAGGGAGTCGAGGGGGACGCACTCGCGCATCGACCATCCCGACACCGACCCGGCGCAGCGTCACCGCCAGGTGGTGATCGGACCTCCCCGTTCTGCGTCTGTCTCCGACGCTGTGGGACTGGCAGGCTCGGGGAATGACACCTCCAGCTGACCCCGGCTACCTGCAGGCACCCGCCCACGAGGTCACCGACGCGGTTCGCCGGGCTCTCGCCGAGGATCTGACCCCGCTCGGCGACCTCACGGTGGCGCTCGTTCCGTCCGTGGAGGGCGAGGCCCGGTTCGTGGCCCGGACCCCGGGTGTACTGGCCGGGACTGCATGCGCGACCGAGACCTGGGCGCAGCTCGACCCGTCCGTCGAGCTGTCCTGGGAGCTCGACGACGGTGCCCGCCTGGACACGGGCCGGGTGATCGGCGTCGTGCGCGGACCCAACCGGTCGATCCTGACCGGCGAGCGTACCGCCCTGAACTTCCTCGGGTTCCTGTCAGGCATCGCGACGCTCACCGCCGCGTACGTCGACGCAGCGGCCGTCGGAGGCGACGCCCGGGTCTGGGACACGCGCAAGACGATCCCCGGTCTGCGGGCACTGTCCAAGGCGGCGGTCCGCGCCGGCGGCGGCCGCAACCACCGGGGGAACCTGTCTGACTGGATCCTGATCAAGGACAACCACCTGGGCGGCGTCGGGATCACCGCAGCGGTGACCGCGGCGAGGGACCGGTGGCCGGGTCGGACGGTCCACGTGGAGTGCGACTCTCTCGACCAGTGCGTCGAGGCGCTCGACGCGGGCGCGGACTCGATCCTGCTCGACAACATGTCACCTGCCGAGGTGAGGGACTGCGTCGCTGCGGCACGGGCCCGCCAGGGCGGTCACGTCCGGCGCACGCTGCTGGAGGTGTCGGGCGAGGTCACGCTCGACACGATCGGTGAGTACGCGGGCACCGGGGTCGACATGATCTCCGTGGGTCGCATCACCAAGTCCGCCCCGACGCTCGACATCGGACTCGACCTCTTCTGACCCGGCCGACGTGAGCCGTTCCCGTTCTCCGTTGGCCCGTCGGACCTTCCCGGGCCATCCTTGACCCGCACCAGAGACAGACAGGAACCGCCAGTGCTGCTCGTGATCGATGCCGGCAACACCCAGACCGTCGTCGGTCTCTACGACTCCGGTGACCGCAGCCACCAGCTGCTCGACCACTGGCGCCTCGCGACCAACGCGGAGCGGACGAGCGACGAGCTGCTGCTGCTGCTGCGTCAGCTGCTCGAGACACGCGGCCTCGAGCTGCGATCCGACGTGACGGGCGTGGCCGTGTCCTCGGGTGTCCCGTCGATCACGTTCGAGCTGCGACGGATGTGCGAGCGCTACCTCGACGTCGAGCCGGTGGTCCTGGGGACCGGCGTGAAGACGGGCATGTCGGTCCTCTACGAGAACCCGCGGGAGGTCGGTGCCGACCGCATCGCCAACGCCGTCGGCGCCTACGACCTCTTCGGGGGGCCGACGATCGTCGTCGACTTCGGGACCGCCACCACGTTCGATGTGATCTCGGCCGATGGCGAGTACATGGGCGGCGCGATCTTCCCCGGCATCGAGATCTCGATGGACGCCCTGTTCGGCCGGGCCGCCGCCCTGCGTCGCGTGGAGCTCGTGGAACCCCGCAGCGTGATCGGTCGGACGACGGTGGAGTCCATCCAGTCCGGCGCGGTGTACGGATACTCGGCGATGGTGGACGGGATGTGCGACCGGATCGAGGACGTGATCGGCGAGTCGACGGTCGTCGCCACCGGCGGCCTGGCGTCCCTGATCGCTCCGGTGACGACGTCGATCGAGCACGATGAGCCGTGGCTGACGCTGCACGGCCTCCGCCTCATCTGGGAGAAGAACCAGTGACCGACTCACCCGACGGCGCGGTCGGCGCCGAGGTCTCCGGAGGGTCCGAGCACTCAGATCCGGCCGGCCGTCCGGGCACCGCACGGCTCGACGGCTGGTCCCAGCCGGTGTCGTACTCGCCGGATGCAACGGCGGCCTCGATCGCCGAGGCTCACCCCGACCTGGAGCCCGGGACCGAGACCGGCGAGCGGGTCACGGTCGCCGGCCGGCTCATGCTGCGCCGGGTGCAGGGTCGCCTCGCCTTCGGCACGCTCGCCGATCGCACCGGCCGTATCCAGCTGTTCGCCCCGTCGGCGACCACACCCGACTTCGACGGCTTCGGCGAGCTGCACCTCGGCGATTGGATCGGCGTGACCGGCGAGGTCATGACCACCCGCCGCGGCGAGCTGTCGGTCCGGGTCGACGAGTGGGTCCTGCTGGCGCCCGCCCGCCGCGCCTTCCCCGACAAGTGGCACGGCATCAGCGACCCCGACACCCGATACCGGCAGCGTTACGTCGACCTCTGGGTGACCGACGACGCCCGCCGCACGTTCGAGATGCGCTCGAAGGTCATGTCGATGACGCGTCGGTTCCTCGAGGACCGCGCGTACACCGAGGTCGAGACCCCGGTGCTGCACCCGATCCCCGGCGGGGCGCTCGCCGCGCCGTTCAGCACGCACCACAACGCGCTCGACGAGGACCTCTACCTGCGCATCGCCCCGGAGCTGTACCTCAAGCGGCTGGTGGTCGGTGGCATGACGCGGGTGTTCGAGCTCGCCAGGGTGTTCCGCAACGAAGGCATCTCGACGCGCCACAACCCCGAGTTCACGATGCTCGAGGCCTACGAGGCGTACGGCGACTACCACACCCACATGGCGTTGATCGAGGAGCTGGTCGCCCACCTGGCCGTCGAGCTGACCGGTTCGACGACGGTCGGCTACGGCGACCGGTACGTCGAGCTGTCGGCGCCGTGGCGTCGTGCCCCGCTCGCCGAGCTCACCTCCGAGCAGGTCGGCGTCGACGTCTCGGTGCACACCCCGGTCGACGACCTGCGGCGGCTGTGCGACGACCACGGCGTGGCGCACAAGCCGTCCGACGGGCCGGGCAAGCTGCTGCTCGAGCTGTACGAGAAGACCACCGAGCACACGATCTGGGACCCGACGTTCGTGACGGACTACCCGGCGGAGGTGTCGCCGCTGTCGCGTCGTCACCGCGACGATCCCGCGCTCGTCGAACGCTTCGAGGGGATCGTCGTCGGCCGTGAGCTGTGCAACGGGTTCTCCGAGCTCACCGACCCGGCCGACCAGCAGGAGCGCTTCGAGGAGCAGGCGACGCTGCGAGCGGGTGGGGACACCGATGCGATGGTCGTCGACCAGGACTACGTGCGTGCTCTCGAGTACGGACTCCCGCCGACGGTTGGGGTCGGCATGGGGATGGACCGCCTGGTGATGCTGCTTTCGGGCACGACCTCGATCCGCGACGTCGTGCTGTTCCCGACGCTCCGTCCGGAGCAGAGCCGCCCCGGCGACACGCGGGTGGACTGATCCCCGATGGGGGCGCTGTCGGTCGGGTTCGAAGGTGAGGAGATCGTCCTCGACCCCGACCGGACCCTCACGTTCGGCCGGTCGGGCGACCTGGTGATCGACGCCGGCAACAACCACCTGCACCGCGTGCTGGGCTGCTTCGCCGCCCAGGGCGACGTCTGGTTCCTCCAGAACCTCGGACGGTTCATCACGCTGCACGTCCTGGACGCCGACGGCCCGTCCTGCACGACCGTCGCACCCGGCGAGCAGCTCCCGATCGGCTTCGAGGCGTTCCGGGTCGAGTTCAGCGCCGGCCCGACCGACTACCGGATCGACGTCACCCGCCCCGGGGGCCGCTGAACAGGTCCGACCGGGCGCGCCGGTCGCTACGGTGCCGTCGCTCTACAGTGCCGTCCATGTTGATCGTGAGCGGCATCATCTCCATGGAGCCCGAGGGCCATGACGCGGCCGTCGAGCTGATCGGCCCGCTGGTCGAGGCGACCCTCGCCGAGGACGGGAACATCACCTACGGGTTCTGGGCGGACCCGACGCGCAAGGGCGTGTTCCGCGTCTACGAGGAGTGGGCGTCCGACGAGGCGCTGGCCGAGCACATGGCGACGCCGCACATGGCGGAGTTCATGGGAGCGATGGGCGGGCTCCCGCTGACCGGCACAGAGCTCCACCAGCACCGCGTCGAGGAGTCGACCAGGCTGATGTGAGTCGAGTCGTGGTGGCCGGTGCGAGCAACCGGCCGTAGCCTCAGGCCGCGGCGGCCTCGACGTTGTCGAGCAGGTAGTCCGCCGCAGCGGACAGACCGACCACGCCGGGGCTGTCGGGGAGCTGCGTCAACGCTGCACGACCCCGGTCGGCGTAGGCGCGGGCGCGGGCGATCGTGACGCCGATGCCGTCGCCGTCACGCACGATCTCGATCGCACGGTCCCGGTCGACCGGTTCGATCCGGACTCCGTCCGTCCCGTTCCCCTCGATCCCGTTCCCTTCGATCCCGTCCGAGCGTCCGAGGAGAGAGCGCAGCTCGGCGCCCCTGGCCCCTGCGAGGGTGTGGATGACCGGGAGCGTGTACACGCCCTCTTCGAGGTCGTGTCCGGCCGGCTTGCCGAGGTAGGCCTCGGTGGCGACCAGGTCGAGGACGTCGTCGACGAGCTGGAACGCCATGCCGTAGCTCGACCCGAACTCGGTGAGAGCATCGGTGTGGGCCCTGGGCAGCTCGGCGACGATCCCGCCGATGCGACACGACGACGCGAGGAGCGACGCCGTCTTGCCGTCGATCGAACGCAGGTAGGAGTCCTCGGTCCGACCGGTGTCGAACGCGTGGCGCAGTTCCAGCACCTGTCCCTCGCAGAGACGACCGATCGTCGCTGCGAGCAGGCCGGCGACCTCGACCCCGAGGCCCGCAGCCAGCTCCGACGCCCGGGCGAGCAGGAAGTCGCCGGCGAGGATCGCCTTCAGGTTCCCCCACCGGGCGTTGACGCTGTCGACCGTCCGGCGCATGACGGCCTCGTCCATGACGTCGTCGTGGTAGAGCGAGCCCAGGTGCACGAGCTCGACGGCGACGCCGCCGGTCACGGCCTCGGCGCTGGCGGGGGCGTCGACGGCGAGTGCGGTGGCGGCCGACGCGAGGCAGAACCCGGGCCTGACCCGCTTGCCGCCCGCAGCGATCAGGTGCGACGAGATCTCGGTGAGGAAGTCGTCGCCGGAGCGCACCGACTCCATGAGCTGGGTCTCGACCCGCGCCAGGTCGTCCGCCATCGACGGCATGACCTGGAGAGGGTTCTGGTCGGCCACGGCCCAGAACTTACCCGGCGGTGTCTCCCATGGCCCCACCGGAGTCGCTCCGACCCGAGCTGAGTGCTTCCCCGGAGGCGGCGAACGGGAGTCGGGGGGAGGGCAGTACACTGATTCGACGTTGTCCCGGGAGGCACCCAGTGTTCGAACGTTTCACCGACAGGGCCCGTCGGGTGGTCGTGTTGGCCCAGGAGGAGGCTCGCCTCCTCAACCACAACTACATCGGCACCGAGCACATCCTGCTCGGGCTCATCCACGAGGGTGAGGG
>CAZNQK010000041.1:12947-23483 GCA_964575165.1 uncultured Aquihabitans sp. | reverse complement strand
GGCGATGGCTCTGGGCGGTGCCCTCGACGTCGTGTCCCGCTCCGAGGAGACGATCGACGACCCCGTTCGACCACCGTGGCCGCGCCGTCGCGGGTGGATGCCTTCACCGATGGCCGAGCTGCTCCTGCTGGTCGACCTGATCGACGATCCTGATGTCCCGCCCCTCGCCCGGGTCGCGGCGGGCGTCGATGCCCTGAGGCGCGTGCAACGGACCCCGGGCGGTGACCTGCTCGCCCCGCTGCGGGAGTGGATGGTCGAGTCGGTGGTCGTTGCCGCCGACTCGACCGAACGGCTCGATGTGGCGGAGCTGGACCCACGGCTGGTCGGGGACCTCGTCGACCTGCTGGACGGTCGGGACGACCCTGGACGCGTGGGAGCCGACCTCTCCCACGGGCTGCGCTCGCTCAGAGGCTGGCTCGAGGAGCTCGACGGGCGGGACACCACGATCGTCCGATCGGTTGCAGAGCCCGATCTCGTCGGCGCTGCCGCGGCGACGCCCGCCGGTGCACCCATGGCGTCGGAGGAAGGCTCCGCGGAGCACTCGGAGCTCGATCTCGACCTCTTGGCGGTCCGGGACGCGGTCCCGTTGCGGGTCGAGAGGGTCTCCCCGGTGCTGGTCGAGGTGACAACGACGGACCCGTCTGCGTCGGGACGTTGGGCGAGAGTCCGCCGGGCCGATGGCTTGGTGCTCATCGGGCACGCGCCGATGCGCGAGACCTGGGACCGGGTCCGCGACGGTGGGTTCAGCGCAGCCGTGGCCGTACCGCCGGACCTGTCCGACGACGACATGGTGGTGGCGATCGTCGACGAGGACGAGATCTCGGCGGTCGGTTCGGCGCCGTTCGAGGATGTCCGGGACGCGATACGCGCCGGCCGGGAAGCATGTCGGGAGGGCCGACTCGGGAAGGTCGGTGCGGGCCGGGCGGCGTGGGAGAGATGCGCCGGGCTCTGGGCGGCCGTCGGTGACGACGACCGCTCCCGGATCGCTGCGGAGCTGGCGGAGCTCGGTCCGGTGGGTCCTCAGCCGCGGCCGTTCCTGGCGGATCGGATCAGCGCCAGCCAGCCCGCTTCATCAGCTTGAGAGCGGTGGTCATGACCGACGCGAACCCGTCGTCGCCGATCTGGCGCAGCGGGGGAGCGAGGTTCATCAGGCGCTGACGGGCGATCGTCTGGCTCTCGGTGAACTTGGTGATGCCGACGACGCCGTGGCGTCGGCCGAGGCCCGAGTCGCCCATCCCGCCCATCGGGGAGTCGATGCTGCCCCACGCGGCCGCGTACGCCTCGTTCACGTTCACGGTTCCCGCACGCAGGCGTGCCGCCACGTCGCGGCCCCGCTTCGCGTCGCGGCTCCACACGCTCGCGTTCAGTCCGTAGCGGGTGTCGTTGGCGAGGCTGACTGCTTCGTCGTCGGATCCGAACCGGTAGATGGACACGACCGGGCCGAAGGTCTCCTCGGTCGAGCAGGTCATCTCGTCGGTCACCCCGCTGAGCACGGTCGGCTCGTAGAAGTAGGGCCCGAGGTCGGGGCGGGCACGTCCGCCTGCCAGGACCGTCGCACCCTTGGCGACGGCGTCCTCGACGTGTGAGGAGGTGACGTCGAGCTGCTCGGACGAGGTGAGCGTCCCCATCTGCGCCGAGTAGTCGTAGGCCGCGCCGATGCGCATCGCCTTCACGGCGTCGACGAACGCCGGCACGAACCGGTCGTGGATCGCGTCGGCGACGTACATGCGCTCGATCGAGATGCAGAGCTGGCCGCTGGACGAGAAGCAGGCCCGCACGGCGCCTTCGACCGTGCGGTCCAGGTCGGCGTCGTCGAGCACGAGCATGGCGTTCTTGCCGCCGAGCTCCAACGAGCAGTCGATCAGCCGTTCGCCGGCCTGCCGGGCGATGTTGCGTCCCGACTCGGTGGAGCCGGTGAACATGACGTAGTCGGCGATGTCGAGCAGCGGGGTGCCGATCTTGGATCCCCGACCGAGGACCATCTGCCAGAGGTCGTCCGGCAGACCGGCCCGCTTGGCCAGATCGAGGGCGAACAACGCGGTCAGGGCGGTCTGGTTGTCGGGCTTCTGGACCACGGCGTTGCCCGCCATCAGGGCCGGGACGGTGTCGCCGGCGCCCAGGCTGAGGGGGTAGTTCCACGGCGAGATGATCGTGACGACGCCCCGTGGGTGGTGCAGCTCGTGGACGTCGGTGAGCCCGGGGATCAGGCCGGTGCGGCGTCGCGGAGCGAGTGCCCTGGCGGCGGTGCGGGCGTAGTACCGGCAGGTGTTGGCGAGGTCGGCGACCTCGAGGAACGCGTCGCGTCGGGCCTTGCCGTTCTCGACCTGGATCAGGTCCATGAACGTGTCGCGGTGATCGAGCACCAAGTCGTGGAGGCGGAGGAACACCCGTGAACGTTCCGAGATCGGCGTCGCGGCCCAGACGGCCTGAGCGACGCGGGCGCGCTCGGCTGCGGCGTGCACGTCGGCGGGGCTGCACTGGGGGAGCTCCACGATCGCGTCGCCGGTGAAGGGGGCGTGGCTGCCGACGGGGGGAACCTCGCCGGACGACGCGACGAGAGAGGTCAAACGCTTGCGGAGGAGGTCGTCGATCCCGGCCGGGAGTCCGTGATCGGTCCGGCGGGGCGGGCCGCCGTCGGAGGAGGAGTCGTTCGTGGCGGTGTCGGCGACGCTGCTCATGATCGCGAGGCTACGGCCCGCAGGTCGGCGCTGGCGAGGGCGTGCCGGAGGTCGGACCCGTTCGGCGGCAGACTGGGGGGATGAACGCCAGACTCTCCGATCGCACGCGGCCCGATCGCACGCGGCCCGATCGCACGCGGCCGGAACACAACCGGACCGAACGACGAGCCGGCTGGGCGTACCTGGGTGTCTCGATCAACAACGCCATGTACACGCTCAACGCGTTCCGGCCGAGCAACCGCTTCCGACTCCTGTTCGGGTGGAGCTTCTTCGCGAGCTGGGTCACGATCGAGCTCGCCCCGTACATCCTCCTGATCGAGGTCGTCGTGTCGGCGCTGTTCCTGCGGAGGGGTGCGCTGCGGACCCGACCGGGCAAGGCCGGCATGGTGCTCACGCTCGCCACCGCCGCAGGGATGGCCGCCACCATCCGGCAGAGCTACGCGGCCCGTCACGAGGTGCGCAACGCGCTCCGCGACCTCGTCGACGTCGACACGTCCGATCCGCTCCCGGTCCGGTGGGAGCGGCGGATCGAGTTCGCCAGGGCCGGTGGCCGGTCGTTGCGGATGGACATCGTCCGTCCGGCGGTCGCCGACGTCGCCGGTGAGCCGCGGCCCGTGCTGGTGCAGGTCCACGGCGGCGGGTGGGTGATCGGCTTCAAGGAGCGTCAGGGGCAGCTCCTCATGCGCCTGATGGCGAGCCGGGGTTGGGTGTGCTGCAACGTGGACTACCGGCTGAGCCCGTTGGCCACGTTCCCCGATCACCTGGTCGACGTGAAGCGTGCCATCGCGTGGATCCGTGACCACGCCGACGAGCTCGGCGTCGATCCCGGATTCGTCACGGTGACGGGCGGGTCTGCCGGCGGGCACCTGACTGCGCTGACGGCGTTGACCTGCGACGAGGAGCGGTACCAGCCCGGCTTCGAGTCGGCCGACACGTCGGTCCAGGCCGCCGTGCCGTTCTACGGGGTGTACGACTTCACCGACCGCAACGGAGTCTGGCCACCCGACACGCAGTCCATGTTCCTGGCTCCGATCGTGATGAAGTGCGACCCGGAGGAGCGTCCCGATCTGTGGGCGGAGGCGTCGCCGATCGACCAGGTCCACGCCGATGCCCCGCCGATGTTCGTGATCCACGGCGACAAGGACATCCTGGCGCCGGTCGAGGACGCTCGGTCCTTCGTCGAGGCCCTGCGGAGCGTGTCGAAGCAGCCCGTCCACTACCTGGAGCTGAAGGGGGCGCAGCACGCGTTCGAGACGTTCGCGTCGACGAGGGCGAACGCCGTGATCGATGCCGCCGGCCGGTTCCTCCAGGCGGTGTACGACGCCTACCTCACCGGCCCGGGTGCGGTGGCGGAGCCGGACGAGGTGCTCGAGGCGGTGCAACACCGCCTCGGCATCGATCTCGTCCCTCACACGGAGTAGCGGAGCCCGGACGACGCCGAATCCTGTTCGGAACGACCTTGACTGAGCGGGGTCGCGTCGCCCACGCTTCTGGCGTGGAGGGAGAGCCTGTGTCCTCGTCGCGGGGCGACCGATGACCTCGATCGCTGAGGCGTTGTCGACGCGCGGGCTGTGGCTGAGCAGCGGCGAGGTCCCTGGTCGGGAGACCCTCTCCTGGTTGGTCGTCGCGGCCATGCTCGAGGACGGCAAGGACCTCGGTGTGGTGGAGACCCATCCCGGCCCTCCCGGCGAGTACGACTGCCTCTCGGTCTATGACCGCACCCGCCTCGACCGGGGTCCGATCCTGGATCTGGATCGAAACGGAACCGCGCACATCGCGCCGCTCGACGGTGGTGCGGACCACTGGGACGGCGTCTGGGACTTCTGCGCGACGGAGGGACCGGTTGCGGTGGCGAACCAGATCTGGATGCGGGCGGGGCTCGGCGAGCCGATGTCTCACCGGGGGCTGGAAGCTGCGACGGCGGCGCAGATCGCCCGTCGTCTCCTCAAGCTGCACACCGCCGAGATCGCCGGCGTCTGGGAGTGCCGCAACGGGGTGGCCGACAGCTCGACCGGCAGCGAGCGGCGCATGGAGCTGTTCCAGCAGCTGCCGGCCGGTGTCGAGCGTCTGGCCGCCGCTCCGGCGCATCCGCTCGGGGACCCGGCGTACGGGTTCTGGTTCCTGATGCGCGACGGCGTCCCGGTGAGCTGCATCGACATCTTCCGCTGACCCACCACCCGACCGATCTCGCGTACTGACGATTCGTCGTGTCGTATAGCAGCGCGAAACGGGATGAGAACGCGTGGGATGCGAGCACGCGGGATTCGTGTGGTGCCGGAACCGTCGGGCGGGGTTGTCTGTACCGGTGGACGCAACCGTCGACCGGCCCGGCCAGTCGTTCCCCCTGTCGAGCACCCCGCCGCTACGTGATCTCTGGCGCCACGCCTCCAGGCAGCGGACGCGGGTCGTGTTCGCCGCGGTCATGTCGCTGGCCAACAAGTTCTTCGACGTCCTTCCCGAGCTGCTGATCGGCGTCGCGGTCGACATCGTCGTCAACGAGGGCGACTCGATGGTCGGTCGGCTGACCGGTCTCGAGGACCGCTTCGACCAGCTGCTGGTGCTCGCTGCGGTGACGGTCGTGATCTGGCTCGCCGAGTCGGGCACGCAGTACGTCGCCCACGTCACGTGGCGGAACCTGGCCCAGTCCATCGAGCACGACACGCGGATGGAGGCGTACCGCCACGTCCAGTCGTTGGAGATGGCGTACTTCGAGGACACGACCTCGGGCGGGATGATGACGGTCCTCAACGACGACGTGAACCAGCTGGAGCGGTTCCTCGACGTCGGGGCCGACGACATGATCCAGGCGGCGGCCAACGTCGCGTTCGTCGGCATCGTCTTCGCTGTGATCTCACCGACGCTCGCAGTGCTCGCGTTCCTGCCGATCCCGATCATCGTCGTCGGCTCGCTGCGTTACCAGAAGCGGCTCGAACCCCGCTACGACGCCGTGCGGGCGGCGGCCACCGACATCGGCGACACCCTGAGCAACAGCCTCGGCGGGGTGGCAACGGTCAAGGCGTTCAACGGCGAGGAACGCGAGGTCGAGCGCCTGGACGTCGAGAGCCGTCGCTACCGGGAGGTGAACGCCAGGGCGATCGCTCTGTCGAGCGCGTTCATCCCGCTGATCCGCATCGCGATCCTGGCAGGGTTCACCGTGACGCTCGTCGTCGGTGGTCGCATGGCGCTCGACGGGACCCTCGCCGTCGGGCAGTACTCGGTGCTCGTGTTCATGACCCAGCGCCTGCTGTGGCCGCTCACCGAGCTGGGTCGGATCCTCGACCTCTACCAGCGCGCCATGGCGAGCTGTCGGCGGATCTTCGGGCTGCTCGAGATGACCCCGACGATTCGACCCGGGACCGTCGAGCTGGCCGGGCCGGTCCGCGGTGACGTCGAGTTCCGTGACGTCGCGTTCAGCTACCACCGTCTACCGCCGGACGACGACGGCTCGTCGAGCTCGGTTGGCTCGTCGAGGTCGGATGGGTCGTTCGCCGAGGGCGTCGACGGGCTCGCTGCGGGTCGGGGCGCCGACCCCGATCGCAGCGTGCTGCGCGACTTCTCGCTCGTGGTCCCTGCGGGGGAGACCCACGCCATCGTCGGCTCGACCGGGTCGGGCAAGTCGACCGTGCTCAAGCTGCTGCTGCGCCTCTACGAGCCCGATGGCGGCACGATCACCCTCGACGACGTCCCGATCTCGGATCTGACCTTCGCGTCGCTCCGCGGGGCGACCGGGTTCGTCCCACAGGACGTCTTCCTGTTCCACGGAACCGTTGCCGAGAACATCGCGTACGGGCGGCCGGACGCGAACCGGGCCGAGATCGAACACGCTGCACGTCTCGCCGAGGCCGACGAGTTCATCCGGGCGATGCCGCACGGCTACGACAGCCTCGTCGGCGAGAGGGGCCAGAAGCTCTCGGGGGGTCAGCGCCAGCGCATCACGATCGCCCGGGCGATCCTGCGGGACCCTGCGGTGCTGCTGCTCGACGAGGCGACCTCGGCGATCGACAACGAGACGGAGGCGGCGATCCAGGCGTCGATCGCTCACGTGTCGGTGGACCGGACGACCATCGTGATCGCCCACCGGCTGTCGACGATCCGCCACTCTCACCGCATCCACGTGATGGAGGCCGGGCGCATCGTGGAGGCCGGCACACACGACGAGCTGCTCGTCGCCGGAGGCCTGTACGCCGCGCTGTGGCGGGTCCAGACCGGGGAGCACGCGGCCGTGTGACCGGACGGACGTGCTCGGAGGCGCTCGGCGCGCGCCAAGGTGCGGCCGGAGCGGTAGGTTCATTGCAACGGAGGACCAGCAGGAACAAGGGGGTTCCATGTCCACCAGCACGACCGAGGACAACACCGAGGCCGATCCTCACGAGCTCGACCGGGTGGTCGTCCGCTTCGCCGGGGACTCCGGCGACGGGATGCAGCTCGTCGGCGACCGCTTCACCGAGCTGTCGGCGCTGTTCGGCAACGATCTGGCGACGCTGCCGAACTACCCGGCGGAGATCCGCGCGCCCGCCGGAACGGTGGCCGGCGTGTCGAGCTTCCAGGTGCACATCTCCGACACCGACATCGTGACGCCTGGCGACTCGCCCAACGTGCTCGTGGCCATGAACCCGGCTGCGCTCAAGGCGAACCTCGCCGACATGGCGCCGGGTTCGACGATCATCGTCAACTCCGACGCGTTCGACGAGCGTGACCTCGACAAGGCCGGTTACGCGGAGGATCCGTTGGCCGACGGGTCGCTGGCGACGTTCCGTCTGCACCGGGTGCCGATGACGTCGATCACGCTCGAAGCGACGGCGCCGCTCGGGGTGAAGCGTCGTGACGCCGAGCGGTCCAAGAACTTCTTCGCCCTCGGCCTCATCTGCTGGATGTACACCCGGCCGCTCCAGCCGCTCGTCGACTGGGTCGACAAGAAGTACGACGCCCGCCCGCTCGTCCGCGACTCCAACCTGGCGGCGTTGCGGGCCGGTCGGAACTTCGGTGAGACGGCCGAGCTGTTCGACCACCCGTACTCGGTCGCGCCGGCGCCTCTGCCCGCGGGGACCTACTCGAACGTCAACGGCAACACAGCGGTGGCGTGGGGACTGGTGGCGGCGGCCGAGCTCTCGGGCCTGCCGCTCGTGTACGCGAGCTACCCGATCACGCCGGCATCGGACATCCTCCACGAGCTGAGCCGTTGCAAGAACTTCGGCGCTCGGACCATGCAGGCCGAGGACGAGATCGCCGCTGCGGCCATCGCCATCGGCGCGGCGTTCTCGGGGACGTTGGCGGTGACCGGGACGTCCGGCCCGGGCCTCGACCTCAAGTCCGAGGCGATCGGTCTCGCCATCAGCCTCGAGCTCCCGATGGTGATCGTCGACGTGCAGCGCGCCGGGCCGTCGACCGGCATGCCGACCAAGACCGAGCAGACCGATCTGCTGTCCGCGATCCACGGTCGTCACGGCGAGTCGCCGTTGCCGGTGGTGGCGGCGAAGTCGCCGGCGCACTGCTTCGACGCCGCGATCGAGTCCGCCCGGCTCGCTCTGAAGTACCGGACACCGGTGATCCTGCTGACGGACGGATACCTGGCCAACGGTGCCGAACCCTGGCGCCTTCCCGACGTCGGTGACCTGCCCGATCTCAGGACCGACTTCGCGACGGCGACGAACCACCGCGAGTCCGACGGGCGCGACGTGTTCTGGCCCTACCTACGGGACCCCGAGACGCTCGCCCGCCCGTGGGCGATCCCGGGCACCCCCGACCTCCAGCACCGCATCGGCGGCATCGAGAAGCAGGACGGGTCGGGCAACATCAGCTACCAACCCGACAACCACGAGCACATGGTGCGATTGCGTCAGGCCCGGATCGACGGGATGGCCGCCGACATCGACGGCGTGCTGCTCGACGAGGAGGACGGCGCCGAGCTGCTCGTCGTCGGCTGGGGATCCACCTGGGGTGCGATCACCGCCGGTGTGAGACGCCTTCGACGGCGAGGCCAACGCGTGTCCCAGGCGCACATGGTGCACGTCAACCCGCTGCCGGCCGATCTCGGCGACGTGCTGGGTCGCTACGACAAGGTCCTGTGCCCCGAGCTGAACCTGGGCCAGATGGCCGGAATGCTGCGTGACCGCTACCTGGTCGACGTGCGCAGCTTCACGAAGGTGTCGGGACTGCCCTTCGGGGCGAGCGAGATGGAGCAGCGGATGCAGGCGGAGCTGGACCGATGAGCACGACGAACGGGAACGCGACCCCGGTGAAGCTCGGACGCAAGGACTTCATGTCCGACCAGGAGATGCGGTGGTGTCCGGGCTGTGGCGACTACGGCATCACGGCAGCGTTGCAGCTGCTGCTGCCGGACCTCGGCGTCGAGCCCCACGAGCTGGTGTTCATCTCGGGGATCGGGTGCGCCGCCCGGCTGCCCTATTACATGAACACCTACGGCATCCACTCGATCCACGGTCGTGCGCCGGCGATCGCGACGGGCGTGGCGTTGACCCGCCCCGATCTGTCGGTGTGGGTGATCGGCGGCGACGGCGACATGCTCTCGATCGGGGCGAACCACTTGATCCATGCCCTGCGTCGCAACGTGGACCTCAAGATCCTGATGTTCAACAACCAGATCTACGGTCTGACCAAGGGGCAGTACTCGCCGACGTCCGAGGTGGGCAAGGTCACCAAGTCGACGCCGTTCGGCTCGATCGACCAGCCGTTCAACCCGGTGTCCGTGGCGCTCGGGGCCGAGGCGTCGTTCGTGGCCCGCACCCACGAGGCCGACCGTGCCCACATGCAGGACGTGTTCCGTCGTGCATACGAGCACGAGGGTGCGGCGTTCGTCGAGGTGTACCAGAACTGCAACGTGTTCAACGACGGAGCGTTCGACGACATCATGGCGAAGGACAACCGTGACGACATGATGATCCCGCTGCGTCACGGTGAACCCGTCCGATTCGGCGCCGACGGCCAGCACGGCGTGTTCCAGAACGAGTTCGCGGAGCTGGTGGTCGGCGAGGTCGCCGAGCACGGCGAGGACGCGCTCGTGGTCCACGACGAGCACCGACCCGATCCGACGCTGGCGTTCGCCCTGTCGCGGCTGGCGTCAGGCCCGCACAGCCCGACGCCGATCGGCATCTTCCGCGACGTGCAGCGCCCGCTCTACGAGGTCGAGGTGCAGGAGCAGGTCGACGAGGCCATCGAGCGTCAGGGCCGGGGTGACCTGGCCGAGCTGATCCGCTCCGGGCCGACCTGGACCGTCACCTGAGCCGTCACTCCCGGTTCGCGCCCTCGACGTGGCCGGCGTCCTTGGCGCCCTTCGGCGGCTTGCCCTCGATGAACTCCGCGGCACCTTCGAGCACGTCGTGGAGGACCTCCTTCAGCGACTCCGGTTCGCCGAGGGGCTTCGGGTCGATGTTCGGCTTGCCGTCCTTCGTCTCCTGGTAGTGGTGCTTGTCGGACATCGGCTCGTACCTCCGCGTCGGGTGCCTTTCTGATCCCCATCATGCCCCGCCCGGTCGAGCTCGCCACCGCCACCCCCGTTCGGACCCTCGGGAGCCGGGCACGGTTGCGTAGTCCTTACTGAGCCGGGTCCCGGATGGAGACGCCACACTCCCTGCATGGACGGGAGCGGGTCGGTGATGGGGGTCACGTGGGTAGCCGCGGGATTCGTCGGGTCGTGCGCGGTCGTCGGGGCCCTGGCCCTGGGGATCGCCGGGTGGGTCTGGCTCCAGTTCCACCGCGCCGGTCGACCGCTGGGGACCCGCCGAACGGCGGTGGAGGGTCTGGCCGCACGGTACGCCGATGTCTCGGGCGCGCTGGCGGTGCTCTCGGTCGACGTGTCCGAGCAGGTCGTCGATGCGCATACCGATGGCGGCCACGCCGG
>CAZNQK010000041.1:9421-12847 GCA_964575165.1 uncultured Aquihabitans sp. | reverse complement strand
TCCGTAGATCAGGGGTTGCCAACGGGTATCTGTTAGGTAAACTGAACACCCATGGCGATCGCCTGTTCGTGCTTCGGCCTCCGGGACGCTGATCTCGTCGATGTGATCCGCGGTGGTGCGGCGTCCGTCGACGAGGTGACCGACGCCTGCGACGCCGGTGGTAGCTGCGGCTCATGCGTGGGCACCATCGAGACGCTCCTGCACGTCGAGCGGGCGCTCGACGCCGCCGGCATCGTCAGCGCAGCCTGATCCCGCTCGGGAGCATCGTCCCCTCGGCACTCATCGGCGCCTCACCGCTCGTCCTGGCAGCGCCGGCATCAGCGTCCGTCGCTGCCGGGTAGGGTGTCCCCGCCGACCCAGGAGGACCGCCGTGCAGGGCAATCCCGAGATCATCGAACTTCTGAACGACGTGATCACAGCCGAGCTCACGGCGATCAACCAGTACTTCGTGCACGCCAAGATGTGCGGCAACTGGGGCTACGGACGGCTCGCCGAGCACATCCGCGCCGAGTCCATCGACGAGATGCGTCATGCAGAGTCGCTCGTCGACCGGGTCCTCTACTTCGACGGCGTGCCGAACCTCCAGCGGCTGTCGACGCTGCGGATCGGCGAGACGGTCGAGGAGCAGTTCCGCAACGACCTCGACCTGGAGTACGCGGCGGTCGAGCGCCTCAACGCCGGCATCGCAGCCGCAGTCTCGGCGGGCGACAACGGCACCCGGAACCTCCTCGAAGGCATCCTCGTCTCGGAGGAGGAGCACATCGACTGGCTGGAGACCCAGCTCGAGGCGATCCGCCAGGTCGGGCTCCAGCAGTACCTCGCCGAACAGCTCGGCTGACCGCCCAGGCTCCGAGGCGGAGTCCGAGGACCGTCGACGGCCACCGTTCGCCCGGGCTGCCGACAGCGGGTCCGGCCGGGGGTACGTTCCTCGGATGCAGATCCGTGGGAAGCGCATCCTGGTCACCGGCGCGAGCGGCGGTCTCGGCGGGGCCATCGTCGACGAGCTCGCACGCCGTGGGGGCGATCTCGTCCTGACCGCCCGCCGTCGTGAGCTGCTGGAACAGCTCGCATCGCGGACCGGTGCGGAGGTGGTCGTGGCGGACCTTGCGGACCGGTCCGACGTCGAACGTCTCGTCGGCGGCAGCGAGGCCATCGACGTGCTGGTGCTGAACGCCGGCGTCGGCGGTGACACCGTGCTGGCCGAGGAGACGCCCGAGCACATCGACGCGGTGATCGACGTGAACCTGCGGGCGCCGATCCAGATGGCCGTCGCCTTCGCCCAGCGTCACCTCGAGGCCGGTACCCCGGCGCAGATCGTGCTCGTCGGGTCGCTCTCGGGCCTGGCGGCGACGCCGGTGACCCGCATGTACAACGCGACCAAGTTCGGACTCCGCGGGTTCGCCCACTCGCTGCGCCAGGACCTCGACGGCACCGGGATCGGCGTATCGCTCGTGTCGCCCGGGTTCATCCGCGACGCCGGGATGTTCGCCGAGGGAGGAGTCGACCTCCCGCCGGGCGTGCGGACGAAGTCGCCCCAGGACGTCGCCGACGGCGTCGTGAAGGCGATCGAGTCGAACCCCGCCGAGGTGTTCGTGTCACCGATCGAGCTGCGCCTCGCAGCGACGTTCGCGACCGTCACCCCCGGCTTGAGCGCCGTGATCCAGAAGCGCGTCGGTGCGGCGGAGATGAAGTCAGGCGCCCGCTCCTGAGCTCAGCCCCCGACCTGCGTTCTCTGTGCATTCGGCGTCGAAAGACGACGTGAACCGCAATCAGAACGCGGACGGGGCCCCGGGCGGATCGCCCGGGGCCCCTCAGGTCCGCAACTGGATCGTATCGGCTCAGGCCGGCCCGAAGGTCGAACTGTAGGTGTGCTGGCCGTTGATGCCGCCATTGCCCATCGACTGGCCGTTGAAGGTTTGAGAACCGGCGCCGAGAGAGAAGATGGCACCGCCGTTGATGTCCGGCGGGACGGTGATGACCGGGATGGCGAGGGTCGGGAACGATGTTCCAGCGATCGACGACTGGATGATGTCGGACAGCGTGCCTCGTGCTCCGACGCCGATGTACATCCGGCTGCCGATAGCGTCGTCTCCGAAGAAGATGCTGCCCAGGTTCGCGCCCAGGTAGCTGAACGCTCCGCCGACGCCGATCTGGCTGAGGATCAGGCCAACTATGCCGGCCGGGTCGCTCGGGAGCGAGGCCCCGCTGAACGCTGTATTCAGTGCGTTGCGCAGTGTGTCTGCAGCGGTGTTGATCCCGCCGGCCGGATACAGGTCAGCCTCCATGGCCCACGACCACACGCCAGCGATCACCAAGCCATTGGTACCGAGGTCAGCGATGTCGAGCAGCGGCACGTCAGGAATCGTGACAGCACCCTGTTCCGCTCCTTGGAAGGTGTGGCTCTTGCCGGTCGTCGGACCCTGGTCCAGGGGGCCGGGCCAGTGGTTGTCGCCGACAGTGACATACGTCTGGGCGTCGGCCTGGCCGATCGTCACCTTGAAGGCGATGTTCACCACGTAGGGCTCGTCGCCGGTGCATATATCGCTGAGCGGCACGCAGAGCACCGGCAGATCGTTCGAACTCGTGTTCGTGACAGAGTTCGCCTTGAAGGTGAAGCTCTGCACAGGCGGTGGCGGTTGCGGTGCGCACGCCGCGGCGAGTGTGGCCAGTGCTGCCACCATCCCGAGGATGAGGAAGCGCACATTGCGAGTCTTCATGGTGATCTCTCCCTCCCTGGGCCCGCTGCCCGGGGTGTCCGAAGGTTCCCAGCGGGGCCGATGCGACCCCGAACGCATCGCCACCGACGACACGGTGACCCGGCCACGGTAACACGGGCACCACACGGAATCCATAGGAACCCGAGCGGCGTTCACCCACTCATCGCATCGAGCGGAACGCGGTTCGGACCTCGTCGACGAACAGCTCCGGCTGCTCGAACGCAGCGAAGTGGCCGCCTCGGTCCAACTCGTTGAAGTGGCGCAGATCGGTGAAGCGGCCCTCGGCCCAACGCCGGGAGGTCCGGAAGATCTCCTTCGGGAAGACCGAGATCCCGCTCGGCACGGCCACCGGGCTGAAATCGACGTTCTTGAACGACTCCCAGTAGAGCCGGGCCGATGACCCCGCCGAGTTGGTGAGCCAGTACACCATCACGTTGTCGAGCAGCTCGTCGGCGGTGAGGGCGTTGAGCGGGTCGCCGTCGCAGTCGGTCCAGGACCAGAACTTCTCGACGATCCACGCCATCTGCCCCACGGGTGAGTCGGCCAGCCCGTAGGCCAGCGACTGCGGACGGGTCGACTGCTGGTTGGAGTACCCGCCGTCCCACTCCATGTAGTGCGACAGCCCCTCCGAAGCCGAGCGCTCGGCGTCGGTCATCTCCTCGCCGGCGGTGGTCGGGATCACGATCGGCATGTTCACGTGGATGCCGAC
>CAZNQK010000041.1:8061-9321 GCA_964575165.1 uncultured Aquihabitans sp. | reverse complement strand
CCCGGCCAGGCGTTGAGCGCGGACTCGGCGCGTCGCCAGTCGTAGCCCGACGACCAGTGCAGGGCGAGCTGCTGGGCGAAACGCAACGGGAGGCCCTGGGACCACGGCTGGTCGGTGCCTGCGACCGTCTCGCGGTCGGGCCAGCGGGCGCGCCGGATCCGCTCGACGAGGTCGTCGAGCTGCTCCTGCGGCACGTCGATCGTGAACGGGACGATGGCGTCGGACTCGGTCGTGGTCACGATCGGCAACGGTAGGGCGAACGGCGCTGTCAGAGCTCTCTGCAATGCTCGGGACGTGGTGGAGATGGGCACAGCGGACGACCCGAGCGCTCCGGGCGCGGTGCAGGCGACGATCGAGGCCGCTCTCGATTCGGCTGCCCGCTCGATGGGTGATCCCGCCGACCGAGAGCAAGACCGCCTGGAGCTGGACCGGATCGCAGCGGGTCTCGACGCGGCTGCCGACCGGGCGGTGGACCTGTTGGCCGGCCACCTCGACGACTTCGCGTACGAGGCGGCCGTGCCCATGCGACTGCCGAAGGCGAGGGTCGTGGCACTCGGCGGATGCGAGCGTCACGCCGTGGCCGGGGCTCGTGCGTCCCAGTCCGACGACGGCCTCTCGTCGGCAGGGTTGGAGGGCCGCGCGCTCGACATCTACGTGCAGCACGAGATCGTCGAAGGTCCCGTCGCGGATCCGCTCGAGGACCTGCTGTCCTGGCTGGCAGCCTCGGGTGAGCCCGACGTCCGTGACCGGCTCATCGCCTGCGCCGATGAGCTGTCGCTGGCCGAGCTCGCCGCAGCGGCGAGGGCGTGGGCTGGGATCGATCCCCGGTGGTGGCCACGCACGCAGGGGTCGGCGTCCGTGCACCTCGCAGACGCCGCGGTGCGGTGCGAAGGCCGGACCGACGTGGAGCTGGGCGGCCCCCTGACCGGTCGCCCGGGCGTGGTGGTCGAGGTCAAGCGGGGTCGTCCTCACGCCGCCCACCTGGCGGAGGTGACCCACTACGCGTTGCTGGTCGCCCTTCGTGACGGTGCCGTCCCTGCGCTTGTGGCTCGGTGGTACCCGGGTGGAGCGCTGGCTACCATGCCGATCAGCATCGCCGTGCTCGAGAGCGCGGCGCTCCGACTCGGTGATGCCATCGGCGCATGGGCCGAGATCGCCTCCGGCCGTCCACCATCGGAGATGCCGGGGCCACCGTGCGGGTGGTGTCCGGACGCTGCGGTCTGTCCGAGCTTCCAGGCCTCTCCCGACCCGTTCGATCCC
>CAZNQK010000041.1:0-7961 GCA_964575165.1 uncultured Aquihabitans sp. | reverse complement strand
GAGCTCGGCTCCGCTCTCGACCGCGCCCTGGGCGACGCTCTCCGCCGGACGGCCCAGCGACCCCGTGACGGGTCTGGGCGGGTGGACGTCGCCGCGTACGACATGGCTCTCGACTGCCCGGCGCGTTGGTCCGTCCGCGAGGACGACTTCGCAGCGACGGCCAGGACCACGGCGGGAGCTGTCGGGCGTCTGGCCCTCCGCGACCGTCGTGAGGACGAGCCGGTCCCCCTCGCCGTCGACAGGGTTCTCTCAGATCTCGAAGGGGTCGACCCCGACGTCGCGTGGTTCGCCTCGTGGTACCTCTACGAGTTGGACAGGGCCGGACGTGCAGCCGTCAGGGCGGCGGCGTCGACGTGGGCCGTCTCCGCGCTGATGTCCGTCAGAGGTCGACGCCTCACGTGGGTTCCTCGACGCCAACCGGCGGACGTCCCCGGTCGGATGATCCGACTGCGGACGAACTGGGACGCGTCCACCGGCGGAGCCCACCCGGAGGTCCTGCTGGTGATGACCGGTCGACCGCTGTCCGACAGGGTCGTGCCTCTGATGGCGGGGTTCAACGCACTGGCCGACTCGCTCCTGCGCCACGTGGTGCCGCTGCGGGTGCGCGTCGGTTCCGGGGCAGCCGGATCCACGGTGGCGTTCGCGGTGACCGAGGAGCTGCTCCAACAGGTGATCGACTGCGTCGTCGAGCTCGTCCTGTGGCGGGTCGACCCGGCCGCAGCTCCGACCAACCCCGGGTCGTGGTGCAGGCACTGCCACCTGCTCGACATCTGCCCCGACGCGTCGACCGAAGGTGCCGGCGGTCCAGCGGCAGCGGGGCGGTCACAGGGTGCGGACGGTCACTCCGGCGGCGGAGGTGGTGACCCGACGACGTAGATGAGGTGGCCGTCGGCGACGAGGACACCCGAGGCGGTGCACACCTCTACCTCGCAGAACACGACCCGCTTGCCCCGTCGGGTCACCCAGCCCTCGGCCACGAGGTCCTCCTGGCGGACCGGTTGCAGGTAGCGGACCGACATCTCGATCGTGGAGAACGGGCGGTCGTCGGTGTAGGCGGTGCCGATCGCCGGCACGACCGTCGTGTCGATCAGGGTGGCGATGACGCCGGCGTGCATGAG
Source organism: uncultured Aquihabitans sp. (assembly GCA_964575165.1). Classification (GTDB taxonomy): domain Bacteria; phylum Actinomycetota; class Acidimicrobiia; order Acidimicrobiales; family Microtrichaceae; genus Dermatobacter. The sequence goes on along the minus strand of CAZNQK010000041.1, from coordinate 6,843 downwards.
CCCGGACGGCTCGTTGAGGTCGTGTCGCGACGGCAGGCTGAGCCGTGCGTAGTCCCGTCGCAGCTCCTCGACCTCGATCCCGATCAGGTTCGGGAACCATCGTCGGTCACCCTCCTCGTGGAGGAAGCCCGACCAGCGCTTCATCACCGTGGGGGACAGAAGGTCGAACTCCTCGGCACGCCAGGTCCTCCGCATCGTCGCAGTCTGCCCGATGTGGCGCATCCGGCGCGCCAGGTCCGCCGAGAGCGAGGTCCCGGACGTCACCGATGGGGACGGCCGGGTCCCGGTTGCGTACCTTTGACGCACCATCGCAGCCACCCAGGAGCAACCCCCATGGCCGAGGCCTACATCATCGACACCGTCCGTACCCCCGTCGGCAAGCGGGGCGGGTCGCTCTCGCAGATCCACCCGGCCGACCTCGGCGCTCACACCCTCCGTGAGCTCGTGAACCGCACCGGCATCGACGCCGGCGCGGTCGACGACGTCGTCATGGGCTGCCTCGACACGATCGGATCCCAGGCCGGTGACGTCGGACGCACCGCATGGCTCGCAGCCGGCCTCCCCGAGCACGTGCCCGGAACGACGATCGACCGCCAGTGCGGGTCGTCGCAGCAGGCCGTGCACTTCGCCGCGCAGGGCGTCATGTCCGGCACGCAGGACCTGGTGATCGCCGCCGGTCTCCAGAACATGTCGCGCATCCCGATCAGCTCGGCGATGCTCGTGGCCGAGCAGTTCGGCGACACCGACCCGTTCTCCGGTTCGACGGGTTGGGTGGAGCGCTACGGCGACCAGGAGGTCAGCCAGTTCCGTGGCGCCGACATGATCGCCGAGAAGTGGGGGATCTCCCGCGAGGACATGGAGGAGTTCGCGATGGAATCGCACCGTCGTGCGATCACCGCGCGGGCCGAGGGCCGCTTCGACGCCGAGATCGTCCCGCTGAACGACCTGACGTTCGACGAGGGGCCGCGCGAGCCGAACCCCGAGAAGATCGCGTCGCTGCCGACCCTGCGTGAGGGCGGGCGCATCACCGCCGCGGTGGCGTCGCAGATCTCCGACGCGTCGGCAGCGATGCTCATCGCGTCCGAGAAGGCGGTCGCCGACCACGGTCTGACGCCCCGAGCCAGGGTGCACCACTTGTCGGTGTTGGCGGACGACCCCGTCTACATGCTCTCGGCCCCGATCCCGGCGACGAAGCGTGCGCTCGACAAGGCAGGGATGTCGCTCGACGACATCGACCTGGTCGAGATCAACGAGGCGTTCGCCTCGGTGGTGCTGGCCTGGGCGAAGGAGCTGGACGCCGACCTGTCGAAGGTCAACGTGAACGGTGGGGCGATCGCTCTCGGTCACCCGCTCGGAGCGACCGGCGTCCGGCTGATGACGACGCTGCTCAACGAGCTCGAGCGCACCGGGGGCCGTTACGGCTTGCAGACCATGTGCGAGGGCGGCGGCCAGGCCAACGTGACGATCATCGAACGGCTGTAGCGAAGCGGCTGTGGCCACGCCTCGGGCGTGGGCACGGTGTGGGTCGACAGACGTAGGTGCTCTCCAGCGAACGTTCAGATTTCCACCTCCGGTGCCGATAGGGCCGCAGGCGGGAACGGAGCGACGAGCTGGGGAGCACGTGCAGGAACGTGAACAGCGCCTCGACCTGACAGTCGAGCGGAACGACGATGGATCGGACGGACTGCACGTCGTCGTGGACCCCACGCATCTGGTCGCATCGGACGGCCTGGCCCGACACCGCCACGGTCTCCTGACCGGGTTGTCCGTGCTCGCCGTCTCGCCGGATGCGGTCGCGTCGGAACGCATCGCGGCGGTGGTCGACGCCGCGCCTGCGGAGATCAGGGTGGAGCTCGTGTTGTGCGACCCTCCACGCTCCTCGACGGAGCGCCTCGACCTGCTCGCGTGGCCGTGGTCCGCGGTGCCTGCCGGGCCAGATCGCGCCTCGACTCTCGACGCAGCAACAGCGGCGAGCACGGGCGAGTTCATCGTCATCGGTTCTGAGCCGGAGGGGGATCTCGGACCCACCTTCGAGCGCTTGGGCGAGGCACTCGGCCTGATGTGGATCAACGGAGCGGACGCCATGGTCATCGACCAGTCCGCGTCGCCCGATCTCCGGCCGGTTCCGGACGGGCCTGAGGTTCGGGTGTCGCGACGCCTGTTCACCCGCCCAGGTCAGGTGCCAGGGGCGAGCCGGGTCTCGGCCTTGCACGGGCCGGCCCCGCGCGACGGCAGGGCCGAGCTCCTGGCGACGGTGCTCGGTCTGCGGCGAGGCGATGCCGTGGGTCTCGTCGTCCTGCGGCGCTGGGTGGCTCGTTTCCTGTTCGAGGAGATCGGACGGGCGATCGACCCGTACCACGAGTTGGCGGAGCGGATCCGTCTGCTGGAGCTCCGGCTCATCGAGGTGCGCCGCCCGAGCTGACGACCGACTCGCTCCCTCCGAGAGCCAGGACGAGAGGGGGAAATGGGGCGTGTCGGTCGGAGAGCCGTACGATCGTCGGCCGTGGACTTCGAGGACTCGCCAGAGCTTGCCGCCTTCCGAGCCGAGGTGCGGGACTTCCTCGACGCAAACGCCGAGGTTCGCCACGGCGACGAACGGGATTGGTCCCGCAACGGGGCAGCGACCGATGAGGACGTCGCCGCCGACTACCGGCGTCGGTGCCGTGAGTGGCAGGCGACGCTTGCCGACAACGGCTGGGCCGGCCTGACCTGGCCGAAGGCTTTCGGCGGCAGGGGTGGGACCCCGGCGCACCAGATCGTGTTCAACCAGGAGCTCGCCCGCTACGACGCAACCTCAGGCTTCATCACGGCGGCTCAGGCGCTCGTTGGCCCGACCCTCATGAAGCACGGCACGCCAGAGCAGCAGGCGCGCTACATGGAACCGCTGCTGCGCGGCGACGAGTGGTGGTGCCAGCTGTTCAGCGAGCCGGGTGCCGGATCCGACCTCTCGTCGATGTCGACCCGTGCCGTGCTCGACGAGTCGACCGGGGAGTGGGTCGTCAACGGCCAGAAGGTCTGGACCTCCAACGCCCAGTACGCGGATTTCGGCATCCTCGTCGCCCGGACCGATCCTGAAGTCCCCAAGCACGCCGGACTCACCTACTTCGTCGTCGACATGACCACGCCGGGGATCGAGATCCGCCCGCTCGTCCAGGCCCAGGGCGTCGCCCACTTCAACGAGGTGTTCCTGTCGGACGTGCGCATCCCAGCGACGAACGTCGTCGGCGAGGTGGGCGACGGCTGGACCGTGACGCGGACGACGCTGCGGTCCGAGTCGTCGATGATCTCCGGTGCCGGTCAGGCCACTCCGTTCACCGCCGTGTTGGCATTGGCCCGCGAGCGTGGCAGGACCGAGGACCCGGTGATCCGTCAGGGTCTCGCCCGGGTGTACACGAACGAGCTGATCCAGAAGTGGATGGGATGGCGGACCCAGACGGCGGTGATGACAGGTCGGTACGAGCTCGGGCTGCACGGGTCGCTCATGAAGAACTTCTTCACGCGGTCCTTCGCGTTCAAGGTCGGCCTGGCTCTCGACATCGAGGGGGCCGAGGGCATGCTCTCCGACGACGCCGAGGGCGGTGGGTTCTGGCAGTACCAGTTCCTCAACCAGTTCGCGTCGAAGATCGGCGGCGGCACCGAGGAGGTCCACCGCAACAACCTGGGCGAGCAGGCGCTGGGCCTCCCGCGGGAGCCGTCTGTCGACAAGGATCTCCCCTGGAACCAGACCCGCCGGTCCTGACCGGTGCGCAGAGACAGGGGACAGCGACGATGATGCTCGAGGGCCGGACCGCCGTCGTGACAGGAGTCGGTCCGGGTATGGGCCGCGACATCGCGCTCGGACTCGCGCGAGAGGGGGCGGACGTCGCGCTGGTCGCCCGGTCCGACAGGTTCGTGCCGGGCGTTGCCGCCGAGATCGAGGCGATGGGTCGTCGTGGCGTGCCCGTGTTCGGCAACATCGCCGACGCCGACGACTGCGCCCGGATCGCAGCCGAGGTCGAGGCAGCGTTCGGCGGCTCTCTCGACATACTCGTCAACTCGGCGTTCTACGGCGGGCTCGACGAGCGGTTCGAGGACGCGGACCTCGACAAGTGGCAGCGGCCGCTGAAGGTCAACTTCTTCGGGACACTCCGGCTCACCCAGGCGATGCTGCCCCAGCTCAAGGCGGCAGGCGCCGAGCGCGGCGACGCCCGGATCGTGATGGTCAACACCATGTCGGTCCAGCACCTCGAGGCCGGTGCAGGCGGGTACGCCGCGTCGAAGGCGGCCCTCGGAGCGGCATCCAAGACGTTGGCGCTCGAGCTCGGCGGGTACGGCATCAGGGTCAACTCCGTGCACCCCGGCTACATCTGGGGCGACAGCGTGAAGATCTACTTCGAGTGGCAGGCCGAGGCCCGCGGCGGGGACGCGACGTGGGAGACGGTGTACGAGGAACGGGCTGCCGAGACGGCTCTCGGGTACCTGCCCCACTCGTCGGAGATCGCCGGAGCCGTCGTGTTCTTCGCGTCACCCCTGGCCCGTTGCATCACCGGGACGGCCCTGCCGGTGAACGCCGGCCACTGGATGCCGCCGTCGGCCTGAGCCAGCAGCCCGAGCAGGCGGCTCAGACGTCCATGTACTTGCGCTTGGTGCGCCGGGCGCCGAGACCCATGCCGACGAGCACGCCGAGGATGGCGGTGCCGGCAAGAGCGAGCCACAGCGGCATCGTCACCGTCTTGAAGAGCAGGGTCACCTTCGCGTCGTCGGTGTTGGTGATGATGAACACCAGGAGCACGATCGCGATGACCGCGCCGACGACCTGACGTCCGGAAGGTCGGAACGGCTCCCTGCCGGGAGCCCGGCCACCGCTGGTCGCTGTCATCGTCGCTCCTCCGCCATCCGGCCGTTCGATGTGAGCGGCCCGTTCACCCGTGACTGCGGGTCAGGGTAGGGGAGTGCCCCGTCGTGGTCGGCGATCCACTCTCGGAGACCATGCACCGTTCGAGGAGGAACCGCGGGTCAGGTCGTCAGCTCAGCGATCAGCGCGGCCTGCTCGTCGAGGACGGGCATCACCCGGTCTGTGGGCGCGGACGGGATCCGGAACACGCACTCGGTCACCCCGATCGAGGCGAAGTGCTCGAGCTTCGCGGCGGTCGGAAGCGTCCCGAACGGCACGATCCTCATCGAATCGGGGTCGCGCCCGGCGGCAGAGACCGCCTCCTTGTAACGGGGGATCGACTCCGTGAGCCCGGCGCCACCGATCGGGATCCAGCCGTCGGCGTACTCGGCGAGGTGGGCGAACATCTTCGGTCCGGCTCCACCGCCGATCAGCACCTGGACCGGGACCTCGGGCTTGGGCCAGGACCACGTCGGCGGGAACGACACGAACTCGCCGTCGTAGGATGCCTCCTCGTCGCTCCACAACGCCCGCATCGCCAGGATGTGATCTCGCGCGTGGGCGCGACGGGTGCGGTACTCGACGCCGTGGTCGGCCATCTCGTCCTCGTTCCAACCGAATCCGATGCCGAGGTCGAACCGTCCACCGGCGATGTTCTGGAGGGTGGCGACCGCCTTGGCGGTGACGATCGGCTCGCGTTGTGCCGGGAGGAGGATCCCGGTGCCCAGGCGAATCGTGGAGGTGAGCGCGGCGGCGGCGGCGAGCGCGACGAGCGGGTCGACGGAGCGCTTGTACTCCTCGGGCAGCTCGGCATCCCCGGTGGGTGGGGGAGTACGGCGGCTGGTCGGGATGTGGGTGTGTTCGGGGATCCAGATCGAGTCGAAGCCGCGATCCTCGGCTGCGACGGCCAGATCGGTGATCGGCATCGAGACGTCAGTGCCGAACATGGTGACTCCGAAGCGCATGGTCGGTACCGCCCCCTGGTCGTCGAGCATCGGCGCGGCCGGAGCGTACCGGGTTTGTGTCCGATGTGACGGGGTGTCAGATTCTGGGCCTATGGGAATCTGCGACGGACGTGTGGTGATCGTGACCGGTTCGGGCCGGGGTCTCGGCCGGGCCCATGCGCTGGCCTTCGCCCAGGCTGGCGCGAAGGTGGTGGTGAACGACCTGGGCGTGGCCCAGGACGGGTCGGATCCGTCCGACACGCCGGCGCAGCAGGTCGTCGACGAGATCGTCGCCGCCGGCGGCGAGGCCATCACCTCGAGCCACGACGTGGCCGACTGGGACGCCGCGGGCGAGATGGTCCAGTCGGCCATCGACGCGTTCGGCGGGCTCGACGTCGTGGTCAACAACGCCGGGATCGTGCGCGACCGGATGTTCGTGAACTCCGAGCAGGCCGAATGGGAGGCGGTGCTGCGGGTCCACGTCATGGGCCACGCAGCTCCCGCCCGTCACGCGGCTGCGTACTGGCGCGCCCGGTCCAAGGCCGGTGAGCCTGTCGACGCCCGGATCATCAACACCTCGTCAGGTGCGGGCCTCATGGGCTCGATCGCACAGGCCGCCTACTCGGCCGCCAAGGGAGCGATCGCCAGCCTGACGTTGGTGCAGGCCGCGGAGCTCGGCCGGATCGGGGTCACGGCGAACGTCCTCGCGCCCGCAGCGCGCACTCGCATGACCGAAGAGGCCTTCGCCGACATGATGGCCGAGGTGGCCGACGGCGCATTCGATGCCATGGACCCCGCCAACGTGTCGCCGCTGGTGGTGTGGCTCGGCTCGGCCGAGTCCGCCGGCGTCACCGGTCGGGTGTTCGAGGTCGAGGGAGGCATCATCGGCATCGCCGAGGGCTTCCGCCACGGTCCGCGGTTCGACAAGGGCGCCCGTTGGGAGCCCGAGGAGGTCGGGGCCGTCGTCGCGGACCTGCTCAGCGAGGCGGCGACGCCTACCCCCGTCTACGGCGCCGGCTGACCCCC
>CAZNQK010000040.1:0-23623 GCA_964575165.1 uncultured Aquihabitans sp. | reverse complement strand
TCCCGTTCCCGGTCTGGTACCGCCTCGACGACGAGGGTCGCCCCGACCACGACCACCCGATCACGCCCGACGAGTCGTCCCTGCCCGTCGACCCGCTGGCCGAACCGGCGCCGGGCTTCACCGAGGACCAGCGCGGCGTCCCGGACGGCTTCATCGGCGACCCCGACATCATGGACACCTGGGCGACGTCGTCGCTCACCCCTCAGATCGGCTGCCGCTGGGTTTCCGACCCCGACCTGTTCGGGCGCACCTTCCCCATGGACCTGCGCCCGCAGGCGCACGACATCATCCGCACCTGGTTGTTCTCGACGCTGCTGCGCAGCGACCTCGAGTTCGACTCGCTGCCGTGGGCCAACACGGCGCTGTCGGGATGGATCCTCGACCCGGACCGCAAGAAGATGTCGAAGTCGAAGGGCAACGTCGTCACGCCGCTCGGCCTGCTGGAGCAGTACGGATCCGACGGCGTCCGCTACTGGGCGGCCAGCGCCCGACCCGGCACCGACACCGCGTTCGACGAGGCGCAGATGAAGGTCGGTCGCCGACTGGCGATCAAGCTGCTGAACGCCTCGCGGTTCGCGCTCGGCTTCGGCGAGGTCGCCGACGGGACCCCGGTCACCGAGGCGCTCGACCGGGCGATGCTCGCCGAGCTCGCCGACCTGGTCGACGACGCCACCGCCGCGCTCCGGTCCTACGACCACGCCAGGGCTCTGGAGCGGACCGAGACGTTCTTCTGGCGCTTCTGCGACGACTACCTGGAGCTGGTCAAGGGCAGGGCCTATGGCGAGGGCGACCCCGCCGAAGGTGGTGATCTATCGGCCGGCGAAGAGGCGACCGCATCGGCGCGGGCCGCGCTCGCCCACGCGCTGTCGACGCTGCACCGGCTGTTCGCTCCGGTCCTCGTCTACACCTGCGAGGAAGCCTGGTCGTGGTGGATGGAGGGCTCGGTCCACACAGCCTCCTGGCCAGACTCGTCGGTGCTGCGCGACGTCGCCGGCGACGGCCGACCCGACGCGCTCGCTGTCGCCGCAACGGTCCTGTCCGAGCTCCGAGGGGCCAAGTCGTCGGCCAAGGTCTCGATGCGCACCCCGATCGAACGCGCGGTGGTCACCGACACCCCCGAGCGGGTCGCCCTCCTGAGTACCGTCGCGACCGACGTCGCCGAGGCCGGCAAGGTCGTCGAGCTCGAACTGGTCGAGGGTGACACCTTCTCCGTCGAGGTCACCCTGGGCTCTCCCGACGCCTGAGACTCCCGCCCCGGGAAGCGCTCCGTGGTCCGGGACTCAGCGGACGTGTTCGTGGTTGTCGACCCGACCCTGCTTCAGGTCGACCATCCGCACGATCACGTTGTAGAAGCGCTCCGGGTCAGACACGTCGGTCATCTCGCGGAACGCCGAGCGCTCGTTCGCCGACTCGATGCGGATGGTGACAGTGCCCGCCAGCCACTGGATCAGCGACTCGGTCCTGCTCACATCGGTGACCTTGCCCCAGGGGATGAACTCCATGCGCCGGTGCAGCACGCCGGTGATGCGCAGCACCCGCAGGTCGGTGACGACGTAACGGGTGAAGCGCTTCCGCTGCCAGTCGAGGACCAGGTATCCGCCTAGGCCGACGAGAAGGGCCAGACCGATCGCGAGCGTCGCATCCGAACCGATGGTCGCCAGGACCACGAACGCGACCAGGGCGAGGCCGATCCACAGCGCCTGTTCGATCACCCACGACTTGAACGACCGGGTGACGTCGAGCTTCACGACCTCGTCGCGCAGGAGGTAGTCGTCGACGATCCGGTCGGGGTCCCAACGGCGGCTCATCGCCGTCTCCCCGGGACGGCCACAGCTCAGGACCTGCCGAACGAGCCGAGGAACTCGGCGACCTTCGCCAGGACCTCCTGGAGGAAGGTTCCCACGTTGCCGAGAACGTGGGTGACGTCTGCCGCGGCGGTCGCCGGACTGCGCCAGATGGCCAGGACGAGGAGGCCGACGGCGAGCACGGCCACTCCTTGCGCCACGTTCTTCATGAGCTCCTCCCGGGTCGGGTCTGTCGTTCCACCCCCGGGGACCGGTCCGGAGGATCGGCGAGTCGACCCTGCCCGCACTGGATGCGCGAGCGGAGCTCCGTCCGGACACGAACGTACCGATGCCGTCAGCCCGAGAGGTGGATGCCGGCCGCGGGGACGCAGCGACGCGGCACGGGCGGGCTGTCCGCTCAGCTGGTCGGAGCTGGCTCAGCTGGTCGGAGCTGGCTCAGCTGGTCGGAGCGGACGGCTGACCCGGGTACGGAGCGGCGAGGGGGACCCCGGCCGCCTCGAACGCCCGCAACACCCGCAACCGGTACTCACGCTCGACGGGGAACTGCTCCCCCGGCGAGGTGTCGATCACGACGCGGAGCGTGACACCGGTCGGGTCGATGCGCTGCACACCCATCACGTTCGGTTCCGAGGTGACGAGCGACGTCCACTCCGGATCGCCGCTCAGCTCCTCGCCCACGTCGCCCAGGATCGTCCGGGCCATGTCCAGATCGGCGTCCGACGCGACCGCGACGTCGACCACGGCCCTGGACCAGCTCTGGCTCTTGTTCCCGACACGGAGGATCTCGCCGTTCGCCACGTGCCAGACCGTGCCGTTGATGTCCCGCAGCCGGGTCGATCGCAGCGTGACGCGCTCGACGGTCCCCACCGCCGGCGCTCCGGCGTCGATCACGTCACCCACGCCGTAGCGGTCCTCGACCAGGATGAACCATCCCGCCAGCACGTCACGGACCAGGTTCTGGGCCCCGAAGCCGAGGGCGACGCCGATGACACCGGCCGAGGCGAGGATCGCCGCCAGGCTCACGCCGAGCACGGCCATGATCCACGCGGCCGCGCCCACCACCACGATGCCCGTGGCCATCGAACGGGCGATCGTCGACATCGTCGCGGCCCGGGCGACGGCGCGACCCGAGACCTCACGGGTCCGGAGGCTGTCGGGAACGTAACCACCCAGGCGGTCCGCGTTGTCGGCCATCCGGCGACCGGTGCGGGCGATCACGGACCGCAGCACCCGGTTCAGCAGGTACGCGAGCGCCACGATGCCGGCGATCTGCAACGGCTTCTCCGACAACCACCCGACGATCCGGGCGAGCGTCTCGTTGCCGGTGGCGTCGTACACCGGATCGCACGCCCAACCCATGTCGATGCAGAAGCTCGGTTCGCCGGCCACATGCCGGATCGTAGGAGCGCCCGGCGTGCTCAGGAGGGAGCCTCGGCGGGTCGTCGTGCCCGGAGAACGTGGGAGTGAGGGGTCACCCACGAGGGATCCGCAGCGCTCCGCGAGTTCCGGCCGTGCGATGGACCTCCAGTAGGGTGAGCGTCCATGTTCGGGCGCAAGCGGCGCATCCAGGAGGCCACCACCGCGGTCCGCGACGGCTACGACAGGGCGTTGGTCGACGCCGGGGTCGTGCTCTTCCAGCAGGTCGTCCCCGAGGTCGACGGACACTACGTGTCGTCCTCGATGCTCGACATGCTCGGCTGGGATCCGACCGCCTTCCGTGACGGCGGCACACTCCGTCGACTCGTCCATCCCGACGACCTCCCAGCCTTCAGGGCCCTCGTCCCGATCGCTGACGGATCCCACCTGCCGGCGGTCGAGGAGACCGCGGCAAACCCGACAACCGTCGGCCCGACCTCGATCGACCTGACCCTCATCGGGGCGGCCGTCGATGCGCCCGACAGCGCAACCGTGCCGCCCGGGACGAACGACGAAGCCCTCACCGGCCCTCTCGCCCCACCGCCGGATGACAGCTGCGAGCCCGTCATCCGCTTCCTCGCCGCGTCCGGCGCGTACAGACCGATGCTGGTGCGTGTCGTCACGTCGGCGCCCGGCGAGCCCCGCCGTGGAGCGCTCATCGACGCGTCCGCCAACGAGGCGCGTGACCAGCGCGCCCGTCGGCTGGCCGAGGTGGCCGAGCAGTCCCACCACGGTCACCTCATGTTCGAGCTCACCGACCGCGACGACCCGGCGTCGATCGTGTTCCGCTCCGCCAACCTCCACGCCCGACGTCTGTTCGACCTCGACCGCACGATCGCCGTCGGCGGGCGACTCGAGGACGTGTTCGACGGTCCCAGCGCCCGGCTCCTCCAGTCCGCTCTGTTCGACGTCGCCCACACCGGCGAGTCGCTCACGGCCGAACGACTGGCGTTCGCCGAACTCCCCGACACCCACATCGACATGCGCATCGACCGTCTGCGCGACGGCTCGCTGGGCGTCACGATCGACGACGTGTCCCGCTTCGTCGAGGTCGAGGAGCGACTCCGCCACCAGGCGAGCCACGACCACCTCACCGGCCTGCCGAACCGATCGGCGCTCGACGAGCGGCTCGCTCTGGTCGCAGCCGGACTCCCCGAGGGCCAGCACGTCGCCGTGGTCCTGGTCGACGTCGACGGCCTCGACGTGATCAACCGGGGGTCCGGACATCACGTCGGCGACCAGCTGCTCGTCGAGATCGGCCGTCGGCTCGGCAGCGACGTCAGCGGCATCGACCTCGTCGCTCGGGTCGGTGGCGACGAGTTCGCTCTCATCAGCGCCCCGTTCGCCGACCGGGCAGCGGCCCTCGACCGCGCACGGGCCGTCGACGACCTGCTGGAGCAGCCGTTCGACGTCGAGGGCGATCTGCGTCACATCCGCTGCACCATCGGGGCCTCCGTCGCCCCCGAGCACGGCCTCGACCCGGCGACCCTCCTGCGCGCGGCGGACAGCGCGCTCCGCCAGGCACGGAGCACAGCGGACGTGATCGCGGTCTTCGACCCGGTCGAGGAGCGTTCGAACATGCGCCGGGTCGGGCTGCTCACGGAGCTGCGACAGGGCCTCGCCAACTCCGAGCTCGAGCTGCGGTACCAGCCGATGGTCGATCTCCGCACGGGTCGGGTCACCAAGGTCGAGGCGCTCCTGCGTTGGCAGCGGATCGGCAACGGCGCCCAACGGTCCGTCGAGCTGCTCGAGATGGCCGAGCGCTCCGGTCTCATCGAGCCGCTCACACGTTGGCTCCTCGGCGAGTCTGCCCGCGCCGGCGAGCGCCTGCGGCGGGACCACGGCCCTCTGGTCATCAGCACGAACCTCTCGATGCACAACCTGCGACGCGACGAGCTGCTCACCTTCCTCGACCTGCTCGTCAGCTCCGGCGAGGTGTCCACCGAGTCGCTCGAGCTCGAGCTGTCCGAGAAGGAGCTCACCGACGACCCGCTCCGCTCCAAGGACGTGATCGCGCACCTGCGTGGCCTCGGCATCGGAGTGGTCATCGACGTCTTCGGCACGGGGTTCATGTCGGTCGACACCAGGCCGTCGCTCGGGGTCGACGGACTGAAGATCGACCGGGGCTACACCACCGCCATCTCGTCGGTGCCGGCCGACGCCGACGCCGTCGAGTGGGCGATCGACATCGCGCACTCCGCCGGTGCTCTCGTCACGGCCGACGGCGTCGCCGACGGCGAGTCGCTCTCGCTGCTCGCCGCGATGGGATGCGACCACGCCCAGGGCCTGTACCTGTCCGAGCCCGTGAGCTTCGAGTCGCTGCCCGGACGGGTCGCCGAGCTCGAGGACGCCATGCTCGGTTGGGTCGGATCCACCGGCGTCCTCGTCGACTGAGACCGAAGACGGGAACTTGGGAGGCCTTCAGCCCAGAGTCGCCTCGGCGGTCGAGGTCGCCCACCGGTAGTCGGCCTTGCCGTTCGGTCCCCTCTGGATGCGCTCCACGACGACGATCTGCTTCGGGCACTTGTAGCCGGCGAGGTGCTCCTTGGTCGATGCGATGATCGCGGCGTGCAGCTCGGGCGAGTCGACGGTCCCGTCGGCCAGCTGGACGACACCCGTCACGGCCTGACCCCACTTCTCATCGGCCAGTCCGACGACGTTGGCGTCCCGGACGGCGGGGTGCAGCTTGAGCGCCTCCTCGACCTCCTCCGGGTAGACCTTCTCACCGGCGGTGTTGATGCACACCGACCCCCGACCGAGCAGCCTGATCGACCCGTCGGCCTCGACGGTCGCGAAGTCGCCGGGCACGGACCAGACACGGCCGCCGAACGTGCGGAAGGTCGTCGCTGTCTTCTCGGGGTCCTTGTAGTAGCCGATCGGGATCGGACCTCCGACGGCGAGGACCCCCACCTCACCGGAGCCCGGCTCGACCTCCCGGCCGTCCTCCGTGAACACCCTGGCGTTCTCACCGAGCTGGAACGCCGCGGTCCGAGGTCCGGCACCCTCTCCCGTTCCCGTTCCCGGACGAGACTCGGCCGTTCCGACCCCGTCGGCGGATCCCCGACCGCGTCTCGACACGGACGTCCCGAACCCGGTGCCCTCCGACGAGCCGAGCAGGTCGGCGAGGATCGCGTCGCTCCAGCGGTGGAGTTCGTCCTTGACCGGCTGTGACCAGATCACCCCGGAGCTCACGATCACCTTCAGGCTCGACAGGTCGTACGGCGTGCCGGCGTCGCGCGCCTCGGCCAGCACCTCGAGGATCGGCTTGGCGAAGGCGTCGCCGACGATCGTCAGCTGCGTCACGCGTCGGTCCTGGACCACCGCGCACAGCTCGTGTGCGTCGAACGAGCGCGAGGTCAGCGTCACGACGCATCCGCCAGCGAGGAGCACCCCGTTCGCCGACAGGCCCGACGTGCCGTGCATCAACGGCGCAGCGGCCAGGAGTCGGACGGCCTTGCCACGCTCGTGGAAGGTCCGCGCCGCTGCACCGAAGCCCTCCGGATCCGACGGGATCGCCGACCGGATCACACGGAACGTGGACTCCGACGTGCCGATGAGGCTCCGGTGGGGCCACATCACCCCCTTGGGCATCCCCGTCGTACCTCCCGTGTAGAGGAACCACAGGTCGTCGGGCGAACGCTCGATGCGCTCCATCGGAGCAGCCGCCGTGACGGCATCGTCGTAGGCCGCGGCCAACCCGCCTCCGTCGGATCCTGTCCAGTCCGGAACGGGGTGCTCGGCGTCGGCACCGACCACGAGCACCGTCCGCAGCAGCGGCAGTCGATCACGCACGGCACCGAGTCGATCGACCAGGTCGACCGACACCACGACCGCCTCTGCGTCGGAGTTCTCGAGCAGGTGCAGCAGCTCGGCGTCGAGGTAGCGGTAGTTCACGTTGACCGGCACGCAACGGGCCTTGAACGCACCGAAGGTCGCCTCGAGGTACTCGGTGCAGTTGTGCAGGTACAGCGCCACCTTGGAGCCCGGACCCAGACCGGCGGCGACGAGATGGCCCGCCACGCGCGACGCGATCGAGTCGAGATCCCGCCAACTCCGCACCACGTCGCCGTGGATCAGGGCATCCTCATCAGGGATGGCGGCAGCGACCGCCTCCCATGCCGTGGCAATGTTCATCCTCACCACCCACCTTCCCCCGTCCGTCGCGACGAGGATCGAATCCCCGAGGAGCCCACAATGCCCGTGAAGCGGGTCGACTCACCAGCAGAGGCTGTCGCGTTCGTGCGCCCCGACGACACCCTCACGATCGGCCTCGGCCCGGCGCACCCGATCGGGTTCCTGCACGCGCTCGGCGAGCGAGACGACTGGACCGGCCTCGAGATGTTCGGCGCGCTGCTCACCGACCTGTACGCCGTGTTCACCAAGCCCGGCGTCCACTTCCGCAGCGGGTTCTTCGGCCCGGCAGAGCGGTTCCTCCGCGACAGCGGCGCCAACATCGAGTACGTCCCCGCCGACTTCCGTCGTTTCGCACCGATCGTCGAGGAGTTGAAGCCGCGCATAATGGCCACGGCAGCGGCCTCACCGGACGCCGACGGGTTCCTGAGCCTGTCGCTGCACGCCGGCACGACCGTCGAGGAGCTCCACCGGGCCGGAGCCGATCCTGACCGCGTGCTCATCGTCGAGCACTCCCCCGCCTACCCCAGGACCTTCGGGATGGAACCCGACCACATGCACCGGCTGCACCTGGACGAGATCGACGTCTTGGTCGAGACCGACGCCAACCCGATCAACCTGCCCGACGTGCCCGGGACCGACGTCGACGCGGCGATCACCGAGATCGCCATCGGCTTCATCCCCGACGAGGCGACTCTCCAGACGGGAATCGGGGCGGTGCCCTCCCTGATCGCAACCGCGCTCGCCGAGGGGCCGGGCGGGGGCTACGGGGTCCATTCCGAGATGTTCACAACGGGGCTCATGCGGTTGCACCAGGCCGGCAAGGTCACCAACACGAACAAGGGCTACTTGGACGGCTACTCGGTGACGACGTTCTCGGCCGGCACCCCCGAGCTGTACGAGTGGCTCGACGGCAACGACGCCGTCCGGTTCCTGCCCGTCGACGTCATCAACGACGCCCGCCGCATCGCCCGCAACCGCGACTTCGTGTCGATCAACGGGGCGACGGCGGTCGACCTCTGGGGTCAGGTCGCCGCCGACACGGTCCGGGGCAGGCAGCACTCCGGGACCGGCGGCCACGAGGACTTCGTCGCCGGCGCCGGCCTCCAGACCGACGACCGGTCCCTGCTGTGCCTCCAGTCCAGCGTCGTGATCGACGGTGAACGGGTGTCGAGGATCATGCCCAACATCGGACCGGACATGCTCGTGACCACCCCCCGCCACCAGGTCGACGTGGTGATCACCGAGCACGGAGCGGCGGAGCTCAGCGGTCGGACGGTGAGGGAGCGGGCGCTCGCGCTGGCCGCCGTCGCCCACCCGGACTTCCGCGACGAGCTGACCGAGACGGCGTCGCAGCTCGGCTGACCCGGCACGGGGCGGGGAGTTCAGACGACCCGGGCCAGCTCGGCCGGGTCGTCGCGACGGGCGTCGAACCAGCGCAGCCAGACACCGATGCGATACCGACCGGCCCGGCTCCGGTACCTCTCCGCCGCGTCCGGTCCGCACGATCCGGTGCCGAGCCCCCGCTGGAACGCGTCGATCGCCAGGTGCGTCAGCGCAGCGTCGTACGGCAGCTCGTCGGTGTGGGTCGCAGCGGAGAGCTCGGCGTCGGAGTGGTGTCGCGCCGAGAACCCGAGCTCACCGTCGGCCACGACCAGCAGACCCGCGCCACGCCGCTCCCGCAGCGCGACCCACCGCAGGCCGGTGTGGTGACCGTGCTCCTGCGGGAACGCGTACGGAACGTGCTGGTCGGCGACGCTCGTCCGCCACCGGCCGACGACAGCGGAGTCGCGGCGGTCGGGATAGCTCTCGTGCGGCCCCTCCCCGTACCACTCGACGTCGTCGAACGAGCCGGGCAGCGTGGTCACGATCCCGATCCTCGGCAGGTCGACGAGCTCGTCGGGCACCTCGAACGTGACCGACAGGTGACCCCACCCGTCGGCGGTGCGGGTCAGCTCACGGGTGTGCACCTCGACAGCGGGTCCCGTCCCGTCGGGTCGGAGCCGACCGGTCGACGTCACCACGTCCGCGCCGGAGCGCGTGCGACGCCGCTGGGCCCCCGGCTCCCAGGCAGCGTCGAGCACTCCGAGCGCCGACCAACGGGCGAGGTGGACGGAGAACTGCCGCATCCAGCTCGTCTGTATGGCGTCGTTGTCGGTCAACGCCCGGGTGATCGTGGGAGTCCAGACCAGCTCGACCGCCGGTTCGGGCGCGGCCCGCGAGGGACCCGCAGCGGTCCCTGAGCCCCTGACCGGACCCGCCGCACCGCCGGACATGTGGCCCTGATCCGGCGTCGTCACTGCGGCCTGATCGTTGCCGACGACGTGTCCGGCCCGGGCCCACGGCGTGGTTCGGCGCTGGGACCACCGCAGGGTCACGTGGGCCTCGGTCGCATCGGCGAGGGCGGCGCGACGCACCGGCACCCGGATCACTGCAGACGAGGACGGAGCGATCGGAGCGACGGCCAGCTCCCCGCCGTCGGCGACCATGCCATCCACCAGCAGCTCCCACTTGCACCGCAGGTCGGAGGTGTCGGCGAAGTGTCGCACGTTCGTCGCACGGAACCGGATGCGACCTCCGCGGAGCGCTCCCCCGTCGAGCACCTGGCACTGCACCGGTCGGCCGACGTGGGCGACCTCCGCCATCGCCGGATGGGGAACGCGGGCGGCGTCGACCAGGCCGTCGCACACGAAGTTGCCGTCGTTCGGGTGGTCACCGAAGTCGCCGCCGTAACCCCACACCGGCGAACCGTCGGGCAGGCGCCGCCCCGGCAGCGGCAGGCCGTGCTCGACCCACTCCCAGATGAACCCGCCCTGCATCCCGGGCGTGGATCGGAACGCCTCCCAGTGCTCGGCCAGCGAGCCGTTCGAGTTGCCCATCGCGTGGGAGTACTCGCAGAGGATCACAGGACGACGGTCGTCCCCCGACCACCCCGCCCGCGCGACCGACTCGTCGAGAGACGAGTACATGGGGCAGACGACGTCGGTCTCGGGCGCCTCGGCGTACAGGTCGTGCATGAGTCCGCCCTCGTACTGCACCGGACGGCTCGGATCCCGTCGACGCACCGTCGCGGCAGCGGCCGCGTGCGGCGGCCCGTCGCCCGACTCGTTGCCGAGGGACCACACGATCACGCTCGGGTGGTTCAGGTCGCGTGCCACCATCCGCTCGACGCGCTCCACGATCGTGCGGGAGTAGCGGGGGTCGTTGCACAGCGAAGCCTGCCGGCCGTGGGACTCCACGTCGGCCTCGTCGACGACGTAGAGGCCGAGCTCGTCGCACAGCTCGGCGAAGTGCTCGTCGTGCGGTGCGTGGGCGGCCCGCACGGCGTTGAGGTTGTGCGCCTTCATCAGGCACAGGTCGCGTCGGGTCAGCTCGGGAGTGACGGCCCGCCCGCGGTCGGGGTCGTGCTCGTGGTGGTTGACGCCGTGCAGCATCACCGGCTCGCCGTTGATCAGCAGCTGCCGATCACGGACCTCGACGCTGCGGAAACCGGTGCGCGACGCTGCGACCTCGACGACCTCGCCGTCGGCGTCGCGCAGCACCACGAGCGTCCTGTACCGCTGCGGCGTCTCTGCTGACCACGCGTCGATGCCCGTCACGTCGAGTCTGGCGGTCACCGTCCCCGGGTGGACGAACATCCCCGAGACCAGCTGCGACGCCTCGTCCGACCCGTTCCAGGCCGGAACCGGCAGCACTCCCGTGGTGGCGAGACGGCGACCCCTCTCGCTCTCGACGATCACCTCGACCGTCCCGGGCTCGACCGTCCCCGCCGCCATCGGTCCGTCGACACGGACGGTGCAGTCGAGCGACCCGGTCCGACGGTCCGGTTCGAGACCGGGGACGAGCTCGACCTGCGCCAGGTGGTCCGCCGCCGTCGAGTGCAGCGTCACGCTGCGCTGTAGGCCCCCGTGCCACCACTGGTCCTGGTCCTCGACCCAGCTCTGCGCCGACCACCGGATGACGACCAGGGCGATCGTGCAGCGACGTCCCGGCCGCACGTGCGGGGTGAGGTCGAACTCGCTCGGCAGGCGGCTGTCGGTCCCGAGCCCGACCGCCACGCCGTCGACGTGGACGACCACCACCGACTCCGCTCCCCCGACCCGCAGCACGGTGCGTCGCCCGCGCCAGTGACGCGGGATCGTGATCGTTCGGAGGTACACACCCGTCGGGTTGGCGTCGGGGACGTGCGGCGGCTCCCCCGGGAACGGCATGACGACGTTCGTGTAGTGCGGCGACGAGAACCCCTGGAGCGTCCACGCTCCAGGAACCTCGATCGTGTCGTCCCCGTCACCGGTGAGCGCGTCGGCGGTCACGTCCTCGGGACGGTCGAACCCGGTGAAGCCCCAGGTGCCGTCGAGAGACATCCACCACGGGCTGGTCGCCGGGTCGTGGGTGCGAGCGCTGTCGACGTCCCCGTACGGCGCCAGAGGAACCCGCATGGGCAACCGGTTCCACGAGGTGAGCTCAGGGTCCCTCCACCACTCGGCCCTCAGGACGGACGTCGCCGGCGGTCCCACGACCGGCGTCAACCCTGCTCGGAAGGACCGGACGGCGGACCGGACGTCGGGAGGTCCGGATCGACGAGCAGCCTGGAGCGCATCAGGTCCAGGGCGTCGTCGTCGACGCCGATGCCACGCAGGTAGGCCGTCACACCGCCGTGGTCCCGGTCCAGGTGGTCGAGCGTTCGTTGCATCGTCACAGCACGGGCCGACCAGACACCGGTCGCCATCTCCTCGTCGTCCCGGGGACCGTGCGGGAGACCGAGCGTGCGGATCCACTGGACCTGCACACCGGTGGCGAGCGAGGAGCGGGCGTAGTCGGCGACGATCACCTCGTCGGCCGCACCGAGCGCGCCGAGGACCAGCATCGCCAACAGCCCCGTCCGGTCCTTGCCGACAGCGCAGTGGAACGCGACGCCGCCGTCGGCATCGGCGATCGCCGTCACCGCATCGGCGAGACGGTCACCGAAGTTCGTCAGGATGTCCTCGTAGCGGTGGGCGAGCAGGGCTTCCATCTCGACGCCGTCGAGGTCCCATTCGTATGTCGGGTCCAGCACCGGGACGAACCGCACCTCGATGTCGAGGTCGTCGACGACGGTGAACGCGCCCGACAGATCCCGTTCGCTGTCGTCGCGGAGGTCGAGCACCCGACGGATCCCGTGGACGTGCAGGGCGCGGACGGTCGAGCCCGAGCTGCGCTGGAGGGCATCCGCGCGCACGAGCATCCCGCGACGCAGCACACGTCCGTCGTCGACGGGGATGCCGCCCAGGTCCCGGAGGTTGAAGATGCCGTCGCGGGCGAGCTGCGGACGCAGGTGCGAGGCCGGCACGGAGGAGCTCCCCGGTCGCCCGTCTCAGGCCAGTCCGACGACGATGCCGACACCGTCGGAGGTGACACGGAGGTCGTCGACCTGGATCCCGACCGTCTCGCTCTCACCACCCTCTGGCGGCGCGCCGACCGGCACCTGGATGACCGCCGGGAACCGCATCTTCAGCGGTGCGAGCGAAGCGAGCGACCCGACCTGGCGGCTCAGGTCGTTGACGAACGACGGGAACAGCGACGGCAGCTCCACCCACGCCGCCCGCAGCGCGATCTCGAGTCGTCCGCCGGTCAGGCGGGGGCTCAGGTCGGTGCGCAACGACATCCGCAGGTCGGGGACCCGGTCCGACAGGATCCGGGTCTGGCGGATGGTGCCACGCACCCGCTGGTCGCCGAGGTCGACCTCGATCTCGAACGGGAGCGGCCGTCCCCCGGCCACCAGCGGCAGCAGCATCGCCGCGAGGCGGTGAACCCCCGTCTGGGCGAGCGACACCGCGATCCGAGAACCCGCGACCGGCACCGGCGACGCCCGACCGATCTGCGTGACGTCACCGGGAAGACCGATGGTGAGCAGCCCGGTGGTGACTCGGATCTCGGCTCTGCCGGGGACCACGCCGAGCTCGGACAGCACCGCTCCCACGTCCTCTCCGGCATCGTTGCCGACAACGCCGACGTGCTCACCCAGGGCCTCCCACAGCTGCTCACCCATGGTCGCGAACAACATGTTGAACATCTGCGTCATGCCGGCCCATGCGTCGGGATCGACGCCCTCGGGTGCCGGAGCGTCGTCGTCCACGGTCACACCGACGAGCTGTCCGCCGTGCACCGACAACCCGACCGTCACGGTGAGGTCCTCTTTCAGCTCGACGACCGGATCCACCAGCGCCTCGACACGCACGGGGATCTGCACCGGACCGGCCGGGAGCATCGACGCCACCGGCGCCGACGAACCGTCGAAACCGAGCGCCGTGGCGTCGACCTGACCCGCTGCGGTCGCCGTCGCCCGCACGCGTCCGCCGTCGTCCGAGTGCAGGTCGAAGCTGCCGCCGATGATCGTCAAACCCACCTTCAGGCGGATGTCGCCCATGCCGGGGAGCGCCACATCGGTCTCTACGGGGTCGAGGGCGACGCCGTCACCCACCACGAAGAGCACGAGATCGTTGAGCATCTCCTGCGTGACTGCGGCGCACACCGCCCACGGGGCGTTCCCCGAACCGGGTCTTGTCATGGCCTGTGTCTAGTCGACACCCGCACCTGCACGGCATCCCGTGACACGGTCATAGGGTCCGGGAGGCCTCGGCTCGGGTGACGTCAGGTCTGGGCGAGCAGGCTGCGCGCCGCACGCCAGGACGGGTGCATGAGCTTGGCGAGGGCCCGGTGCTCGAGCTGGCGGATCCGCTCCCTGGAGAGGTCGACCCGTTCGGCCACCTGCGCGACCGACAGCGGCTCGGTCGACCTGCCATCGGCGTCGTCGCCGACCGCGAAGCCGTAGCGGAGCGAGATGATCTCCCGCTCCCGGTCGTCGAGCACGCTCAGAACCTGGGCCAGCTCGGCGGGCAGCAACCGGCTGGTGAAGCCCTCAACCGCGTCGCGGGCCGTCGGATCCTCGACGAAGTCCCCGAGCTCCGCACCGTCCTCGCCGACCGGTCCCGACAACGAGACCGGATCCGCGCCCACGCGCAGCAGTTCGATCACCCGCTCCTCGGTCAGGCCGGCGGCGTCGGCGAGCTCCTCGGGACGGGGCGGCCGACCGTTGGCCTGTTCGAGCATCGTGGTCATCTCGCGGAGCCGCAGGAGCTCGTCGTTGGCACGCGACGGCAGCTTGACCGTCGAACGGGTGGCTGCGATGGCACGTGAGATGAACTGGCGGATCCACCACACCGCGTAGGTGGAGAACCGGAAGCCCTTCTCGTGATCGAACTTCTCGACCGCCCGGATCAGGCCGAGGTTGCCCTCCTGGATCAGATCGAGGAGCGGGACCCCGGAGGCCTGGTAGCGCTTGGCGACCGAGACGACCAGCCGCAGGTTGGAGTTCACGAAGAGGTCGAACGCCTCACGACCTTCACGCGCCTGGACGCGGAGCCGGCGCCGTTCCGCCGCGGTGAGCCGGCCTTCGGCATCCTTGACCGCGTCGAGCTGCTCCTGCGCTGCGCGGCCGCTGGCGATGGTGCGGGCCAGCGCCTGCTCACCCTGAGGTGTGAGCAGCGGATGCCGGCCGATCTCCTCGAGATACAGGCCGACGGGATCGTCGACGCCCGGATGACGACGCGACCGGGAGCTGCGTGCCGGACGATCCCTGGTCGATGGGGCTGCGATTACAGGACTCACATCGGGTTCCAACACCACGTCGCGCCGAAACATGCCCGGTTCGACGGACAATTCCGGACGGATGGCCGACACCGCGCCGCAGCGACGGCGGCGTGTCGTCGACCGCGACTGCACGATGCGGTCGTCTGCCCCCAGAATGGGGCCCATGTCCGGGACGGGACCCCACCACGACCACAGCGACGGGAACCTCGCCGAGGACCTGACCGCGGCGGTGTACGAGGCCGAACGCAGGACCGGAACCCACGAGGAGTCCGTCGGCGCGGTCCGCCGCAGCCTGAGCCGGCGGATGGTTCGGATGGTGGCGGGGTTCACCCTGATCGGCCTGGGGGCGACCCTGTTGGTGCTACCCGGTCCGGGCTGGATCATGATCATCATCGGCCTGTCGCTCCTCCCGTTCGCCTGGGCCGAACGTACGATCCTGGCCATCCGCCGCAAGGTCCCGGGCGTACCCGAGGACGGGACGATCCCGCCCCGCACCTGGGCCGTCATCGGCGTCGTGACGGTCGGAGCGATCGCGTTGTCGTTGCTGTTCGGGGCCCGGGTCGGGGACTGGATCAGCGAGACCTGGGCCAGCACGTTCTCCTGAGCACCGGATCGGGCCCGGTCCTCACGCCGGGCGGTGCACCTCGCCGGCACCGCCGTCGACGGTGACGACCTGACCGTCGTACAGGTCGGTCGTCGCGCTGCACGCTCCGACCACGGCCGGCACCCCCAGCTCCCTGGCCACGATGGCGGCGTGCGAGGTGATCCCCCCGAGGTCGGTCACGATCGCTGCGGCCCGGGCCATCGCCGGAACCCATGCCGGGCTGGTGGCGGCCGCCACCAGGACCTCGCCGTCGAGCAGGTCCAGGGCGTCGTCGACGGAGCGCACCACCTTCACGGCGCCCGTGCCGATCCCGGGGGACGCGCCCAGCCCTCTGAGCAGGACCTCACCGGTCGGCGCACCGGGAGCGGTGGTTCCCGGTGCCGAGCCTCCCTGTACCGAGCCTCCCTGTACCGAGCCCGTCGTGACCGGACGTGCCTGCACGACCCAGATCCCGCCATCCGATCCGATCGTCCACTCGATGTCCTGTGGTCGCCCGAAGTACGCCTCGATTGCGCGGCCCAGATCGACCAGCGCCGTCAACTCGCCGTCCGACAGCACCCGGTCGCGTTCCCCGGCGCCCGGGCCCGCCCCGCTGTCGACACCGACCCCCACCCGGACGATCGCGTCCGACCCGGCGCCGACGTCGACGGTGAACGCGTCCGGCGCGACCTCGCCCCCCACCACCAGCCCGGCTCCGCCCAGGGTCGCCTCGATGACGACCGTGCCGGGGCGCTCCCCCAGCGGATCGGTGGTGAACATGACCCCCGTGCGCTCCGTCGGCGCCATCACCTGCACCACGACCGCCATGGGTGCCGTGGTCTCAGTGGCCGGATCGCCCACCTGACCGAACGCGGAGCGATACGCGACCGCCCGCTCCGAACCCGACGAGACCCAGCAGTCCCGCACCCGGTCCACGACCTCGTCGGCGTCGGTGCAGTCGAGGAAGCTGTCGTGGAGCCCGGCATGGGATGTGACCGCTCCGTCCTCGTCCACGGCCGACGAACGCACCGCGACCGCCTCGACGGCCAGCGCGTCGTACGCCGAGCGGATCGAGCGCTCCACCTCGCCGGACATGCCACCGGAATCGGCGAGGGACCGACGGTGGGCCTCGGTCGTCACCACGAACCCGTCGGGCACCCGGAAACCGCCCCTGCGCAGCTCCCCCAGGTTCGCGGCCTTGCCGCCGACGAGGGCCACGTCGCCGCGTCCCACGTCGTCCAGGTCGAACACCAGCGAGGGCGTCCGGTCGTCGTCAGCCATGTCGTCCACCGATCCGACCAATTGCACCACCGACCGGGCTCGGCTGCACGGATCGGGACAGGAGAGAAGTGCGAGGTCGGTAGAGTCCGGCCACGTCCAACCGGACTATGCCTCCACGACCGCACACGAGAGGAGTCCCGTGGCCCAGAGCAGCGAACCGGTCATCACCACCCCGAACGGCAAGATCCGAGGGGTGGAGCGCTCAGGGCACTCGGCGGTCCTCGGCATCCCGTTCGCCGAAGCGCCCGTGGTCGAGCACCTGCCGTTCTCCTGGGACGTGCTCGACCGCGACGACGTGACTCCGTTGGCGGTGACGCTTCGATCCGACCATCGACCGCCGGACGCATCCGACGACACCGGCACCGAAACCACGCAGGAGCACACGACATGACGACCTTCCCTCCAGCGGTCCACCACACCCTCTCCGGAGCCAACGCCCCCGCCGGAGCGGCGGACGCCGGACCGATCCAGCTCGCCGTGCACGAGCTGGGCGACGGCGGCGACCGCCCTCCCGTCGTCTTCAGCCACGGCTTCCCCGAGCTGGCCTACTCGTGGCGCCATCAGCTCCCCGCCGTCGCCGACGCCGGCTTCCGCGCCATCGCACCCGACCAGCGCGGCTACAACCGCTCGAGCGCCCCCGACGACATCGAGGCGTACGGGCTCGGCAACCTCTGCGGCGATCTGGCCGACCTGCTCGACGCTCTCGACATCGAACGGGCCGTGTTCGTCGGCCACGACTGGGGCGGCTTCGTCGTGTGGGCCATGCCGATCCTGTTCCCCGAGCGCTGCGCCGGTGTCGTCGGCATCTGCACCCCGTACACCCCGTTCCCGGGGACGGCCTTCCTACGGTCGATGTTCGGCAACGACGAGGACATGTACATGCTGTGGTTCCAGGAGCCCGGCGTCGCCGAGGCAGTGCTCGACCAGGACCCCCGCAAGGTGTTCGAGAAGCTGATGGTCGGCGGCGTCGACACGGCGTCGCTCCTGGAGCGGGGCATGGGTCGGGCCGAGGGGATGACCTTCAACCCCTTCAAGGACCTCGACTCGGTGCCGGTGCTGGCCGAGCGCGTCGCCACCGACGACGAGATCGACGTGTACGCCGAGGCGTTCGGCCGCACCGGGTTCCGTGGCGGGATCAACTGGTACCGCAACATCGACGCCAACGGCGCCGCCTACCCCGAGGTGGGCACCCAGGCGCTCGACCTGCCGACGTTGATGATCTGCTCCGAGTGGGACCCCGCCCTGCCGCCCGCTCTGGCAGCGAACATGGGCAACCTGTGCTCCGACCTCGAGATGGCGACCATCCCGCGCACCGGTCACTGGGTGCAGCAGGAGGACCCCGAGTCGGTCAACGACCTGTTGGTCGACTGGCTCACCCGTCGCTTCGGCTGACCCGCAACAACTCAGCCCGCTGCAACGACTCAGCCCGCTGCAACGACTCAGCCCGCTGCAACAACTCAGCCCGCTGCAACGACTCAGCCCGCTGCAACGACTCTGCCGAGCAGTTCCCGCAGCTGCTCGGTCCTGGCCTGCCACGTGAAGCGCTCCGCCACCCGTCGGGCGCCCTGATCGCCAAGGCTGCGCGCCCCGTCCCGGTCCGACAGCAGCTCGGCCACGGCGTCGGTCACCGCGGCCAGGTCGGTGCCGTCGACCAGCACCCCACCGGCGTCGTCACCCTCGCCCACCGCGTCGGCCACTCCGCCGATGTCACCCGCGACCACCGGCACGCCGACGGCCTGGGCCTGGATGAACACGATCCCGAAGGCCTCCACCTCGAAGCCACCACGACGCTCGCGGCACGGCATCGCGAACACGTCACCGGCTGCGTAGTGCGCCGGGAGCTCGTCGTCGTCGACCATGCCGGCGAACACCACGGCGTCGGACACCCCCTCGGACTCGGCGAGCCGCACGAGCCCCTCGCGGAACGGACCGCCGCCCACGATCAAGAGCGTCGTGCCCGGGACCCTGCGGCGCAGCTCGCCGAGGGCGCGGATGAGCTGGTCCTGGCCCTTCCGCTCGACCATGCGTGACACGCACACCACGACGGGACGGTCCTCCAGCCCGTAGCGCTTCCTGACGGTCGAGCCGTCGACGGCGGGGTGGTACTCGGTCGGGTCCACCGCCGGTGGCAGGAGCTCCGAGACCACGTCGTCACCGAACGCCGGCGCCAGGAGGTCGTGGCACCAGTGGGAGACGTAGGTGATCGCCCCCGCGTCGGCGCCGATTCGACGCAGCAGGGGTCCGCTCCCGGGCATGCGGACGGCCGACACCTCGAGCCCGTGGGTCCAACACACGTACGGCACTCCTGTGCGGCGCCGGATCGCCGGTCCGAGGAACGCCAAGGGCACCGTCGCCCCGAACACGACGACGTCGGCCTCGGTCGTCTCCACGAGCTCGACGGAGTGGCGTAGCACCCGCCGGGTCGGCAGGAGCACCGACGTCCGCTGCCGCACCACCCGGTATGGGGCGTCGCGGTCGTGGTCCTCCCACGACCCCGCTGAGTCGGGCACGGTCGCGGGACGCGGCGTCGAGCCGAACATGACGACCTGGTCGCCCGAGTCGACAAGACCCCGGGCCAGCTGGTCGACGTAGTGCTGGATCCCTCCGACCCGCGGCGGCAGGTCGTTGGTGACGATGAGGACGCGCAACGGTTCCGGGCGCGGGCGCTCTCAGCGCACGTTCTCGCGCAGGAACGCCGTCGTCTCGGCGAACGCCCGGTTCGCCTCGTCGGCGGCGTAGACCTCGGGGCGGTGGTCGTTGAAGAAGGCGTGGTCCACGCCGGGGTGGACCTCGAGCACGGCGTCCTTGCCGTGGGTCTCACGCAGCTCGGTCTCGAGGGCCTTGGCCATGGCCGGCGAGAAGAAGCCGTCGTTCTCGGCGTAGTGACCGTGGACCGGACCGGAGAGCTTGGAGTAGTCGGGCGCGGCTCCCTCCCACGGGATGAGTCCGTAGTACGGAGCGCACGCGACCACGTCCTGCGGCTCGTTGCACGCGACGACCAGAGCGAGCCCGCCACCCATGCAGAACCCGACGACACCGACGCCGACCGACGAGGTGGCGTCGGAACCCTTGAGGTAGGCGATCGCACCGCGGAGGTCCTTTGCCGCCTGCTCGAGGTTCAGCGCCATCATCAGCTTCCCGGCCTCGTCGGGCTCGGTGGTCGTCTCGCCGTGGTACAGGTCGGGAGCGAGAGCGGTGAAGCCGTCGGCGGCGTAGCGGTCGACGACCTCCTGGATGTGGGGCACGAGCCCCCACCACTCCTGGATGATCAGGACAGCGGGGCCCGAACCCGTCGCGGACGGGGCGAACCAGCCCTGCCCGGTGGAGCCGTTGGAGGGGAACTCGACCATGTGACCCATGACCCCGGACCCTACCCGGACCGACGTCACCCCAGGAGGGTCCCCTGTTCCCCGACGGCTGGCCACTGATGTGTACAGTCGTTCTCATTCGATCGACCTCTGGTCGCCGACGGAAGGATGCCGATGCGCTCGATGAACGAAGCCGACATGATCGAGGTCGACCGCCGTGCAGCCAAGGCCTGGTGGCTCTTCCTGGTCACCGGCGTCCTGTGGGTGATCCTCGCCTTCGTCGTCCTGTCGTGGGACCCGGGCACGACGGCGGTCATCGGCTACCTGACCGGGTTCATGCTCATCGCCGCCGGCGTCAACGAGCTCGTGACCATCGGGTTCACCCGTGAGTGGCGCTGGCTCCACGGCGTGCTCGGGGTCCTCTGCCTGGTGGCCGGGATCCTGGCCCTCATGGCACCGCTCCAGACGTTCGGGATCCTCGCACTGCTGATCGGCTGGTACCTGCTGTTCAAGGGCCTCGTCGGGGTCATCTTCAGCATCGTCGAGCGTGACGAGCTCCACCTCTGGGGGCTGCTCCTCGGTGCCGGGATCATCGAGATGGCCATCGGGCTGTGGGCCATCGGCTATCCGGGTCGATCGGCGTGGCTGCTCGTCCTCTGGGTGGGGATCGGCGCCCTCGTCCGGGGGATCACAGAGGTCGTCCTCGCCTTCAAGCTGCGCGGCCTCCGCGACCAGGTCGCAGCGGCGACCGCCTGACCACCCTCCGACGAGCCAAGGATCTCCGATGACCAACAACAAGATTCTCCTCCTGTCCGTCGCCATCGCTCTCGCCGTCGTGGTCGTCGTGACCGGATGCAGCCAGAAGTACTCCGCCGAACGCGACGGCAAGAAGCTCGGCCAGGCCGTGTGCGACCTGCGCAACGCGACGAACGCCGACGAAGCGAAGGACGCGCTCGACGAGATCGAGGACCAGCTCGGCGACCTGGGCGACAAGCACGCGATCTACACCGCCGAGGATCGCAAGGACGTCCAGAACAACCTCGCCGACCTGCACGAGCACGCCATCCAGGGCAACACTGCGCTCATGCAGCAGGACCTCGCCGTGCTGGAGCGGAGCATCCGGAACATCGCGGACGACTCGAACGAGACGTCTCGTGCCGCCTGGGAGGGTGTCGCCGAGGGCATGGCCGACTGCACCGAGTGAGGACGGGCGTGACAGCGCGATCGACCCGGACCGACGGGGGCCGGCGCCCATCTGCGGGACGACATCGTGTGGGACGACATCGTGTGGGACGACATCGCGAGGGGCGACGATGATCGACGAGATGTCCGCTCTCGCCGACGCGCACGCACGGGAGGCAGCTGACGTCACCACGCAGCTCGACGTCGATCCCGACCAGGGCCTGACCACTTCCGAGGCCGTCGAGCGGGCTCGGAAGTTCGGCCCGAACGAGCTGCGGACCGAACCGCCGCCGGGCCTGTGGGCGGTGGCCCGAGCCCAGCTGCTGAACCCCATGAACATCATGCTGGCGATCGTCGCCGTGGCCAGCTTCGCCATCGGTCAGATCGCGACCGGGTTCGTGGTCGCCGCGCTCGTCACGTTCAACGTCGTGATGGGGACGAACCAGGAGCGCAAGGCCCGGGCGAGCGTGGACGCCCTCGCCAAGCTCCAGGTCCCCCGGGCCCGGGTCCGTCGTGACGGCGAGGTGGCCGAGGTGGACGCCACGGCCCTCGTCCCGGGCGACATCGTCATGGTGGAGGCGGGAGACCTGGTCCCGGCCGACGGCCGGCTGCTGAGGTCCGCGACGGTCGAGGTCCAGGAGGCTGCGCTCACCGGTGAGAGCGCACCGGTGGCGAAGGACACGGGCGCGCTCGCCGACTCCGACGTCGGGATCGGCGACCGGACCAACCTCGTGTACCAGAACACGCAGGTCACCAGGGGTTCCGCGACCCTGGTGGTGATCGCAACCGGCGCCGCCACCCAGATGGGCCGCATCGCCGACATGGTCACCGCGACCGAGCACTCCCGGTCGCCGCTCCAGCGGGAGCTGGACGGCATGACGCATGCGTTCGGGTTCCTCGCGTGGGCAGCCGTGGCGATCATCGGTCTCGTCGGGATCTCCAGGGGCCAGGACACCGAGACGCTCGCACTGCTGTGCATCTCTACCGCCATCGCCTCGATCCCCACCGGACTGCCGACGTTCGTCCAGACGATGCTCTCGTCGGGAGCCCGGCACCTGGCCGAGGAACGGGCCGTCGTCACGTCGTTGGCCGACGTCGAGACGCTCGGGGGCACCACGGTCATCAACTCGGACAAGACCGGCACCCTCACCATGAACGCCATGACCGTGACGTCGATGTTCGCGGGCGGCGCCTGGTACCGGGTCGAGGGATCCGGGTACGCGAAGACGGGGGCGATCCTCGGCGCCGTCGGGAACGAAATGCCGGACTTCACGCCGCTCGCGCTGGGGCTGTCGTTGTGCTCCGACGCGACGGTCGCGGATGACGGGACGGTGATCGGCGACCCGACCGAGGCCGCCCTCGTCGTGCTCGCCGCCAAGATGGGCGTCGACGCCGAGGCCACCCGCCGTGACATCAGGCGGAGGGTCGAGGTCCCCTTCGACTCGGCCTACAAGTACATGGCCACCTTCCACGATCGCCCCGCCACGATCGACGGTCCGGTCGTGTCGGAGCCTCATTTCGTCGCCGTCAAGGGCGGCCCCGACGTCGTGCTCGACCGCTGCACCGGGGCGTTGCGCCACGGGTCGATCGTGCCGATCGACCAGATGCGCGACGAGATCCTCGACGCGAACCGAGAGCTGTCCGAGCAGGGTCTCCGGGTCCTCGCGTTCGCCGCTCGTGGGCTCGACCACGCCCAGATGGATGCTGCGGACGACGACCCGATGTCGGCAGCGACCGACCTCGTCCTCGTCGGGCTCGTCGGGATCATCGACCCGCTCCGGACCGAGGCGGTCGCCGCCGTGCAGACCGCCCTCAGCGCCGGCATCGACGTCCGCATGATCACAGGCGACCACACGATCACAGCGCGGGCCATCGCCGACCAGCTCGGACTCGGCCCAGGGGTGATCACGGGGACCGAGATGCAGCACCTGGGCGACGAGGAGCTCATCGGACGGCTCCCCGAACTGCACGTCTTCGGGCGGGTGGCCCCCGAGGACAAGCTGCGACTCGCCCGACTGATGCAGGAGTCGGGAGAGGTGGTGGCGATGACGGGTGACGCCGTCAACGATGCCGCCGCCCTCAAGCAGGCGGACATCGGAGTCGCCATGGGCAGCGGATCGGAGGTGACCAAGCAGGCGGCCAAGATCGTGCTGACCGACGACAACTTCGCGACCCTCGTGCGGGCGGTCGACCTCGGCCGCGACATCTACCGGCGGATCTCCTCCTACATCCGCCTCCAGCTCACGATCCTGTCGTCGGTCCTGCAGCTCATGGTGCTGGCGACGGTC
>CAZNQK010000039.1:3668-24460 GCA_964575165.1 uncultured Aquihabitans sp. | reverse complement strand
GCCGCCACAACGACATCTACATGGCACCGCGCAACGTCATCGGCCAGCTCGGCGGCGTCGACATAGTCGAGGCCAACCGCAGCGGCACGAAGGGCATGTGCTGCGGCGCCGGCGGCGGACGCATGTGGATGGAGGAGCACATCGGCAAGCAGGTCAACGTCGAACGCTCCCAGGAGCTGATCGCGACCGGCGCCTCACGCATCGCCACCGCGTGCCCCTTCTGCTACGTGATGATCGACGACGGCGTGAAGGCCCAGGGCGTCGACGAGGACGAGATCAAGGTCGGCGACCTCGCCATGCACGTGCTCGAGGCCATCGAGAACGCGGACCCGTTGGCCCAGCCACCGATCGCCGAAGCGGTCGAGGCCGCCGAGGGCTGATCCGGGCACCGACGTGGTCACCTCGCTCGGCCGCGTCGTCGTGCTCACCGACCGCGACGACGACCCGGCGGCGTCGGTCCTCGGTCAGGAGCTGACCGCCGCGGGAGCCGAGGTGGCGGTCACAGGGTCCTCCGTGGCGGCGGCCGAATCGATCCGGCACGAGTCGGTCACCACGCTCGTCGTGACCGGCACCGACCTGTCGATCGTGGTTGAGTTGCGCACCGCCGTGTCACGACCACAGCGCACCGTGTCGATCGTCGCGGTCGTCGACGACGCCGACGGCGCCGACCTCGCGCTACGGGCCGGGGCGGACTCCGTCCTGATCCGACCGGTCGAGTCGGACCGCCTCGTCGAGGCCGTCACCCGTCTCAGCTGACCGGTCAGGACTCGAAGTTCTTCCAGTACTGGCTGGGGGTCGGACCGACCTGACCCGAGTACTTGGACCCCAACACGCCCGAGCCGTACGGGTGCTCGGCCGGACCGTCCATGCGGATGAACGAGATCTGGCCGACCTTCATGCCGGGGTACAAGGTGATCGGCAGCGTGGCGACGTTCGACAGCTCGAGGGTGATGTGGCCCTCGAAACCGGCGTCGACGAACCCGGCCGTGGTGTGGATGAGCAGCCCGAGACGCCCGAGGGAGCTCTTGCCCTCGATTCGGGCGACGAGGTCGTCGGGGATGCCGACGCGCTCGGAGGTGGAACCCAGCACGAACTCCCCCGGATGGAGGATGAACGGCCGGTCGTCGGTCGCCTCGACCAGTTCGGTCAGGTCCGACAGGTCCTTCTTCACGTCGATGACCGGTCGGGTATGGCTCTTGAACACCAGGAACCGGTGGTCGAGACGGACGTCGATCGAGCTCGGTTGGACCATGGCCGGATCGAACGGGTCGACGACGATGCGTCCGGCGGAGATCTCGGCGCGGATGGTCCGGTCGGAGAGGATCACGGCCCCGCACGGTAGCCGTGGCCCGGACGGGCACCCGCAGCGAGCGGGCTACAGTGTCGACCCGTTGCCCCGGCGGAAGCGCCGGGAAGACGAGTTACGCGGGTGTAGTTCAATGGTAGAACATCAGCTTCCCAAGCTGAATACGCGAGTTCGATTCTCGTCACCCGCTCTCGTATGAAGGCCCAGGTCAGCCGGCGTTTCCGGCGCCCTGGGCCTTCGTCGTCCGAGGGCCTGAATCTGCCGGCGTGACCTTGGCGTGACCCTACGGATCGACGATCGTCAGCCACCCGATCCGCGAGGCAGCTTCCAGTGCATCGAGCTGCCGACCACCAACCAGCTCGCTCTGCCCATCGAAGGCGAGCCAGCGGAGTGGCTGCTCGATGTCCGCCACGGCCGAGTGTCGTTCGACGGCAGGCCGAGGAGCGGGGACTCTACGACTGATTCGTCCGGTGTCCGGTAGCTACCGGACACCGGACGAAGTACGCTTACGACTGTGCCACGACTTCGAACAGCGCCAGACCGCCAGGTCGACACCGCCATCGAAGAGCTCGTCACGATCGCCTCCACGGCGCGAGGCGTCGCGATCCATCGGACGGGCGACGACCAGGTGACCGCGACCGTGGGCAACCACAGCTGGCCAGCGAAGGTGATCGCCCGCGACGCCGTGTCGCTGCGGGACGCGCAGCACCTCGCAGCGACCGAGGCTCGGGGTTCGAAGGTCGTGGTGGCCAATCACCTCTCAAACGACGCGAAGGACTTCCTCGCCGAGCAGAACGCGGCGAGTCGGAACTTCGAGTGGAGCTGGCTCGACCGACGCGGCGAGCTGGCACTGAACCACCCGAAGGCCTCCGGAGTGATCCAGTTCGACCTCGATGCCGTCGATCGCAATCCGGCCCGGCCTGGCGGGTGGGGGCTCGCCTCTCCCCGATCCGACGGCCCGATCCGGGGACGG
This sequence comes from uncultured Aquihabitans sp., assembly GCA_964575165.1. Taxonomy (GTDB): domain Bacteria; phylum Actinomycetota; class Acidimicrobiia; order Acidimicrobiales; family Microtrichaceae; genus Dermatobacter. The sequence continues at coordinate 22,181 of CAZNQK010000039.1, read as the reverse complement.
GCAGGGATCAGCTACGCCGCAGCCGTCCTCCTCGATCCCACCAGCCGACCTTCGATCCGAGCGGTGGCCGCCGCAGCCGAGATGTCGCACGGGGCCGTGGGCGAGGCCGCCAAGCTCCTCCGAGATGCGGGCCTGATCCAACCCGACGGCGCGCCCGAGATCCCCGACCTGTTCGAAGCCCTGGCCGACGCCTGGGGACCGACCCGCATCACCCCGGTTGAGCGCATCCCCACCCGCAAGGACGCTGATCGCTTGCACGCCAACGTCGGCGACCTCGATGAGATCGGTTGGGGACTCGGCGGCGACGAGGCGGCGGCATCATGGGGGGCGCCCATGTTCCTGGGCGGTTCGCGTCCGTGGGTCTGGGTACCTGCCGATGCTGATGCACGCCGGGCGACCCGAACGCTGGACGCCGCGAGTTGGGATGACAGCCGCGCCGTGTTCGCCGTCGCTCCCACGCTCCTCGTCTGCCGAACCCGGCTCCGCTCGCCGGGGAAGGCGCAACCGACCTTCCTTCCAACGGTCCACCCCCTGTTCCTCGCGCTCGATCTGGCACAGGACCGAGCACGAGGCCGGGAGATCCTCGAGCAGTGGACCCCCGACCACCCGGAGATCCACCGTGTCTGGTGACTCTCCCCTGATCGCCCTGCCCGAGTCCACGCGGCCGCTCCTCGAGGCGGCCCGGGCGGTGCTCGCCACACCCGACCTCCCGCCAGTCGTGCTCATCGGAGGCCTCGCCGTCACCATGCGGGTCAGCGCGGCCGGTGCCGCGCATCGAGCGACCGTCGACATCGACCTGGTGACCGTGGATGCGGAACCCGAGGCCGTCGAGGTGCTCGCCGACGCGCATGCCACACCGAAGCAATCGCTGATCATCGGTGAGGTGAAGGTCGACGTCATCGCGACCAGTCCGGTCACGAACGAGGACCTCGAAGGGCTCGACGACCAGAGCCGTCTCTTCGTCGCCGCACACCGCTGGGCCTTCGAGCCCGGCCACCTCTCGCGCATGACGACCACCGGGTCCGAACCGCTCGACGCGCTGGTCGCCTCGACTGCCAGTCTCGTCGCCACCAAGTGCCACGCGGTTGGGTTCCCGACAAGCCGACGCCGCGCCACGAAGCACGCTTCCGACCTTCTCGACCTGTTCCGCCTCGTGCAGCTCCACAACCGCGGCGGCGACCTCAGCCGCGAGCTCCGAGAGGCGCCGGGCGGCCTCGGGCGGCCTCGGGCGGATAGTTGCGGACATCGCTCACCACGAGGTGGTCGCTAGCGCGGTCAGCGTGACGAAGCAGATGAGCGGTGCGGCTCGGGAGGAACTCGAAGTGGACGAGGTTCGAGTCGTCATCGGCGACTTCGTCGACGAGCTGCGGGGCTGACCGAAGGCGCTCGACATCGAGCCTGGCCGGGACGACCACCGGTTCAACCCGCCGCACAGCTTCCCGGTCCTCTACCTGTGCCTGACCCGGCCATGCGTCGTCGCCGAACTGACGTGTCCGGCCGAGCGGCAAGGACTCGCGGTCGACGCGTTGTTGCCCCGCGAGCTCTTCGAGATCAGCGCCGACCCCGGCAAGGTGCTCGACCTCACCGACGCGGCGACGCTGGACGGGATCGGCATCTCTCCGCGTGACCTCGTTCGCGAGGACCACCGGTTCACCCAGGAGATCGGCGAGGCGGCCCACGAGCACGCCTTCCAGGCCATCCGCTCGCCGTCTGCGACCGGAGTCGACCGCGTCTTGGCGATCTTCCCCGAGAAGCTCGCCGGCACCGTGCTCGACGTGAGGTTCCTCGGCGAGTGGAACACCCCAGATGACCTTGCCCACCTCGCGCCTTGATCCACCGATTCCAAGCGTCGGTCCCGAAACTTGGAATCGCAGCGATGAGATCCGAGTCTCAGCGCGGGTTGCCCACTCGCCGTCTTCGGATGTCACCGAGATCGCCGCGGCCCTACTCCGAAGGAGCGATACGACGTAGGATGACCCCACGAAACGGGCGCTGGAGGAACGGCCGTCAAAGACTGCCGCGGTGTCTGCTGGAGGGAAGCCATGAACGTCCATCGACGGACCGCCGCGGCATCGGTCCTGGTCCTCGTCCTCGCAACTGCCATGACAGCGTGTGCGCCGTCGCCGAGCACCAACCTCAACCACCTGACCACCTGGCAGGGCGAGGTGACCTACCCCAACACCGAGCCCGACATCGTCAGCTGGATCGGTTACGGATCCTTCGCTTACAACACCGGGCCCGGCTGCGATATCCTGGAAGGCGGCTCAGGGTGGACCCAGGCGTTCACGCGGCTGGATGACACGACGGTGCGCGTCACCATCACCCTCGACTGGCTGGAAGGCAACAACAACGGTGCCGGATACGGCTGCGGGGTCCATGACATCCACGCCGGACTCCGCGACGCCGGCGGCACCGAAGTCGCCTTCGCGGTCCTACCGGTGATCTCACACACCTGATCCCTGGCCAGGCGTATGTGAGGGTCAGCCGGTGCTCGCCGTCGGGACCCCGCAGCCAGCACCGCTACGACAACCGCGGCGACCACTACGAGGCCGCCGCGCTCAGGTCGCGGAACGTTCGCTCTCACCGAGGACGGGGACGCTCCTCGTCCTGCCGGGCATTCTTGGCTCTCCTCCGCGATTCGTGGGTGGGTCCTCGACAGGTACTGGTCGAACGGGAGCTTCACGAGGTGGCGAGTTGGCGTTCGCGTTGTGCTGCGAACTCGATGGCAGCCCAGACGTTCTCGGGCGTCAGCTCCGAAAGGTCGTCGACGACCTCCTCGGTGGTCATCCCCGCAGCGAGGTACTCGAGCACGTCATGGACAGCGATGCGCGTGCCGGCCTCGCCGCATGAACACCGGGACCACCACCCGCGGCGACTTCAACAGCCAACGGGACATCCTCCGTTCGAGTGGAGGCGCCCGAACGGGCACCTCGAGTCCCCACGACCCGCACGATCAGGAACGCCAGTCCGATGGCCAGCATCGGCTCGGCGACGGTGCGGAACCGCGGGTTGCCGTGGCTGATCATCGCAGTCGCCCCGACCATCGCGATCGGACCCAGCAGCACCACGACCCGGCGCCCCCGAACCCGGAGCATCCAGATCCCCGCCACGCCCCCGACGAGGGTGATCGAACCCGCCACCCAAACGGCCCACTGGAAACCCTCGCTACGGGTCTCGACCGCGTCGCGGCGGACCAGGTCGGAAGGCGACCACAGACCCCAGACACGCAGCTCTCTTGCCGGAAGCACCACAGCCAGTCGCGAGGCGTGCGATCGTGCATAGGCCAGTGCGCCACGACGGTTCTCCGCATCCCATTCTGCTTCGCTCATGGCGCTGCGGGCCTCGGCACGGGTGCAGCGGTACTCCCAGGACCCGATGGACCGCCCGTAATACGTGGCGTCGCAGTTGGACCCAGCGAGCGCCGTTGCCGGCGAAACCGTGGAGATCGCCGCCTCCCCCACCGCTCTCTGGTTGCGCGCCACCCAAGGTGCGACCACGAGCACCGCCACCAGTCCGGCGGCCATCACCCCCGCCAGTCGTCGGCGCACAGGCAGCTCGGACCACCAGAGGATCGGTGCGACGAGGAGGACCAGGAGCATCACGGCCTCCTGGCGGGTGAGGGCCGCCAGCCCCACCGCAACGCCGAGAACGCCCCAACGCCACCAGCCACCTTCCGCCCCCGCCTCGAGAGCCATCAGCACGGCCAGAGCAACCAGCGGGGTGTAGACGACCTCCGACATGAGCGACCCGTCGGCGGCCACGAGGACCGGCGCCACAGCGACTATCACAGCCGCCACGACGGCGACTCTCCGATCGGCCAGGCGGCGGGCGATCAACGCTGTCAGGACCACGGTCACCCCGCCCATGGGCGCCCCCGCGAGCATCGCCCGGGTCACCGAATCACCGAGAACACGGACAGCCGCGAGGAACGCGGGGTAGACCGGCGGGAAGTTGCCGGTGGCCACCGCCTTGCCCGAGGAGTAGAAGGTGGACGGGTCCACGTAGCCCGTTCCGTCGTGGATGGTGCCTCGCTGGAGGTAGTACCACGTCGCGTCCGCCCCCAGGTCGAGGTGGCGCGACACCCCCAACACGTAGGCCACTCGGATCACCGTCGCCGCGACGGCGACGAGGGCGATCCAGATCCACCACCGACGGCCCCCGTCATCGACGAAGGAATCAGTCACGGGCGAGCATGCTACAGCCAGCGGGTCAACCGCCGAGGAAGCGTTCGACGTTGGCCTTGAGCTCCGGGGAGGCCGACTCCGGGATCATCACCAAGGTGAAGGTCGGTCGATGGGTGAACCGCACGATCGCTCCCGACCGTGTCGCAGCCCTCCGCGAGCCGGGCATCTCGACGTACGTGCTGTCAGGAATGGCAAGGGTTCCTGCACGGTCAGCCGGCCAGGAACAAGTCAGCCGGTCGATGCCGTGAGCGGGTCCGGAGTCGGCCGAGCCAGGAGCAACCCGGCACCGAGCACCCCGGCTACGCACGACGCTGCCAGCACGGCGAGCTTCGCCCGATCGGCGAGCGGCGGATCGAAGGCCAGCCCGGCAACGAACAGCGACACGGTGAAGCCGATCCCGGCCAACAGCGCCGCCCCGGCCAGCTCGAGCCAGCCGACGTGCTCGGGAAGCCGGGCACCCAGCGCTCGGGTGGCCAGCAGCGCAGCTACCAGAACTCCGAGCGGCTTGCCCACGACGAGACCAGTGACGATGCCGAGCGTGACCCCGCTCGTCAGGTCGAACCCCCCGCCCGCCGAGAAGGAGATCCCAGCATTGGCGAGGGCGAACAGTGGAAGCACCACGAACGACGACCATGGATGGAGTCGGTGCTCCAGCCGGGCGAGCGGCGACACGCCCTCGGTCGCAACAGCGACGACGTCGATGAAGGCGACCTCGTCGATCTCCTCGGCCACGTCGTCGGCGAGCCCGTCGGCCACTGGGTTCCCGGCTCCCGTCGCGAGTCGCTCGGTCACCGCTGCGTGCACTCTGGCCGGGTGGTGGAACGGGTGTGCCGGCGTCAGCAGGCCGAGGACGATCCCGGCGATCGTGGCGTGCATCCCCGACTCGAACACAGCCAGCCACAACACGACCGCGAGCACGATGTACGGCGCCAACCACCGCACCTGTGATCGTTGGAGGGCGACGATGGCGACGACGGCGACGACCGCACCAGCGAGCCAGCCCAGTCGGATGCCATCGGAGTAGACGACGGCGATCACGATCACCGCTCCGATGTCGTCGACGATCGCAAGGGTCAGCATGAAGACCTTCAACGACACCGGAGCGCGCCGACCCACCAAGGCGAGGACGCCGATCGAGAATGCGATGTCGGTCGCCATCGGCACGCCCCAACCCATCGCCGTCTCGGGGTCACCTGCATTGAACGCGAGATAGATCAGGGCAGGGACGACCATGCCGCCGACGGCACACGCGATCGGCAACGTCGCATCACGTACCGAGCGCAGCTGGCCGTGGATCAGCTCCCGCTTGATCTCGAGGCCGGCGACGAAGAAGAACAACGCCATCGCCAGGTCGTTGACCCAGTGCTGGAGATCCTCGGTGATGTGGAACGACCCGACCCCGATGGTGATCTCCGTCGTCCACAACGTCTCGTAGCCACCCGACCAGGGCGAGTTGGCCCACACGAGTGCGACCACGGCGCACGCTGCGAGGACGATGCCGGACGCGGCCTCCGTGTGGAGGAACTGCTGGACCGGCTGGGCCACTGCCCGTGCCACGAGCCGGTCAGACGACGACCACGGAACCTCGCGTGTCCGTCGTGTCGGCATCGTGCTCCAGTCGCTGCGGCAGGGTGAACTCGTGCCGACCAGACTTCCCGGCGCTCCGAGGTGCCACGGTACTCGCACCCGAGGGACGGCGACCGGGGCAGATCGACTGGAGCCCGCGCAGACTCCTTGCGGGGAGGCTGCCGGAGAAGTGCGTTCGACGTGACGTCAGTACTCCGCGGTCAGCACCTCACATCGGATGCCGGGCGCTTCGGCCAGTCGACGGTCGAGGGTGGCGAGAGGTTGGTCGAGCGCCTCGGCCAGCGCCACGTACCAGGCGTCGTAGCTGGTCAGGTTGTGCCGCAGCTCCCAGACCCGGTCCGAGAACGGAGCGAAGTCGACGAGCTCGATCCCCAGATCCATGAGATCGGCCAGAGCGAGCGCCGCCAAGTCGGAGCTGATGTCCCCACGTCGCTCCGTTCGCCTCAGCACGTTCGCCACCTCGGCCGGGAGGATGTGCGGAGCGAGGATCAGACTGCCGACGAAGAGGTCTTCGGCCCATCTGCCCACAGGACCGTCGTCGACCAGTCCGGCCACGACGACAGACGCGTCGAGGATCACCGTCGATCTGATCGAACGTCGTCGACGATCACCTCGGCCGAGAGCTCGGTGGCCAGGCGACGCTTGCGGGTCCGGATCGCGCCGAGGACAACTTCACGATCCGGCCTCGAGGAGACCTCGATCAGGTGCTCCAACAGGTAGGCCTGCAGCGACCGTCCGCTCCGGGCCGCCCGGGCCGCGAGCTCGTCCCTCGTCGCCTCGGGAACGTCGCGGATCGTGATCGAGGTCATGCATGCAGTTTAGCTGCTGTACCTGCACTCCCTCTGTTGTGCGATGACCGCCCGCGTCGGCGCGAGCATCTGCCCATGCGCGCGGTGACGATCGACGACGGGACCCTCGAGTGGCGGGAGCACCCCGACCCGGCTCCGGATCGGGGTGAGGTGCTCGTCGCGGTCCGGGCCGCCGGCCTCAATGCCGGGGATCTGCTGCAGCTGGCCGGGCACTACCCGGCGCCGCCGGGCTCACCCTCCGACATCCCCGGTCTCGAGCTGGCCGGAGAGGTGGTGGCCCTCGGCCCGGACGCGACACGGTTCGCCGTCGGGGACCGTGTGATGGCGGTCGTCGGAGGCGGAGGTCAGGCCGAGCTCGCCGTCGTACACGAGCGCCACGCGATGGCCGCCCCCGAGGCGATGTCGTGGGAGGAGGCCGGCGGCTTCCCCGAAGCCTTCACCACGGCCCATGACGCCCTGTTCACCCAGGCCGGACTGCAGATGGGCGAGACGCTGTGCGTGCACGGAGCCGCCGGAGGGGTCGGCGTCGCCGCCGTGCAGCTGGGCGTGGCGGCCGGGGCACGGGTCGTCGCAACCGTCCGGAACCCCGACCTGCGAGACCGCGTCGCCGCACTGGGTGCCGAAGTGGTCGACCCCGAGGGCTTCGGATCACACGGACCGTTCGACGTAGTCCTCGAGCTCGTGGGCGGGCCGAACCTGCGTGACGACATCCGGAGCCTGAGCACCGGTGGGCGGATCTCGATCATCGGCGTCGGGGCAGGGCCGAAGGCGGACATCAGCCTGCTCGACCTGATGGCGGTCCGCGGTCGCGTCCACGGCTCGACGCTGCGTGCCCGACCCCTCGAGGACAAGGCCGTCGCCGCCGCCGCAGTCGTTCGACACGTCCTGCCCTTGGCATCGGAACGTCGGGTCGTCGTGCCGATCGCCGGAACCTTCGACATGTCCGACGCCGCTGCGGCATACGAGCGGTTCCGGGCCGGCGGGAAGTTCGGCAAGGTCGTGCTCACGAACAACCACGGATGAGCGCACCCAATCCAATCGACGAGGCCGAGCGTCGGCGCCGGCTCGCCGTCCGTCTCCGCTGTTCCGCCGTGCGACTGGGAGGTGAGTCCACGACGACAGGCGGCGTCGGTGGCTCCGTTCGTCAGATCCGGCAGCAGGCGACGTGGCAGACCACCAGGGTCCGTCCGTCGTCTCCCTCGGACGTGACACCGGCGTCGAGCACCTCGACCCGGACCAGCGCCGTGACGTCGTCGCAGCGCATGACCCTGCCCCGAGTGATGAGCGGTCCGACCTTGCCCTGGCTCAGGTAGGTGGCCGTCAGGTCGAGCGCCCGGGCGGGGACGCCGAACCGATCTCCGGCGAGAGCTGCTGCTGCTCCGGCGGCCAGGGACGTGACCACGCCGCCGTTGACCGCGCCGAACGAGTTGCGGACGTAGTCGACGACCTCGAGCCGGGCCGAGCCGGTCGACGGATCGGTAAGCTCGACGCCGATGTGATCGCGGAACGGTCGGGAGAACCCCGATCCGGGCAGCGCCATCGACGAGCGTCGGCCGAGGAGGATCGGGGTGTCGGCGATCTCGATGTTGCCGTCACGGCGAGGCAGGCGGACGAACGTCAGGATCGCGTCGCCGACCTCGCTGTCATCGACCCTGATCTCGCAGCCGACGACGACCGTGGTCCGACCGGCGCGGCGGACCGTCGCGTCGATCACGACCTCGACGGACTCGTCGGGCTCGCCTGCAACGGTCTCGGCTGCAACACCTCCGACCGGTTCAGCCAGATGCGGTTCGGCCAGATGCACAGCCAGCTGCGCCGTCGCCATCCAGTCCGGTGCGATCACACGACCGACGAGGAAACCCGACAGCACGTCGGTCGCGACGAGCACCGGTCCGATGTCGAGCACCGGTCCGATGTCGAGAGGGCCCGACGGTCCGGTCAGCAGCTGCGGCGTCACCCTCAGGTGGCCCCGGGAGCTGTCGGCACCGGTGTCCTCGATCTCGAACGGCAGGTCCCGGAGCAGGTGGTGCTCCGGTGGGTAGCTCATGTCGCACCGCCGGCCGCCGACGGCATCTCCCCGGGATGCAGACCTCCGGCCGGGTCCTCGGGGTCTCCGGGCTCGCGCACCGTGTAGATCAGGGGCCACGTCAACGCCGTGGTCGCGCTCTTGACCAACACGTTCGTCCACATGATCTCGACCAGCGTCGCTGTGGGCACGTCACCCGCGAACGCGACGAGGGCGAACACCACGGAGTCGGTCGGGATCGACACGAGGTTCGACAGGACCACCCGTGCCCACTGGTGACGGCTGCCAAGCCACACGAGGACGCGGTGGTAGATCTCGGTGTCGACCAGCTCGGCGACGAGCTGAGCGATCACCGAACCCACCACGATCCGGGCGACCGGGACGAGCAGGTCTCCGAACTCGGTCTGCGGCCCGACGGACAGGTCCGCCGGGAGCCGGGCCGCCACCCAGAACGCTCCGACCATCACCAGGTTGAGGGCTGCTCCGGTGACGATCGTGACCCGGGCGGCGGTCCTGCCGCCCGCCTTGTGCACGACGTCCCGCAACGTGAACGTGAGCGGATAGGTGAACGTCCCGGCGTCGATCGCCCACGGCCCCAGCAGGACGATCCGGACCGACATGACGTTGGCCATGAGCGACACGCCGATGTACGCGCCGACGGCGACGAGGAGCACCGTCTGGCGGTGGCGGGCGTGGCGGTCGGCCAGATCGATCACGGCCATGGAGGCCCCACGCTAGAACCGCACGGTGCAGGATCTGCAGCCCTGAGAACCTGCTCGGGACCCCGGGATCGGCGGGATCTGTTCGACTCGGCGCATCGGTACGGTTGACCGCCGTGACCCGCACCCGCCTGACGGTCCTCCTCACAGCATTCGCCCTCGTACTCGTCGCGTGCTCCGACGGATCGACGATCGCCGCTCAGAAGGAGTCCAACCGACGGGGCGAGGCCGCCGACGCCCGACCCGCAGACGGCTCGCTGACCTGGGCGGCCTGCAAGGGGAAGCTGACGGCGATGGCCGGCCTCCAGTGCGCATCGCTGGCCGTGCCGCTCGACCCGACGAAGCCCGACGGCGACACGGTGACGATCGCCCTGGCCCGGAAGCGATCCACCGGCTCGAAGTCGGAGAGGATCGGATCGCTCGTGATGAACCCCGGCGGGCCCGGCGGATCGGGGCTGGAGTTCCTGGCCAACGCATCGGCCGCGTTCCCCTCCGAGCTCACCGACCGGTTCGACCTGGTGTCGTTCGACCCTCGCGGCGTGGGTGAGAGCGACGGAGTCCGCTGCCTCGACGACGAGCAGAAGGACGCTCAGCTCGAAGGTGACCTCACGCCCGACACGGACGCCGAGCGCGCCAGGATGGAGAAGGACCAGGAGGATCTGCGCTCCGCGTGCGAGACGAGGAACCCCGCGTTGGTCCGCCACATGAGCACGGCCGACGTCGCGGCGGACCTCGACCGGATCCGCGAGGGGCTCGGCGACGAGAAGCTCAACTTCCTCGGCTACTCCTACGGCACCTCGATCGGAGCGACGTACGCCGCCATGTTCCCGAGCACCATCCGGGCCATGGTGCTCGACGGATCGGTCAGCCCGTCCGCCACCGCCATCGACCAGGCGATGATCCAGGCGACGGGCTTCGAGAGGACCCTCGGGAACTTCGTCAAGGCCTGCGACGCAGACCCGACCTGCGCTCTCTCACCCGACGCCGCCGGTGCGATCGCGTCGACCCGAGCCTCGCTCGAGGCCGACCCCGTGAAGGTGAAGGGATCCGACGGCACCACACGCGAGCTGGGGCGCGACCTGTTCGACTACGGACTCGCCACCGGGCTGTACGACACGTCGACCTGGGGGCCGATGGCGCAGGCGATCAAGGACGTCCGCGACGGCGGCGCCGAGACCATCCTTGCGCTCGTCGACCGCCAGACGGGCCGGCAGGCCGACGGCACCTACGACAACTCGGCGGACGCCCAGGTGATGGTGAACTGCGCCGACCAGTCGGATCGACCGACCGCCGAGCAGGCCGCGTCCGCCGCAGCCGACATCAGCACCGCAGCTCCGACCTTCGGACCGTTCCTCAGCACGGGCCTCACCGGTTGCGACGACTGGCCGGAACCGGCCGAGCCGACTCCCCCACCGTCGGCGGACGGGGCGCCACCGATCCTCGTTATCGGCACCGTCGGGGATCCTGCGACGCCGTACGAGTGGGCGGAGCAGATGTCGGGCGCGCTGGCCGGCAGCGTGCTCCTGACCTACGAGGGCGACGGCCACACCGCGTTCCTCCGGGGTGGTCAGTGCGTCGAGGACGCAGTCGTCACCTACCTCGTCGACCTGACTCCACCGGCCGCCGGCACGCGCTGCCCGGCGAAGGCGGCGGGCGACGCGTTCGGAGGAGTCCGCCAGGAGCTCGTCGACCAGCTCACCGAGAGCGGGATCCCCGATGAGCTCGCCACCTGCATCGTCGACGGGATGATCGCCGAGGCCGGCGAGGCGAAGTTCAACGACCTCGTCCTGCGAAACGACCAGGACGCAATCACGAAGCTGGCCCAGACGACGGCGCTGGAGTGCGCAACCTCCGGCGGCGGCTGACGACGGTCATTCTCATCCCGTTTCGCGCTGTCATGGAGCACGACGAATCGTCAGAACGCGATCTCACGCTCACGGTCAGGTGAGGAGGCTCGCGAGACCCCACCCTGCCGCGACGAGACCGACCACGATCATCACCGCCGCCCGTCCGACCGGAGCAGGCGACCCGTCGGCGGGAGGTCGCACGAGCGCCAGCACGTTGCCGACGACCATGGCCGCTCCGAACGCCAGGATCATCCACGGGAAGAAGTCGTCGCCCAGCAACAGCGTGGAGTCACCCTCGGCGGCGAGGATCAGGACGTCGTGGGTGCGGTGCATCGGATGCGCGGCGACCTCTCAGGGGACTTCGGAAGAACCCGGCCGAAAGTGCTCAAGCCGGGGGCGGACACGCCGATACTAGTGACGTCGGTGGATTCGCCCCCACCGACACAACCCCACAGCCGGGGCAAGGGAGCGAGGGGCACGAATCTCCCTCCAAACGCATCGCCAACCGGCTCCTCCCCGGGAGCCGGCGCATGTGGCCCTCGCTCCGCCCCGCTGTGTGGGGGTCGAGTCCGAGAGGACTCCCCCCGGACCGCCTGCTGCGAAGCCCGCTGACCTCCCGTCGACGTCGGTGCCCGTCGAGGTGGCGGACCCGCGGCCGACCGCCGACAATGTGCCCATGGCATCTCCCACTCAGGGCCCCGCCGCCGACCGAGCCGGACTCCCGCAGCGTGACCGCCCGTGGCTCATGCGGACATACTCGGGTCACTCCACCGCGAAGGCGTCGAACGAGCTGTACCGCACCAACCTCGCCAAGGGGCAGACGGGACTGTCGATCGCGTTCGACCTCCCGACGCAGACCGGGTACGACCCCGACCACGTCCTGGCACGCGGCGAGGTCGGCAAGGTCGGCGTCCCCGTCGCCCACCTGGGGCACATGCGGACGTTGCTCGGCGGCATCCCTCCCGGCGAGATGAACACGTCGATGACGATCAACGCGACGGCGGCGTGGCTCCTCGGCCTCTACGTCGCCAACGCCGCCGAGCACGGCGTCGAGAGCACGGCGCTGCGCGGCACGACGCAGAACGACATCGTCAAGGAGTACCTGTCGCGGGGCACCTACGTGTTCCCACCCGGGCCGAGCCGGCGCCTCATCGTCGACATGTTCGCCTTCTGCAACACGAACGTCCCCAAGTGGAACCCGATGAACGTGTGCTCGTACCACCTTCAGGAGGCGGGTGCGACGCCGGTGCAGGAGATCGCCTACTCGCTCGCCTGCGCGATCGGGGTGCTGGACGCGGTTCGCGACTCGGGCCAGGTGACCGCCGATCGCATGAGCGACGTCGTCGCGTCGGTGAGCTTCTTCGTGAACGCCGGGATCCGGTTCGTCGAGGAGACGGCGAAGATGCGGACCTTCACGGCCATGTGGGACCGGATCACCGCCGAGCGCTACGGCGTGACCGACCCCAAGGCTCGACGGTTCCGCTACGGGGTGCAGGTCAACTCGCTCGGGCTCACCGAGGCCCAGCCCGAGAACAACGTGCAACGAATCGTGCTCGAGGCGCTCGGCGTCACCCTGTCACGCGATGCGCGCGCTCGGTCGCTGCAGCTACCGGCCTGGAACGAAGCGCTCGGACTGCCCCGCCCCTGGGACCAGCAGTGGTCGCTGCGCATCCAGCAGGTGCTCGCGCTCGAGACGGACCTGCTCGAGTACCCCGACCTGTTCGAGGGTTCCGTCGTCATGGACCGACTCACCACGGACCTCGAGGATGCCGCCCAGGCCGAGCTCGACGACGTCCTGGCGCTCGGCGGCGCGTTCGAGGCGATCGACGAGCTCAAGGGGCGACTCGTGCGCTCCAACACCGAGCGCATGCGCAGAATCGAGTCGGGCGAGCAGACCGTGATCGGGGTGAACGCGTTCACCGAGACCGCCGAGTCGCCGCTGGCCGGCGACGACAACATCCTCAAGGTCGACCCAGCCGTGCAGGACCAGATGATCGCGGATGTCCGCGAGTGGCGGGCCGCCCGGGATCAGGGAGCGGTCGACCGTGCGCTCGGGGAGCTGGCCCGGGTTGCCCGCACCGATGAGAACATCATGCCGGCCACGATCGAGCTGGCACGTGCCGGCGGAACGACCGGTGAGTGGGCCGACACCCTGCGCGAGGTGTTCGGCGAGTACCGGGCGCCGACAGGCGTGGCGGCCGCGGTCGGCGTCGCCGGCGGCTCCGACGGACTGCGTTCCCTGTCCGAGCGGATGAAGACCATCAACGGAGGACCACCACGGCTGCTCGTGGCCAAGCCCGGTCTCGACGGCCACTCCAACGGCGCCGAGCAGATCGCCGTCGCGGCTCGTGACGCCGGCATGGAGGTCATCTACCAGGGCATCCGACTGACGCCCGAGCAGATCGCGGCCGCCGCCCGCGACGAGGACGTCGACATCGTCGGGTTGTCGATCCTGTCCGGGTCGCACCTCGAGCTGGTCCCCGAGGTCGTTCGGCTCCTCAGGGCCGACGACGTCGACGTGCCGGTGGTCGCCGGCGGGATCATCCCCGAGGACGACCGTCCCAAGCTGATCTCCGAAGGTGTGGCGGCCGTGTTCACGCCGAAGGACTTCGAGCTCACGAGGATCATGTCCGAGATCGCCGAGCTGGCTCTGGCAGGGCGGGACTGAATGGCATCACCCCTCACTCCGAGTCCATCCGTGACCTCGCGGAGCGACGGGCTCGATGAATGTTCACGTCCGGCGACGGATCGACCGATGGGATCCCGATGGTCGACGCACGGGTGATCGCACTCGTGCTCGGGATCGTCGGTGCCGGCTTCGGTCTGGCGGCAGCAGTGACAGCGGTCCCCGCGCTCGCATTAGCGGCGGGGATCTCGGCACTCGCCGCCGGGATCGTCGCTCTCGCCGGCGGGACCGGAACGACCCGGACCGAGAGGACGGAAGTGGACGAGCGGGACGACGTTCTGGACCGGACCCGACAGGAGCTGGCTGACGCGCGGGCCGAGATCAGCGAGCTCCGACAGCGCATCGAGCGGCGAGCGGGCCACGGTTCCAGCCCAGCCGGCGAGCAGACCACGTCCGACGCCGGTCCGATGGCCGGATTCTCGAACGCCGGCGCCGACACCTCGACGTCCGCCGCTCCGGAGGCCGTGTCGCACGCCGGGCCGGAGGACACGGTCGATGTGTCGGCCCTGACCGACCCCGACTCCCAGCTCTTCTCCGAGGCCTACTTCCGCGTCGCGCTCCAGTCACGCCTGGCGTCCGCGCGGCGGCACCTGCGTCCCGTGTCGGTGTGCCTGCTCCAGGTCGCCGAGGGACCCGCCGACAGCGCGTTCGACGCGCCGGCAGCCCGTGTGGCCGCGGCGATCCGCGAGACGGTGCGCGAAGCCGACATCGCCTGTCGCATGGGCGACGGCACCTACGCCGTCATCCTCGAGGACACCCCCGAGAACGGAGCGGTCTGGACCGTCGAGCGGACCAGGCGCAACCTCGTCAGCCGCTCCGGCCCTCACACGGTGTGGGCGGGCGTGGCGTGCTATCCGGCACACGCCTTCAGCGGTGATGAGCTGCTGGAGCAGTCACGAGCCGCTCTGGGTGCGGCAAAGGAGTGGAAGCAGGACCGCATCGAGGTAGCCGTCGTCGAGGGCTGAGCCCGAGCTCCCCTCGGCTCAGAGATCCTCCAGCTCCTGACGGATCTGCTCGCCGTCGGCATCGAGGTCCCTTCCGGCCCATCGCACGGATCCCGGCGTGGCGCTGAGCCGGGCGACCACGTCCTGCATCGGGAACCCGTCGACCTCGACGATGGCCGCACGCTCCCTGAAGTGCGGGTCGGCCGCGATGTCGGCCATGTCGTACACGGGGGCCACCGCGGCGTGCGCCTCCTCGAACTCGGCGAGGACCTGCTCGGTGCTGCGCCCCGCCATCCACTCCGCCATGTGGGCGTCGATCTCGTCGCGGTGCGCGACGCGTCCCGCGAAGTCGGCGAAACGGGGATCGTCTCCCAGCCCGATGAGCGCCATGACCCGACCGGCGACCGACTCGGCGCTCGTCGACACCGCGACCCACCGGCCGTCCGCCGTGCGGTAGGTGTTGCGAGGGACCGTGTACGGGATGCCGGCGCCGAGCCGTTCCTGAACCTGACCGAGCACGCCGTAGAGCGGGATGAGCGGACCCATGAGCTGGAGCATCGACTCGATCAGGTTCACGTCGACGACCTGCCCGACTCCGGAGTGCAACGCAACCATCGTGGCGAACGCTGCGACCAGCGCTGCGACCTCGTCCGTAAGTGCGATCGGGGGGAGCAGCGGCTGGCCTTCGGGCTCGCCGTTGATCGCGGCGAACCCCGACAGCGCCTCGGCCTGGGTCGCGAACCCCGGGCGGTCCTTGTAGGGGCCGGTCTGGCCGAACCCGGTGACCCTCGTGATCACGAGTCGGGGGTTGGTCCGGTGGAGCACGTCGGGAGCCAAGCCGAGGCGCTCGAGGGTGCCGGGGCGGAAGTTCTCGACGAGCACGTCGGCCGTGTCGCAGAGGCGGCGCATTACGTCGAGGTCGTCGGCGTCCTTGAGGTCGAGCGTGATCGTCCGCTTGTTGCGGCCGACGACCTTCCACCACATCGACCGCCCATCGGTCGGGTCGGTCCAACCCATCGCCCTGACGCTGTCGCCCGACGGCGGCTTCTCCACCTTGATGACATCCGCGCCGAAGTCGGCGAGGTAGCGGGCGCACCCGGGTCCTGCGATGACGGTGGCGAGGTCGATGACCCGGAGGTCCGCCAAGGGCCCGCGGCGGTCGGCTCCTGCGTCGCTCATCGTTCGTCTCTCATCGTTCTTCGATCCCGAAGCACCGGTCGGATAGGTCACCCAGGGCGTAGCGCTCGTAGGTGCCGGCGAACATGTGCCTCGTGCGTTCGCTCCAGGCAACGGCGACGGGATCGCTGACCCGGCGGTGGACCTGGAGGATCAGGCCGTCGAACACCCGGTACTCGGCCCATGACCCCGGGAAGTCCTTGACGGTTCCCACCTCGACGAACGGGACGTCGTCCGCACCGGGAAGGCGGACCCTCTTGTTGCGGTGGGTGTGACCGGCGAACCAGCCGGCGAGGCGAGGGCGGCGGGCGAAGACCTCGGCGAGCGATTCGGTGTCGTCGGGAACGAGGCCGAACGTGTTGTCGTGGCGTTGCTCCTCCGCCGGGTTCCAGACGGGATGGTGGCCGAACACGAGCACCGGACGGTCCGAGCGCGAGCCGAGCTCGTCGAGCCAGTCGAGCTGTTCGGCGTCCAGGTGTCCGTTGATGGTCCGGTCACGGGACGTGTCGAGCACCGCGATCGTGACGCCGTCGAGCTCCCGTTCCTGGAAGCGCCAGGCTCCCCGCTCCTGGCAGTGGTAGCTCTCGTGGTTGCCGCGCACCCACATGAGACGATCGCCGAAGGCCCCTCCGTAGACCTCGAGGAACCGGTCGAGCTCCTCGTCGGTGCCGTTCGAGGTGATGTCGCCCTTCACCACGACCGCGTCGGGGGCCGTCGTCGTCATGCCGGCGACGACCGCTGCGTTCATGGTCTCGGGGTAGGGCGGCTCGCCGGGCTCGACGCTGTACGTCTCCCACTCGACCCCGTCGATGTGGCCGCAGACGGTCTCGCCGAAGTGGACGTCGTTCGCTGTGGCGATGCGGGCAAGCAGCTCACCGTGACGGGGCAGGGTCCGCACCTCGACGCCGTCGAGCGACAGGTCGGAGTCAGGCGGCAGGTCCCGGTAGGCGCGCGACTCGGCGCCGTGGAACACGACGACCTCGTCGTCGGCGACGGTCATGATCTCGGCAGGTCGTCGCTCCGTCACGCGTCGAGGATACGGCGGGTCGGGTGGGTGTCTACCCGACCGGGCGAATGTGGTCTCTACAGAGCGCGACCACGGTCGACGGAGGGCTCAGCCGCCGACGACCCAGGCGAGGCGCCGGTCCCACCGGCGCAGGCCGTCGAGGTCCGGCTCCGCCGGTGACGCCCCGCCGAGCCGCGCCGCGGCCGCGCAGCGGGCGAGCCAGGGCAGCATCATCCGGGCCAGTCCCGGATCCCGACGATAAGCACGGGCGGCGGCGGCGGTCTGAGCCCGCGTCGGTTCGGACCATCGCTGCTCGAGACCGGAGCTCCCCATGTCGGGCGTGAACAGCCCGCTCGCGAACATGCGTCTGATGCCCTCGGAGCCGAGCTCGCTGCTGCATCGCCTGAAGGCGTCGTACGCGGCCAGGGTCCCACCGTGCTCCGCGTGGAAGGCGTGCTGGTAGGACCACAGAGCGGCGTCGGACCCTGGATCGCTGTGCGATGCGACCTGTTCGGCGAGGATGGCCCCTGCGATCAGCCCGATGCCGATGCCGCTGCCGTGGGCCGGGAACACCTGACAGGCAGCGTCGCCGACGAGCGCGACGCCAGCGGCGCCGAGACGCGCGTAGGGCCGTCGGAGGGGGATGAGCCCGTCGCCGCCGTAGATCTGACCACCGATCCACGGGTTCTCGGCTCGGAACCGCTCGAGGATGGATCTGCCGCTCCCCCACCGACCGTCTGCGATGCAGCCGGTCAGCACAGACACCGTCCGGAGATCGGGCGCGACTCCGACCACGAGTGCGGAGAACCCACCGTCGAGGCCGACCCGGCTGACGCCGTCACCCGGCTCGACACCGCGTCCGCTCAGCACACCTTCGTCCAGGAACTTCTCCGCTCCAGCGCGGTCGGCGACGTCGTAGTTGTGCTGACTGGCCGTGCAGAGCAGGTCGCGGCCGACCGGCTCGCACCAGGAGGCCAGCTCCGGCACCTGCGACCGCATGACGCCCTTGCGACCGGCGGCGTCCACGAACAGCGACGCCTCGATCCGCACCGGTCGACCCTCGTCGCCGTCGCCGTCGCCGCCGTCACCGACGGGCCCCGCGACGAGGTCGAGCGCGACCACGCGTCCGCTGTCCATGAGGACCTCGACGTCACGCGCGCCGTCCATGAACGTCACGCCCTCGGAGCGGCACAGGGCGACCAGCCGGTCGTTCAGTCGACGCATGTCGGCGTGGCTCGTCGGTGAGTCGAACACGATCGGGCTGGTGCCATCGGGACCGAGCATCCAGGTCCGTCCGGATGCCTCCTGCACCTCGTCGCCGGAGGCAGGAGCCAGTCCGGCCCGGGTGAACTGCCAGGCGAGCACGCCGTTGTCCCACCGGGCGCCGCCCTCACCGATCCGTCGTGACTCGACCACCACGACGTCCAAGCCGCGGCGGGCGAGCTGGAGCGCTGCGTTCAGGCCTGCTGTGCCGGCACCGACGACCACGACATCCGCGCTCACTCGATGGTTCTCAGCCACTTCCGGTG
>CAZNQK010000039.1:0-3568 GCA_964575165.1 uncultured Aquihabitans sp. | reverse complement strand
TGCAGGATCCGGGCATCAGCCGGGGCGGCCGCGCCGGACTGAGACGGGCTTGGACCACCAGCGACCCGACCAGCGCCAACGTGACACCCGATCGGACTCCGGAGCCCCTCTGCCGGCCGGCAGGCCGAGCAGGAGCGCGGCCACGATGACTGCGGCCTCCTCGTCAGTGGGTTCGGGGTCGATCCGCACGGTCACAGCGGCATGTTGCCGTGCTTGCGGTTGGGCAGGTCTTCGCGCTTGGTGCGCAGCACGTCGAGCGCGGCGATCAGCTTGGTGCGCGTCTCGGCCGGGTCGATCACGTCGTCGACGTAGCCGCGGTCGGTCGCCTCCCACGGGTTGAGGTGGGTCTCCTCGTACGCCTCGATGAGCTCGGCCCGTCGTGCGACCGGGTCGGCCGCCTCGGCGAGCTCGCGTCGGTTCACGATCTCGACCGCGCCGTTGGCACCCATCACCGCCAGCTCGGCCGACGGCCAGGCGAACGCCAGGTCCGAACCGATCGACTTGGAGTCCATCACCACGTACGCGCCGCCGTACGCCTTGCGCGTGATGACCGAGATCCGCGGCACCGTCGCCTCGCAGTACGCGTAGAGAAGCTTGGCGCCGTGGCGGATGATTCCGTTGTGCTCCTGGTCGACGCCGGGCAGGAACCCGGGCACGTCGACGAACGTGATGAGCGGGATGTTGAACGCGTCGCAGGTCCGGACGAACCGCGCCGCCTTGGACGACGACTCGATGTCGAGCACTCCCGCGAACATGATCGGCTGGTTGCCGACGATGCCGACGCTGGTGCCACCGAGGCGGGCGAAGCCGCAGATGATCGAACCCGCCCAGTCCCGGGCGTACTCGAAGAAGTCGCCGTCGTCGACGACGGTGCGCACGACGTCGCGCATGTCGTAGGGCTGGTTGGCCGAGTCGGGGATGAGGTCGTACAGCTCCTCGCAGCGACGGTCGGCCGGGTCCGCCGTCGGCTCCTGGGGTGCCTCCTCGAGGTTGTTCGACGGCAGGAACCCGAGCAGGTAGCGGACATCGTCGAGACACGCCCTGTCGTCGGGCGAGATGAACTGCGCGACGCCCGACGCCGAGGTGTGGGTGCGGGCACCACCGAGCTCCTGCTGGGTCACGTCCTCGCCGGTCACCTGCTTCACCACGTCGGGGCCGGTGATGAACATGTACGACGTCTCGTCGACCATGAAGACGAAGTCGGTCATGACCGGGCTGTACACCGCTCCCCCGGCGCACGGGCCCATGATCACGCTGATCTGCGGCGTCACGCCCGAGGCCTTGACGTTGCGGTAGAAGATGCCGCCGTAGCTGGCGAGGGAGACCACGCCCTCCTGGATGCGGGCGCCGGCGCCGTCGTTCAGGCCGATGACGGGCGCACCGACCTTGAGCGCCAGGTCCATCAGCTTGTGGATCTTCTCGGCGAACACCTCGCCCAGCGCTCCGCCGTAGACCGTGAAGTCCTGGCTGAACAGGAACACCTTGCGCCCGTCGATCGTCCCCCATCCGGTGATGACGCCGTCGCCGTACGGACGGTCGGGCAAGGCCTCGCCGGCGCGGTGACGAGCCAGCATGTCGAGCTCGTGGAACGAGCCCTCGTCGAGCAGGTACTCCAGCCGCTCCCGGCCGAGCATCTTCCCGCGCTCGTGCTGGCGGTCGATCGATCGCTGCGAGCCGGGCGAGAGGGCCTGCTCCCGGCGCCTGCCGAGGTCCTCTACCCGTTCGCGGATGGGGTGCTCCATGGGGCGAACGGTACTTGTGCGCTCCCCGCCGTCCCAAAGCCCGGGACCGGCGCGGGGCTGCGGCGCTAGGTTCGCCGGCCGTGGATGACGCTGCTCGCGCCCCCATCACCGTATGCGTCTACTGCGCGTCGCACATCGGCGACGACCCGGCGTTCGCGGACGCCGCTGCGGCGGTCGGCGCCGCGCTGGCCCTCCGTGGTGCCGACGTCGTCTACGGGGGTGGACAGGTCGGGTTGATGGGGATCGTCGCTGATGCCGCCATAGCCGGTGGGAGTGCGGTCACCGGTGTCATCACCGAGCACCTGATGCGTCCCGAGGTCGCCCACCAGGGCCTGCACGAGCTCGTCGTGGTCGACGGGATGCCGGAGCGAAAGCGGGAGATGTTCGACCGGGCCGACGCGTTCGTCGTCCTGCCCGGCGGGGTCGGCACGATGGAGGAGATGTTCGAGGTGCTCTGCTGGGGCTACCTCGGCCTGCACCCCAAGCCGGTCGGCCTGCTCAACGTGGCGGGCTACTACGACCACCTCGTCGCGTTCCTCGACCAGTCGGTGACGCACGGGATCTGCAAGCCCCGCGTGCGCGACCTGCTGCTCGTCGGAGATCGACCGACTGAGCTCCTCGACAGGGTCCTCTCGGCGGCGCGGGCCGGTGAGGACCGCCCGAGGGTGTAGAACCGAACGGGTGCAGCTGCCGGTCCTCCCACCGCTGAAGCCGATGCTGGCCAAGGCGACGAAGGAGATCCCCGTCGGGGACTTCGTCTACGAGCCCAAGTGGGACGGGTTCCGCTGCATCGTGTTCCGTGACGGCGACGAGGTCGTGCTCGGCAGCCGCAACGAGAAGCCGCTGACCCGCTACTTCCCCGAGCTCGTCGACCCGATCCGCTCGATGCTGCCTTCACGGTGCGTGATGGACGGCGAGCTCGTCGTTCCCGGACCCGACGGCCTCGACTTCGACCTGTTGCAGCAGCGCATCCACCCAGCCGACAGCAGGGTGCGGATGCTGTCCGAGACGACGCCGGCGCACCTGGTGCTGTTCGACCTCATCGCTCTGGATGACCTGGACCTGCGGACGCTGCCGCTGCGTGAGCGGCGCTCGACGCTCGAGCGACTGTTGGAGGGCCTGGAGCCTCCCCTGCACCTGACGCCGGCAACGTCTGATCCGGAGCGGGCGACCGACTGGTTCGAACGCTTCGACGGCTCTGGGTTCGACGGTGTGATGGCCAAGGCGCTCGGCGACCCGTACCTCAGCGACAAGCGGGCGCAGCTCAAGGTCAAGCACCACCGGACCGCCGACTGCGTTGTCGCCGGGTACCGCCACCACAAGGACGGCGGCGTCGGTTCGCTGCTGCTCGGCCTGTTCGACGACGCTTCGCCCCCGATGCTGCACCACGTAGGCGTCGCCTCCGCGTTTGCCGCTTCTCAGCGACGGACGCTGGCCGGCGAGCTCGCCCCGTACGAGGAGGGTGGGCTCGACGGTCACCCCTGGCGCAGCTGGGCCGACGCCGATGCCCACGCCGACGGGGTGCGCATGCCCGGAGCGCCGAGCCGGTGGTCGGGGGGGCGCAGCTCCGAGTGGGTGCCGCTGCGCTGCGAGCTCGTGGTCGAGGTGACCTACGAGAACCTCACCTCGGGGCGGTTCCGACACCCGGCCCGGTTCGTGCGGTGGCGTCCCGACAAGGAGCCGTCGCAGTGCGACTACGACCAGCTGGAGCACCCGCCGCCGGTCGAGTACACCCAGATCTTCGACACCCCGACCTAACGCGTCTCTCACCCGAGACTCGTTCTGTTGTGCAGAACGACAAGGATCCATGACGTTCTGCACAACAG
>CAZNQK010000038.1:22614-24978 GCA_964575165.1 uncultured Aquihabitans sp. | reverse complement strand
CGTCCTCGGGGCGCGCTGGGGGTGCAGGAACGCCGTCATCGTGCCGTGGTTGGTGACGATCTCGGCCGTGTAGCTCTTCTCGACGTCGATGCACATGGGCATCTCGCCGGCGAACTTGGTCTGGCGGGCCGACGAACCGTCGGCGGCCGGGCAATCGGTCATGGGGGCTCCTGGCGGGGTCGGCGAACCGGCGAACCGGCGAACCCTACCCTCCCCCGGCCGGCACCTCTCAGTCCCGGGGACTCACGCTCACCGGAGCGTGGCAAGGACCCGCTCGGCCTCCGGCTCGTCGAGCACCAGGACCGATGCCCCGCTCTTGCGTGCGCCCTTGGTCGGCAGCAGCACCGATTCGGGATCGGTCGCGCTCAGGCGGCGGGCCAGGTCGAACAGATCGAACGCTCCGATCGAATCGTCGAGCACCAGGCCCGACGACAGGGCTTCGGTGACGGCGATCAGCTCCAGCGGGTTGCGTGAGCCGCCGACCGCGCCGAGCGCTGTGCGGAGGAACTGCTGCTGGCGTTCCTGGCGACCCAGGTCCGCTGTCGGGTCGGTGACCTTCTTCCCGTCGATCGTCTCGGTGTAGTGGCGGGAGCGTGCGTACGCGAGCGCCTGACGTCCGTCGAGGGTGACTGGTCCGGCTGTGTCGACGAAGAGGCCCGAGTGGGTGTCCGTGGCGGGGTGCGGGAAGTCGATCGTGACGCCACCCAGCGCGTCGACGACGCCGACGAAGCTGTCGAATCCGACCTCGATGTAGTGGTTCACCGGTACGCGGAGGTTGTCCTTGACGGTCCGGACCAGGTTGGACGGTCCGGCGTTGTAGGCACCGTTGATCCGACCCTGCTTCCCTGTGGACGCGATGGTGACCCAGAGGTCCCGCGGGATCGACATCATGCGGGCACCGTCGGGAGTGACCCTCAGGAGGATGATCGTGTCGCTGCGCTTCCCGGTGACGGTCGTCCTGCCGCCGACCGGGACGTCGGGGTCGAGCGCATCACGCGAGTCGGACCCGACGAGCAGGTAGTTGACGGCGTCGCCGGTCACGGGGTCGAGCACCCCCGACAGGTCGACCCGCTCGATGCCTCGGTAGGCCCGCCACGCTCGGAGGCCGAGGAGTCCGACGGCGAGGAGGAGCAGCACGGGCACGCCGATCGCCACCCACCGGACCCAGCGGCGGCGGTATCGAGTGGGGCTCTGCGGTCGGTCACGTCGGGATCGAGCCGTCGGAGCGGAGCGAGGGGGTTTCGGCCCTGCGTCATTCTGTCGAGGGGCCTGGGCCTGTCGGGGAGGCTGCTGCGCCCGCCGACCGCGGTCCGGATCGGGTCGCGGCGACCAGGAGCCGGGCTCCGGCCGCGCCTCTGGCCGACGCCGTGGCGGATCAGGGGTCCCACCGGGAGCCGGAACGTGGTACTGCCGAGGCGGACCGGCGGCACGTCGTCGTCCGGAGTCGCCGGGCGCGTCGGGATCACGATCGTCGACGCCGGGCACGTCCACCAGTCTGGACCCTGACAGGCAGATCCCGGCGCACCCGGTGTGCGCGCGCTCAGCGAGACCGCTGCGCCTAGCGTGTGGCTCCACCGTGACCACGCCCGACCCGACCGCCGTCCAGGCCAACGCGTTCTCGATCGCGTACCGCCTCCTCGGCGATCGTCCGGCCGCGCAGGCGGCCGTCGGCATCGCGATCGAGCGGACCCACCTCCACGGAGATCTGGAGCAGCCGGACTGGCTGTGCCGCCTCGCGGAGGCGACGGTCGCAGCGTCTGTCGGTCCCGCCTCGGGGGCGGTGCACGGGGATGCCGGCAGGGAGGGGGATCAGGAGGGGATCCGCGCGGCTCTGCGGCGCCGGCTCTCCTCGGCCTCGACCGACCAGCGCGTCGCAGCGTCGCTGCACCACCTCGCCGGCTACCCGCTCGACGCCGTGGCGGGTTTCATGGGTCGCCCGGTCGAGGAGGTGGCGACTCTCGCGTCCACGATCGCTCCTCCGCCCGGGGTCGACTACCGGTCGCTCGGCGATCCCCGACTGATCGGAACCTCGGGTGGTTCGTCGACCCGGCACCGTCGACCCCTTCCGATCACCACCATCCTCACGACGGTGGTGGTGATCGCCGTGGTGTTCGCCGCGAGTCGATGCGTCGGACCACGTCCCCGCCTGGGACCCGAGTCGGAACAGGTTCCGGTGCAGGTCGGGCCGAGCATCGCGGCCGTCGCCTCGGAGGGCTGCTCCGGTCCCCCGCAGCCCCCGGGCACGTTCTCGACCACCGCCGCGGTTCCGTCAGGTCCGGCCGCGTCGTTCCGGCTGGGGGTGCCGGTCGCCGCCGTACCCTCGCCGAGCGTCACCATCACCGGTGACACGGCATCCGGCGACAC
>CAZNQK010000038.1:0-22514 GCA_964575165.1 uncultured Aquihabitans sp. | reverse complement strand
CCGGCGACACGGCATCCGGCGACACGGCAAGTGGATCGGTGGCTTCCGGCACACCGGTGGTTCCACGACCGCTGGTGCTCGCGATCTCCGACGTCGACGTCGACGTCGACGCGTTCCTCGACAGCTCGCAGCTGGAGACGCTGGGCCTCGAGGCCGGCAGCATCGTCGCGACCTTCTCGCCGCCCGCCGATCGTGCGGGCACGACGACATCGGTCGAGGACGCAGGCGCTGTCCTGGCCGAGACGCTCCGGCGGTCCTGCATCGACACGACACGGGTGACCGTCACCGGACTCGGCACGGGCGCCCAGACGGCGACGGCGCTCGCCTGCTCGCGCCCGACGGTCGTCGCGAGCGTCGCAGCCGTCGGCGGGGCATCGATGCCCCCACCGTGTGACCTCTCGCCAGCGGTGTCGTTGCTCCTGCTCTCGAACGCGGACGACCAGGTCTTCCCGCCGACGGGCGGAAGGACACCCGGAGCGGGTGCTGGTCCGGACTCCTCGACAGGAGGCCAGGTCGGGGCTCCGCTCCCGGCGGACCCTGCCGGCCAGGTCGCCGAGACGTGGGGACGGGCCGTCGGTGCAGCGGCCCCGCAACGGAGCACGGCTCCCGACTCGACCGTCATCCAGGTCGCGACGGCGCCGAGCGGCGTCGAGGTGCAGTGGGTCACCGCTCCCTCGGGCGGGCACGCATGGACCCCGACGACGACGGAGGCCGTGCTCGCCTTCGCGGCGACCCACGCTCGTGGGAGCTGATCAGTCGGCAGACAGGAACAGCGTCTTCGACTCGGTGTAGTGGTCCATCGCGGCAGGGCCCAGCTCGCGGCCCATCCCGCTGCGCTTGAACCCGCCGAAGGGCAGCTCGTAACGGACCGAGCGGTTGGTGTTGACCGACATCACGCCGGTGCGCACCGCCTTGCCCACCCGCACCGCACGGCCGACGTCGCGGGTCCACAGCGTTCCCGACAGGCCGAACTCGCTGTCGTTGGCGATGCGGACAGCGTCCTCTTCGGAATCGAACGGGATCACCGACACAACCGGTCCGAAGATCTCCTCGCGGGCGATGCGCATCGAGTTGTCGACACCGGCCACGACGGCCGGGCTCAGGTACCAGCCCGGGCCGGACGACTCTCCTCCGCACAGGACCTCGGCACCTTCGTTGCGGCCGATGTCGAGGTACTCGAGGCTCGTCGCCCGCTGGCCGTCGGAGATCATCGGGCCGATCTCCGTCGCCTCGTCGGCCGGGTCACCGACCGCCAATCGCTCGGTGCGCTCGACGAGTCCGGCCACGACGTCGTCGTAGACGGTGCGCTCGACGAGCAGTCGGCTCCGGGCGCAGCAGTCCTGACCGGCGTTGGCGAACACCGAGTACGGGATCGCGTCGATCGCGGTGTCGAGGTCCGCATCCGCGAACACGATGGCAGCGGACTTGCCGCCGAGCTCGAGAGACACCCGGGTGATGTTGGGTGCGAGGGTCCGCAATAGGTGCGAGCCGGTCGAGGAGTCCCCGGTGAAGGAGATCTTGTCGACCCTGGGATCGGCGACCAACGCGTCGCCCACGGAGGCTCCGGGTCCGGGCAGCACCGTCACGCACCGGGCGGGCACGCCGGCCTCGACCAGGAGCTCCCCGAGCATGATCGCCGTCACCGGGGTGAGCGACGCCGGCTTCAGGATCACCGAGTTGCCGCAGGCCAGCGCCGGAGCGAGCTTCCACGTGGCGATCAGCATCGGGAAGTTCCACGGCACGATCAGTCCGCACACCCCGACCGGCACCTTCAGGACGAGCCCGAGCCCCGCGTCCTGCGTGGGCACGACGGAGCCCAGGTGCTTGTTGGCAGCTCCCGCGTAGTACTCGAACACGTCGGCCATGGCGCCGGCCTCCCAGCGGGCGTCCGCGATGGTGTGGCCGGCGTTGGCGACCTCGGCCCAGGCGAAGTCATCCAGCCGCTCCCGGATCATCCCCGCAGCGCGCAGGAGGACCTTGCCGCGGGAGGTGGCGTCGACGTCGGCCCACTCGCCCGAGTCGAACCCCGCACGTGCCGCCGAGATCGCCCGCTCGAGGTCCTCGGGGCCGGCCTTCGCAACCGTGGTCAGGGAGTCGCCCGTCGACGGGTCCGCGACGGTCATCGTCGCCCCGTCGGCGGCCGGCACCGACTCCCCGCCGATGAGGAGGTCGAAGTGGCTCGGCATCGCCGGACGGGTGGCGCTGGGGGTCGTCATGACGGGGAGTGTAGGGAGGGTCGACGGGCCCGGCTCCATCACTCCGAGCGATGTTCAGTCCGGCGCGATGCATCGCTATCGTGCGAGCTCATGACGGAACGGAACGGACGGCTGGCCGGCAAGGTCGCTCTCATCACCGGTTCGGCGGCAGGACTCGGCCGGGTGGCCGCGGAGCTGTTCGCCGCCGAGGGCGCCGACGTGGTGATCGCCGATGTCACCGATGGCGCCGACGCCGTCGAGGCGATCGCCGCCGGCGGCGGACAGGCCGCGTACGTGGCGACCGACGTCACGGACGAGGAGTCGGTGCGGGCGGCGGTGGACTTCGCGGTCGAGACCTTCGGCGGCCTCCACGTCCTCTACAACAACGCCGGTGTGTCGCTCGCCGATGATGACGGAGTGGTGAACACCGACGTGTCGGTCTGGGAGCGCACCCTCCAGGTCAACGTCACCGGCGTCGCCCTCGGCTGCAAGCACGGGATCCCGGCGATGCTCGCCACCGTCGAGTCGGACCGCGCCGCTGGCCGGACCGTGGGAGCGTCGATCGTCAACGTGGCCAGCTTCGTCGCCCACCTCGGAGCGGCGACACCGCAGATCGCCTACACGGCGTCGAAGGGCGCCGTGCTCGCCATGACCCGTGAGATCGCCGTCATCCACGCCCGACAGGGCCTGCGGGCCAACGCGCTGTGCCCAGGCCCGGTCCTCACGCCGCTCCTCGCCAAGTACCTGGATGACGACGCCAAGCGACAGCGTCGACTGGTTCACATCCCGATGGGCCGCTTCGGCGAGCCCCAGGAGATCGCCAACGGCGCGCTCTTCCTGGCGTCGGACGAGTCGAGCTTCATGACCGGCCAGTCGCTGCTGGTCGACGGCGGCATCACCGCGGCCTACACCACCCCGGAGTGATCCCGTCGATCTGACCGGGCGGCGGCGGACCGTCACGCCCCGTTCGTAGAGCACGAACATGCGTTCGACCGGGGACCAGGGCGAGGACGGCCGCGATGACGACGAGGACCGCAGCGGCGATGCCGCGCCGTCCGGGTTCGGCCCACCAGGTCACGCGGCACTCCGATGACGGGCCGACGACGACCACCTCCCTGAGCGGCCATCGGGGCACCTACCATCTCAGGATGCCAACGACCGGATCGATCGACGTCCCCACGCTGTCCCGACTCGTGGAGGACGGAACGATCGACACCGTCGTCGTCGCGTTCACCGACCTCCAGGGTCGACTCATGGGCAAGCGCGTCACCGGACGCTTCTTCGTCGACCACGTGCTCGGACCCGACGGCGACAGCGCGACGGGTGAGGGCATCGAGGCGTGTGACTACCTGCTGACCGTCGACGTCGACATGAACGTCGTAGAGGGCTACAGGTTCGCCAACTGGGAGGCGGGCTACGGCGACTTCCGGGGTCGGCCCGACCTGTCGACCCTCCGGATCACGCCGTGGCTCGAGGCCACCGCAATCGTGCTCGCCGACGTGCTCGACAACTCCGACGACTCCCCCGTCGCCGTGTCACCCCGTCAGGTGCTGCAACGTCAGATCGAACGCGCTGCGGAGCGGGGGCTCCAGGTGATGGTTGGCTCGGAGCTCGAGTTCTTCGCCTACGACGCCGGCTACGACGAGCTCGCCCGCAGCGACTACCGGGACCTGCACGATCGCACGAGCAGTTGGTACAACCTCGACTACCACGTGCTCCAGACCACGAAGGACGAACCGCTGATCCGGGCGCTGCGCAACGGCATGCTGGCCGCCGGGCTACCCGTCGAGTTCTCCAAGGGCGAGGCCGCCCCCGGTCAGCACGAGCTGAACCTCCGCTACGCCGACGCTCTGACGATGGCGGACAACCACACGATCTACAAGAACGGCGCCAAGGAGATCGCACACCTCCAGGACAAGGCGATCACGTTCATGGCCAAGCCCAAGATCGACGAGCCGGGCTCCAGCTGTCACATCCACTCGTCTATCTGGAGTCTCGACGGCGAGCCGCTGTGCCCATCGGACGATCCGGCCGACCCCTACGGCATGTCACCGCTGTTCCGTGCCTGGATGGGGGGCCTGCTCGCCCACTCCAGCGAGCTGTCGCTGTGCTTCGCCCCGTTCGTGAACTCCTACAAGCGCTTCCAACCGGGGTCGTGGGCGCCGACCGGTGTGGTCTGGTCCCCGGACAACCGCACATGCGGGCTGCGCCTCGTCGGTCACGGTGCCGGGATGCGGGTGGAGTCGCGGATCCCCGGCGCGGACTGCAACCCCTACATCGCGTTCGCTGCGATCATCGCCGCTGGCCTCGACGGGATCGACCGGGGTCTCGACTGCGGCGACCCTTTCACGGGCAACGCCTACACGGCCGACGTCGAGCGCATCCCGTGGAACATCGTCGAGGCCATCGATGCGTTCGAGCGGTCGACGTTCGCTCACGAGGCGTTCGGCGACGACGTGCACTTCCACCTCCTCC
The DNA here is from genome assembly GCA_964575165.1 of uncultured Aquihabitans sp. Lineage (GTDB taxonomy): Bacteria > Actinomycetota > Acidimicrobiia > Acidimicrobiales > Microtrichaceae > Dermatobacter. The sequence goes on along the minus strand of CAZNQK010000038.1, from coordinate 17,844 downwards.
ACACGGCCAAGCAGGAGTGGATCGCGTCCAACAACGTCGTCACCGAGTGGGAGCTGCGCCGCAACTTCGAGCGCATCTGAGCGCAGGCCCACGAACCCAGCGAACCCAGCGAACCCAGCGAACCCAGGGAACCCAGGGAACCCAGCGAACCCAGACCCAGCGAACCCAGCGATTCTCATGACATCTCGGCGTCAGAGTCGCCGTGACTTGTCGTCAGAATCGTGGATCTGTCGTTCTGGGTGAGTCAGTCGATGATCGCCTGCTGCACCAGCTGCTTCAGCTGCGTGCGGATCGGGTGGGTGCTCGACGGCAGCAGCTGCGTGTAGAAGGCGACCGTCATGTCCTCTACCGGGTCCACCATGAACGCCGTCGACGCTGCGCCGCCCCAGCCGTACTCCCCCACCGACGACGGCGTCCGGTAGGCGACAGGATCGAGGATGACCGAGAAGCCGAGGCCGAAGCCGACGCCGTCGAAGCTCGTCTCTGCGAAGGTCGACTGGCCGAACTGCTCCAGGTCCACGCCGCCCGGCAGGTGGTTCCGGGTCATGTAGTCGACGGTCCGAGGGGCCAGGATCCGCACCCCGTCCAGCTCGCCACGTCGACGCAGCATCTCCATGAAGCGGTGGTAGTCGCCGGCGCTCGACACCAGACCCCCGCCTCCTGACAGGAACGTCTGCGGACGCGACGCCGCTCGCCCTCCGTCGTCCCACCGGACGGCCTGACCGCGGTCGCCGAAGGGGATGTAGAGAGCGGCGAGCCGCTCGACGTCATCTCCTTCGACCCAGAAAGCGGTCTCGTCCATGCCCAACGGCTCGAAGATCCGGATGCGGAGGAACTGGTCGAGGGACTGCCCGGACCACACCTCGACCAGCCGCCCCAGCACGTCGGTCGCCATCGAGTAGTTGAACGCAGTGCCGGGCTGGAACAGGAGCGGGAAACCAGCGACGGTGTCGATCGCCTCGGCCGTCGTCGCTCCCTTCGGCGATCCGAACTCGAATCCGTGCTTCCGGTAGATCGCATCGACAGGATGGGTGTGGTGGAAGCCGTAGGACAGCCCGGCGGTGTGGGTGAACAGGTGCCAGATCCGCATGGGCTCGACCATGGGATCGAGCGTCGGAGCGCTGGCAGATCCGCCTCGGTACACCTTGGTGTCGGCGAAGGCAGGCAGGTACCACTTGACCCGGTCCTTGAGCTCGAACGCGCCCTCCTCGTAGAGCATCATCGCTGCTACCGACGTGATCGGCTTGGTCATCGAGTAGATGCGGAACAGGGTGTCGTTCGTGATCGGAGCGCCGGCTTCGACGTCGCGGTGCCCGGCCCCCGCGACGTGCGCGACCCGTCCGTGTCGTGCGACGACGGCCAACCACCCGGGGAGCCGACCGTCGTCGACGTAGCGCTGGAAGTGCGAGTCGATGCGCTCCAGCCGGTCCGGATCCAGACCGACCTCGGTCGGATCGACCTCCACCTCGAGGTCCGCCATGTCTCCACCCCGTTCTGCACGAACCGACCCCGCTCCGGAGTCGGACCCAACCGGGTCGACGCTACCCGCGGAGGTATCCGAGCTCGCGTGCCTCGAACGCAAGACGGTCCCGGTGGTCGGGGTGCGCGATGCGCACGAGTCGTTGCGCACGCTGCGACAGGGATGCTCCCCGCAACTCGGCGACGCCCCATTCGGTCACGACCTTGTCGACGGTGTTCTTGAGCGTGGTGACCACCGATCCCGGTGTCAGGCAGCTGACGATGCGACTGCGCCCGTCGCGGGTGGTCGAACGCGTGGCGAGGAACGCCGAGCCCTCTTCGCTGAACATCGCGCCGCGGGCGAACTCCGCCTGGCCCCCCGAACCCGAGTAGTAGCGCCCGGCGATCGTCTCGGACGCGGCCTGGCCGAGGATGTCGACCTCGGTGGTGGCGTTGATCGAGACCATCCGGGGCTCCTGCGCGATCACGCGAGGGTCGTTGACGAAGTCGACGGTCAGGAACTCCATCGCCGGGTTTGCGTTCAGGAAGTCGTACAGACGACGGGTGCCGAGAGCGAACGTCGTGACGCTGCGGTTGGCGTGACGTCCCTTGTAGACACCGTTGATGACGCCCGCCTCGACCAGGTCCACGAACCCGTCGGAGAACAGCTCCGTGTGCACACCGAGGTCCTTGTGGTCCCGCAGCGAGGACAGCACGGCATCGGGGATCGACCCGATTCCGGCCTGGATCGTGGCCCGGTCCGGGATCCGCTCCGCTATCAGGCCGGCGATTGCGCGGTCCACGTCGTCGGGTCGGGCGGGCTCGGCCTCGATCAGCGGGCGGTCGATGCGGCACCAACCCGCCACCTGCGAGATGTGCACCGTGTTGTGTCCGTAGGTCCTGGGCATGCACTCGTTGGCTTCGAGGAACACCGGCCAGGTGCCGAGGAACCGGCCCACGTAGTCGGCGTTCGTGCCGAGGCTGAAGTACCCGTGACGGTCCGGCAGCGAACCGGCCGCGACGATCAGCGGACGTCGGACCGTGTGGCGCAGGAGGTGCGGCACCTCGCTGAAGTGCGACGGCACCAGATCGATGCCACCGGAGTGGAAGTGCCGTCGGGTCACGCCGGACAGGAAGTAGGAGATGTGGCGTAGGCGGTCGCCGTAACGGCCGTCCAGATACCCACGCTCCACCAGCGCGTGCATCTGGTGGACCCTCACGCCACCGACCTCGCCGGCGGCCGCCGCGGCCTCGACAGCGTCGAGCACTGCGATCGGTTCGCCGGCCGCGAGGGGAACGATCAGATCGGTGTCCGGGCCGATGAGCTCGAGGACCGAGCTCGCCGGAGCCGCTTCTCCTCCGATCACGCGGTCGAGGTCAATCGGCGGTGAGCGTGGTGATGGCGTCGAGGTAGCGCGCCGTTCCGATGATGGGAGCGATCGCAGCGAGGACGGCGTCGACGTCATCGGCGCTGACATCGTCCTCCATCAGCTCGATGTTGACCTCCCAGCCCATCCTCGGCATGCCGGTCGCGGCCATGGCAGCGACCCGGACCAGATGGACGGTCCGCATGTCGAGCGCGGCGCTGTCCTCGATCACCCCGCTGTTGAGCCTTGCCGCGAGTCCGAGAGCGTTCGGGAGGTTGCCGATGCGGGCCCGGATGTCCTCGATCTCGGCCCGCTCGTCGGCCTCTGCTGCGGCCGTGTCGGTGTTGTCGTCGGTCACGATGCCTCCCGGATCATGTCGATCGCCGTCGTGTCGATCGTTGTCGCTCACCGTACCGCCGTTCGGCGTTCATCGGCTCCTCTCCCAGCCTTCCTCGTAGAAGGCGACGAGGTCGTCGGTGGTCTCGAAGGAGTCCGCGGGGACGTGCCGACCCCAAGGACGGTTCCACCAGTTCGGATCCGCCGAACGAGAGGCATCGCTGAACCCCTGCCACGCGACGTACGCATAGGGCTGCGGATCGACCGCATCCCCGGGGGACACGCCGAGGACGAGCTCTCCCCGACCGTCGTCGCTCGCGTGCACCGCCAGATCGAAGTGCTCCGGCCACAGCTGTGCGGGACCGAACACGTCGGCCACGTGCTCCGCGACGAACCTCTCGAGTGCCTCGTCGCCGAAGCCGTACCAGTCTGCGATCAGGGACACCGCATCGGGATCCAGGACCAGAGGCCGCTCCGGGGTCAGGGTCGTCGCTGCCTCGTACGCCGCGGGTGCACCGGCCTCGACGCCGATGATCGCGGCCGCTTCGGCGACTGTCGTGACCGGCACGGCCAACCTCTCGTCACCCACCAGGACGACGAGGTCCACCCCCTCGATGCGGACCTGCCGGGCGACGCCGTCGACGATGACGTTCGGCGTCGCGATCCCGCCGGGGCTCGGGCGCAGCCCGATGTGGCCCGTGTGCCGGAAGATGTCGGCCGACAGCACGTGCTCGGCGAGCTCGTGCAACCCTCTGCGGGTGCTGTCCAGGGTCTCCGGGTCGATGGTCGGCCCGTCGGCCAGTGGGTTGGTGGTCACCGGTCGTCTCCTGTGGGTCCGGACCGCATCCGAACGCAGGCGGCCCGGCGGTATTCCTACCCGACCGGACAGCGGCCTCGGGCATCGGGCGTGAGCCTGCTAGACCAGTTCCCGTCGAGCACCCACCGGGATCACCGAGGAGCGAGAGCGGACCGATGACCGATCTGATCGAGGCGCTGACCCGGGTCCTGCCCGCCGGTCGGGTCCTGTCCCCCGACGACGCTGGCGACGACTACGGCCACGACGAGTGCCTCACCGTCGCCGCACGTCGACCGTTGGCGGTCGTCCGACCCGAGTCGACCGACGAGGTCGCCGCCGTCATGCGGTTCGCTTCCGAGCGGAAGGTCGCGGTCACCGCGAGGGGCAGCGGGACGGGGCTCTCAGGTGCTGCGACGCCGAGCGAGGGCTCGATCGTCGTCAGCTTCGAGCGGATGAACCGGCTGCTGGAGCTCGACACCGAGAACCACGTCGCCGTCGTGCAGCCGGGGCTCCGGCTCAACGAGCTCGACGAGATCACCGCCGCGGTCGATCTCGTCTACCCGGTCTACCCGGGCGAGTACTCCGCCTCGCTCGGGGGTAACGTCGCCACCAACGCCGGCGGGATGCGTGCGGTCAAGTACGGGGTCACCCGTCACCAGGTCCTCGGCCTCGAGCTCGTGCTCGCCGACGGAGAGGTGATCCGCACGGGCGGCAAGTTCGTCAAGGCCACGACGGGCTACGACCTCACCCAACTCGTCATCGGCAGCGAGGGCACGCTCGCCCTCGTCACCGAGGCCACCCTGCGGCTGTACCCGAGGGCGCAGCACCAGGCCACCATCCTCGCCCCGTTCACCACGCTGGAGCAGGTGACCGCAGCGGTCCCGCGCATCGTCGACTCGGGCGTCGGGCCCCTCATCCTCGAGTACATCGACCTGCTCACGATGTCCGCGACCGCCAGCTTCACCGGACTGGAGCTGGGCCTCCCGCAGGAGGTCAAGGACTCGGCACTGGCGTACCTGGTCGTGATGCTCGAGGATGTCGCCGAGGCGCGCCTAGATGAGGACATCGCAGCGGTTGCGGAGCTGCTCACGGATCTCGGCGCGATCGACGCCTACGTCCTTCCCCCGGCTGCCGCAGGGCAGTTGATCGACGCCAGGGAGAAGGCGTTCTGGATGGCCAAGGCCAACGGCGCCGACGACATCGTCGACATCGTGGTCCCCCGAGCGCAGATCCCCGCGTTCATGGAGAAGGTGTCGGCGTTGGCCGGCGAGTACGAGGCGTGGATCGCCGGGTGCGGCCACGCCGGCGACGGCAACGTGCACCTCGGCATCTTCTGCGCTGACGACGAACGGCGCTCTCGGCTCCTGCACGCCCTCTTCTCCGCCGGTGTGGCGCTCGGCGGTGCCATCTCGGGCGAGCACGGCATCGGCGAGGCCAAGCAGGCGTACTTCCTGGACATCGAGGATCCGAACAAGCTCGCGCTCATGCGGCGGATCAAGGCCGCGTTCGATCCGGACGGCATCCTGAACCCCGGAACCCTCCTGGGCTGAGGCCCTGTCCCCGCTCCCCAAGGAGTTCAGCAATGAACGGCGCACAGGCGATGATCCGCACCCTGGTCGACTCCGATGTCGACGTGTGCTTCATGAATCCGGGCACCTCCGAGATGCACTTCGTGCACGCTCTCGACTCGGTGCCGGAGATGCGCGGCGTCCTGGCCCTGTTCGAGGGGGTCGCCACCGGCGCGGCCGATGGCTACGCCCGCATGGCGGACCGTCCGGCCGGAGTGCTGCTGCACCTCGGTCCCGGACTGGGCAACGGACTCGCGAACCTGCACAACGCGCGCCGAGCCAAGTCGCCGGTGCTCAACATCGTCGGGGACCACGCGACCTACCACGCCAAGTACGACGCACCGCTGCAGTCCGACATCGCCTCGATCGCCCGCGGGGTGTCCGAGTGGATCCGAACCGTCCGGGACCCGGAGTCGCTGGCCCGGGACACCGCCGACGCCGTCGCCGCAGCGTTCGGCCCACCGGGGCAGGTTGCCACGCTCATCGTCCCCGCCGACACGTGCTGGCTCGACTCGCCCGGTCCCGTCGGGCCGTCGCCCCGGAAGGCGCCAGCAGAGGTCGACTCCGACCGGATCGAGGACCTGGCAGCGATCCTCCGCAGCGACGAACCCGCGGCGCTGCTCCTCGGCGGCACCGCAGTCCGGGGTGCTGCCCTGCGTGACGCGGCGCGGATCGGACGGGCGAGCGGCGCCCGCATCCTCGGCGAGACGTTCCCTGCACGGGCCGAGCGCGGCGCCGGGACCCCTGTGGTCGAGCGACTCGCCTACCTCGCCGAGTTCGCCCAGATGCAGCTCGACGGCCTGCGCCACCTCGTCCTGGTCGACTCGTCGCATCCGGTGTCGTTCTTCGCCTATCCCGACAAGGCCTCGGACCTGGTACCCGAAGGGTGCACCGTCCGCGTGCTCGCCACACCTGACGAGGACGCGCCCGCCGCCCTGGCCGCCCTCGCCGTCGCTCTCGGAGCCGAGTCGTCGCTCGACACGATCCCCGCCTCGAGGCCCGAACGCCCGACCGGCGCGCTCGACGCATCGACTCTCGGGGCGGCTCTCGGCGCCGTCCTGCCCGAGGGGGCGATCGTCGCCGACGAGGGCAACACGGCAGGACTCTTCGCACAGGGGGCGACCGCAGGGTGTCCTCCTCACGACTGGCTGACCCTGACCGGCGGTTCGATCGGCTACGGCCTGCCGGTCGCCACCGGAGCCGCCGTTGCGTGCCCCGACCGCAAGGTGGTCTGCCTCGAGGCCGACGGCTCGGCCATGTACACGGCGCAGTCGTTGTGGACCCAGGCGCGGGAGGGCCTCGACGTCACCACGATCGTCCTGAACAACGGTTCGTACGCCGTTCTGAACATGGAGCTGGCCCGTGTCGGAGCCGGCGATCCGGGACCGAAGGCTCTCGAGATGCTCGACATCCCGGGCCTCGACTTCGTCTCCCTCGCGACGTCGATGGGCGTTCCGGCCACCCGGGCCACGACCGCCGAGGAGCTCACCGAGCAGCTCGATCGAGCGGTGTCGAGCGAGGGCCCCGCACTGATCGAGGCGGTCCTGCCCGCGACGTTGTGACCTGTTGCACCGACGTGTCGACCGACGACCGGGGTGCCGGTCCCACCCCCTAACCTGGACCGGATGTCCCCCAAGGTCGCCGATCCCCAGCTCGACCGGGGAGACCAGCAGGGTCATGGTTCGGCCGGCCTGGCCGAGGTCCGTCGAACGCGCTCCGGTCGACTGCTCAGGCGCCTCTGCCTGGTGGTCGTGGTCTGCGTCGCGGTTGCCGGCGTGGTCGCGCTGTCGACCCGCACCCGGTCCGGATCGAGCGAGGAGTCACGCGCCGCCTCCAGCGCTTCGAGTCACGTCCGGTCGACCACCACGACCCAGGTGACCACCACGACCGCTGCACCCCCGGTCTCGGTGCCCGCCATCACCGTCGGGGCGTTGGTCGGCGGGCCGGGACCGATACCGGTCATCCGCCGCGTCCCCACGTTCGACCCGGTCGTGTTCATCACCATCGACGACGGAGTGCACCCCGAGGAGGACGCTCTGACCGTCATCAGGGACGAGAAGCTGCCCGTCACCCTCTTCCTGAACCAGACGTACCTGAAGGCGAACGGGGACTACTTCAGGCGACTCCAGGACGCCGGGGCGGTCATCGGAACCCACACCATGAGCCACGCGGACCTGAAGGGGACCGACCCCGGGCTCCAGCACTCCCAGATCTGCGATCTCGTCGGCGAGTTCAGGGACCGCTTCGGTCAGGTTCCGACGCTCTTCCGCCCGCCGTACGGGAGCTACGACCGCGTCACGCTCGAGCAGGCCGCTTCCTGCGGGATCACGACAGCCGTGCACTGGTCTGCGGTCGCCGACAGCGGCACGATCGTGACGGCCGACGGACCGCTCCGCCCCGGCGACATCATCCTCCTCCACTTCAAGCCGGGCCTCGGGCTCAAGCTCCGCGCAGTGGTCGCCCAGGCGTCCGCAGCCGGCCTCCGCCCCGCGAGCCTGGCCGACTACATCGCATCGGCACCGCGTCCCACTGCACCGCCTCCCCCGCCGCTGCCGCCGACCCCACCTGCGGGCTGACCAGGTGTCCTCGTCCGGGCCCGACACGACCTCCCCCGATCCCCTCGCTCTCCTCGATCGGGTGATCGCATCCCTACCCGGTGGCGAGGACCGACCGCAGCAGCGGGAGATGACAGAGGCGGTTATGGCCGCCTTCCGCTCCGCTCAGCACCTCGCCGTCCAGGGCCCCACCGGAGTCGGCAAGTCGGTCGCCTACCTGCTGCCGGCGATCGCCAGGGCCCGATCCGGGCACCGGACCGTGGTGGTGACGTCGTCGAAGGCGCTCCAGGACCAGCTCGGCGGACAGGATCTGCCCTACCTGTCCGAGGTGCTCGACGTGCCGGTCGAGTTCGCCGTCCTCAAGGGGCGGTCGAACTACCTCTGCCAGGCCGCCGTCGCCGAGACCACGGTGCTGCTCAGGGGTCCGAGCGAACAGCAGTCGCTCGACCTCGGCGGAGACGGACGTGCCCCTGCCGGGGAGGCTCGGCTCGTCGAGCTGCGGTCCGAGGTCGAGGCCCTGCTCGACTGGGCCGAGACCACGACCACTGGCGAGCTCGTCGATCTGGAGGAGCCGCCGACGGACGCGGCATGGGCGACCGTCTCGGTTGGACCGGGCGAGTGCGTCGGCGCGACCAGGTGCTCGCTGTCGGACACCTGCTTCTCGGAGCAGGCACGTGAGGCCGCCGACAACGCCCGCATCGTCGTGGTCAACGCCCACCTCTACGCGGCCGACGTCCAGGCCGGAGGTCAGCTCCTCGGAGAGCACGACCAGCTCGTCATCGACGAGGCCCACGAGTTCGAGGACGCACTGGTCGTAGCCCTCGGCGTGTCGATGACCGGCTGGCGGCTGCGGAACCTCGTGAGAGTGCACGACCGCTGCGTCGCAGACGCTCCGACGGTGGCGATGATGCTCGGAGCGGCGGCGGACTCGATCGACGACGCCCTGTCCGGCGCATACGACTCGGCGGTGGACGACCACGGCTCCGGCCGCATCCGTGCCGAGCTCCCCGACGATGTCACCGACGCGCTCGGCACCGCCTCGCTCGCCGTGGAACGTGCCGACAACAGCCTCCGGGACACGATGAAGGCGTCCGCCGACGCGCCGGGAAGCACCGTCGCTCACCGCTTCGACAGGGCGATCAGGACCGTGGAGGCCGTTTCGGACGATCTCCATGCGCTGGCCGAGTCCCTGAAGCCCGGACAGGTGCGCTGGATCGCCGAGGGCCGCAGCGGTCGTCATTCGCTGCACCTCACCAGGATCGACATCGCCGCGACGCTCCGTTCGCTGGCGTGGGACCGCGGGGCCGATCAGCCAGGTGGCGGCGGGGCCGACGAAGGGGACGTCGGTGGCTCGGGGCCCACCGTCGTCCTGTGCTCGGCGACGCTCGATCCGGGAACCGCAGGACGGCTCGGTCTGGATGCCCGGTACATGGCGGTCGACTCGCCGTTCGACTTCCGTCGCAACGGGCTCCTGTACGTCCCACGGCTGCCGCGTCCGGGCACGGACGAATGGTCCGACGGGGTGGTGGACGAGCTCGCGGACATCGTGGAGCTGTGCGACGGACGCACCCTCGCACTGTTCACCTCGCACCGGATGCTGCGCCGATCCGTCGATGCCGTGCGTCGGCGGCTTCCCGACCACGTGATCCTGGCTCAGGGCGACGCTCCGAACCCCGTTCTCCAACGACGCTTCCTCGGAGAGGAGCACTCCTCTCTGTTCGCCACGGCCAGCTTCTGGACCGGCATCTCATCGCCGGGTACCACCTGCTCCGCTGTCGTCGTCGACCGGATCCCCTTCCCGGTGCCCACCGACCCGATCGTCGAGGCACGGTGTGACGCAGTCGGCAACGACCGGGCCTTCATGGAGGTCTCGGTGCCCGCTGCCGCGATGCAGCTGGCCCAGGGGGTCGGCCGTCTCATCCGGACCACGACCGACCGCGGGGTCGTCGCGGTGCTCGATCCCCGCCTGGCCGAGGCACGCTACCGGGCCCGCATCCTCGACCGACTGCCTCGGATGAAGCGCAGCCGCGACCGCTCCGAGCTCGTCGAGTTCGTGGACGGCCTGTGCCTCGAGCCTCAGGAGCGTCGTTCGAGGAGCCAGTCGTCGGGGTCCGGAGCCGACAGCATCCGACGGTAGACGGTCGTGTGGTCGATCCAGTTGTTCGTGATCCGGCCGTCCGCGTTCTTGTACCAGGAGTGGCACCCTTCGGCCCACACGGTGTCGGCCGCTGCCTCCTGCACCTGGGTGTCGTAGCGGCTGTCGGCCGCCGGATCGACCTCCACGGACAACAGGTCGAGCAGGACCATCTCCTCGATCAGCCGCAGCGTGTAGCCGACCTGCTGCTCGATCATGAACAGGATCGAGTTGTGACCGAGGTTCGTGTTCGGTCCGTAGAGCATGAACAGGTTCGGGAACTCCGGGACGGCCAGTCCCAGGAACGCTCTGGCCCCAGCTGACCACACCTCGTTGAGGTCACGGCCGCCCCTCCCGGTGATCTTCAGGGGAGAGAGGAACTCGGTGGAGCGGAAGCCCGTTCCGAAGATGATGGTGTCTACCGGGTGGTGCTCGCCGTCGGCGGTGACCACGGCCCCGCCCTCGACGCGTTCGACGTCGGAGGTGACGACGCGGCAGTCGTCGCGCAGGAGCGTCGGATACCAGTCGTCCGCGATGAGGATCCGCTTGCAGCCGAGCGGGTAGTCGGGCATCAGAGCGTCCTCGGACAGGCGGTCCGACACCATCGGCCGGAGTTGCTTGCGGAACTGGCTCTCCATCAGCCGGCCCAGGCGGCTCCCGCGGCGCATCGCGCTGAAGCGGGCCTCGAAGCGCCAGTAGATGGACTCCCTGTACAGACGCTGGGCGGACGGGACGTGTTCGAACACCCACCGCTCCCACGGGCGGTAGACGCGATCCTTCCGGGGTCCGACGTAGTTGGAGCTCCGCTGGAACAGCGTCGTGTGCTCGGCCCGGTCGACCACGGGCGGAACGAACTGGATCGCGCTGGCACCGATGCCGATGACGCCGACGCGCTCGCCGGAGAGGTCGTGTCCGTGGTCCCAACGCGCCGAGTGGAACACGGTGCCGCGCTCTTCGGTGAACTCGGCGAGCCCGGGGATCTCGGGGACGTGCGGCCGGTTGAGCTGGCCGAGGCCAGAGACCACCACGTCGGCGAGGATCGTCTCGTCGGGCTCCCCGTTCGCGCCAGCGGCGTGCAGGGTCCAGACCCCTTCTCCGTCGTCGTAGTGGGCCTCGGTGACCTCGACGCCGAGACGCAGGTGCGGCCCGAGGTCGAAGCGGTCCACCAGCGATTCGAAGTACCCGAGGATCTCCGGTTGCGGAGCGAAGCGACGACTCCAGTCCCGCTTGGACGCGAACGAGAAGCTGTAGAGGTGGCTCGGGACGTCGCACGCGGCGCCGGGGTAGGTGTTGTCCCGCCACGTGCCACCCACGCCGTTCGACTTCTCGTAGATCGCGAAGGAATCGATGCCCGCGTCACGGAGTCGGACGGCCATGCACAACCCCGCGGCGCCGGCGCCGATGATCGCGATCCTGGGCGAGTGCGCTCCCCCGGCGAGGGCGGCTCGGGTGCGCTCGGACCGCTCACGCTCCCCACGGCCGCCGTATCCGGTTCGGCCGATCGGTCGGAGCGACCCGACCGGCTGCACCGATGCTCCCGTGCTGGACATGTCAGACCTCCCGGCGCACCCCCCGGCACGACCCATGCGACCCTACCCCTGTGCAGTTCACAGGGAATCCCGTCGGCCATCCGGAAAGCCGGGCCAGCGGGAATGATGCACAGCGCGGGGCGGTTGGGTCCGGCATGGCAACCACCGACCTCACCTCGGATCAGTTCGAACCCACCATCTCGAGCGACGGCATCGTGATCATCGACTTCTGGGCGTCGTGGTGCGGCCCGTGCCGGGCTTTCGCCCCGGTCTTCGAACAGGCGAGCGAGGAGAACCCCGACATCACCTTCGCCAAGGTCGACACCGAGGCGGAGCAGGAGCTGGCGAGCCGACTCCAGATCATGTCCATCCCGACGTTGATGATGTTCCGCGACGGCGTCCTTCTGTTCTCGCAACCAGGAGCCCTACCCAGAACGGCGCTCGACGACCTGATCCGTCAGGCCCGAGAGCTCGACATGGACGTGGTCCGCGCCGAGCTGGCCGGCCAGAACGCCTGACCTCAGGGCATCGAACCGGCGAAGCGGTCGTCGTCGGGGAGATCGGCGAGCTCGTCGTCGAGTGCCGCCGCCCGCTTCTTCCAGATCACGATGCCGACAGCGGCGAGGATCGCCAGCAGCAGCAGGACCAGCAACGGCCGGCGACTACGACAGCACCGCCGGGAGCTCGTCACGGCGTCGACGGCATCGGCGGAGACCACGACCACGTCTGCGTCACCGCTCAACTGGTCGGTGACGGCGCGGGCCTTCTCGGCGGCGATCGCTGCGCCCTCCACCACCGCAGCCGTGGTTCCGGCCAGCGTGGCGACGTGACGGATGTCCGAGGAGATCTTTCGCGCTCTGCTCATGGGGTCACGCTAGTCCGACCTGGACGGATCCGGGCCGAGGAACCTCAATCGACGGTGATCCTGGCGAAGAGCTCCATCTTGCGCTCCTCGAACGTGTCGAAGTCGATGCGCTTGGCTTCGAAGTCGGCGTGGAGCTCCTCGACGAGGCGCAGGAGCTGGTCCGCCGACAGGTCCTCTCCCTCGGGCAGCTCAGCGACGTCGAGCTCGGTGTCGTCGTCGAGAGCGAGCTCGCCGTCCTTGTCGAGTCGGCGCTCCCTCTTGGCAGCGGCCTTGGCCTTCTTGGCCCGGTCACGCTGGAGCTTCGCGAAGCTGGTCCGGCTGGCACCCATGGTCGTCCTCGTTTCTCGTCTGTCCGTCGTCGCCCCGTCGGATGCCGTCTCACCGCGACGCGCTCCCGTCGACGGGAGCAGCCGCACATGAACGGAACCCGTCGATGCGCTCCACCGACGTTCGTCGACGCCGTCGAAGGATGACGGCGACCCCGGGTGCGGCGCCACGTGGGCGGCCCGGGACGGTCGGCTCCGCATAGGTTACGTCGTCCACCCCTCGGACTCACACCGCGCTGTGCCGACGAGACGCCAGGACCCCGAATGGAGGCAGGAATGACGCTCGGACTCAGCCTGATCGTCGACCGGAGTGACATCGAGCACATCGCATCGCGGCCCCTGCTGCTGAGCGACGAGTCGACGCCCCCCGAAGGCAGCGTCCTGCTCGGAGTGGAGCGCTTCGGCTTCACAGCGAACAACCTCACGTACGCGACGTTCGGCGAAGCGCTCGGCTACTGGTCCTTCTTCCCTGCCCCCGACGGCTTCGGTCACATCCCCGTGTGGGGACGTGCGACGGTGATCGGGTCGGGTCACCCGGATGTCTCCGAGGGAACCACCTACTACGGATTCATGCCGATGGCGACGCACCTGCTCGTCGCGCCGACCGACACCGGCCGGAGGGGGTTCACCGACGGCAGTCCGCACCGCACAGCCGGTGCCGCCGTCTACAACCGCTACCTCGACGTCGCCGTGGACCCGTTCTCCGCCGCCTCGCCGTCACCCGAGCTCGAGGTCCTCCTGCGGCCGCTGTTCACGACGTCGTTCCTCCTCGACGCGGAGCTCGCCGACGCCGCGTGGTACGGCGCCGACGCGGTGGTCCTGACCAGCGCGTCCTCACGGACGGCGCTCGGCGTCGCCCACCTGCTCCGCTCCCGGGACGCAGGGCCCGCGGTGGTCGGCATCACCAGCCCCGAGCACGTCGCGGACACGGAATCGTCCGACTGCTACGACCGGGTCCTGGACTACGACGACGTCGCCCGTCTCCCCCTCGGCCGGACGCTGGTCGTCGATCTCAGCGGCGATGGCTCCGTGGTCGAGGACCTCCACAGGCACCTCGGTTCCCACAACGTGCACAGCGCGATCGTCGGAGCGACCCACCGGAACGCCCCACCGGTCGACACGTCGAACCTCCCCGGTCCCGAGCGCGAGATCTTCTTCGCCCCGCACGCGGCTGAGGCGCTCCGTGATCGTGTCGGGGTCGAGGCGGTCGAAGCGGCGCTGATCGAGGCCTGGTCGGGCTTCGCCGCCGTGATGTCCGACTGGCTGCGGGTCCGCACTGCGAAGGGCGTCACGCGGGTCTGCGCTGCGTACCGGGACGTCCTCGACGGGGCCCGGACCCCCCGCGATGGATGGGTCATGACGTTGCGGGACCACGCCTGAAGAAGCTCCGCCACGTCGGCTCGTACGGCACTGCGCGCGCAAAGCTTCAGTACGTCCGGCCACACGCCGATTGGATCCGTGATGGCACCGCCGCTCCCATCCAACCTCGCCACCCGGCTCGGTGAACGCATCGCCCTCGGCGATGTCCTGATCGGTTGGCGCGTCGGTGAGGTCCTCCCCGGTCGACTCCGTGACCGCCTGCGGCCGACCGACGTCGCACGGATCCTCGACGTGTCGGTCAGCGGAGCCGCGATCATCGCTCCGTACGCTCCCGAGATGCGCCCCGGTCGGCCGGTCGCCATACGGCTCGGCGACGCCGACGGCATCGTCCGCATCCGGCGGATCGCCGAGATCTCCGAGCCCGACTGGCGGCTGTACGGCGTGGAGTTCGTCGAGAGCGACCTCGAGATCCGCGACTGGATCAACAACCTGCTCAACGTCCGTCGACCGACCTCCGAGGAGTTCGACTGGAACCGGGCCGAGTAGAGCGGCCCGCGTCCCTGCGATTCCCGTCGTGAGCCGAGACGACGATCCAGGAGATCCCGTCGAAGTGACGAGCCACGTGATCGACCCGGCCGACATCCGTCGACGGATCCTCGGCTCGCCCGTCGCCGCCTGCTGACGGGCGAGCCGTCAGAGACGCGAGATGTGACGACCCGTCAGGTCCGGGTACGGTCCTGGCCATGCGACTGGGAGACACCGCCAACGCCGACGCCACTCCCGCGGGCAAGCCGCTCGACGGGGTCCGGGTGCTGGCGCTCGAGCAGATGCAGGCCCTCCCCTTCGCCACCCAGCTGCTCGGCCGCCTCGGCGCGGACGTGGTGAAGATCGAGTCCCCGAAGGGTGGTGACCTCGGACGCTCGTCCCTCCCGGCGATGACCGACCCCGAGGGGCGTCTCGTCGGTGCGACCTTCCTCCGCAACAACCTCTCGAAGCGCAGCATCTGCATCGACCTGAAGTCCGACGAAGGCCGTCGGCTCGTCCTGGACCTCGTCCCCCGCTTCGACGTGGTCGCGGAGAACTTCAAGGCAGGTGCGCTGGCGCGGATGGGGCTGGGCTACGACGACGTCTCCGCCGTGAACCCCGCTGTCGTGTACCTGTCGGTGTCGGGGTTCGGCAACACCACCGACAGCCCGTACAAGGACCGGCCGGCCTTCGCGGCCATCGTCGAGGCGATGTCGGGCATCTACGACTACGCGGCACGTGACGACCGTCCCCCGCAGGCCAGCCCCGTCGGCGCACTCGGCGACATCTCGGCAGCGCTGTTCGGGGCGATCGGCGTGCTCGCCGCCCTCCGCCAGCGGGACCGGACGGGTTCGGGCCAGTACGTCGACGTGGCCATGCTCGATGCCCTGGTCGCGATGACCGACATCGTGGCGAACTTCTGGTCGATGGGACTGACCGACCGTGCGCCGTTGATCCTCGAGAACTTCCGCGCGTCGGACGGGTGGTTCGTGCTCCAGGTGGGGAGGGAACCCCAGTTCGAGGCGCTCGCCCGACTCATCGGCGCCGAGGAGTGGCTCGACGACGAGCGCCTGGCGACGCGTCCCGGCTGGGTCACCCACATGGAGGATCTGATCCGACCTGCGATCGAGTCGTGGGCATCGACGAGGACCCGCCAGGAGGCCGCAGGCGAGCTCGCCGCAGCCGGGCTCGCGTCGGGACCGTGCCTGACCGACGCCGAGATCGTCTCGGACCCGCACGTCGCCATGCGCGACATGCTCGTGGAGATGCCGCGCACCGACGGCGTCGACCAGCCGGTCCTCACCCCGGGCAACCCGGTGAAGATCTCGGGCGTGGCCGAGGGACCGGAGTCGCGCGTGCCCTGGTTGGGTGAGCACACCGATCAGATCCTCGGCGACGAGCTCGGTCTCGACGCCTCCCGGATCGCAGAGCTCCGCGACGCCGGTGTGATCGCCTGAGAATCCTGCCGCATGCGCTGTGCTCGGCGTCACACCGGGCTACCGTGTCGGTCCGATCACGACCGGGGGGTCCCATGCGCAAGAAGTTCCTGCTCGTCCTCGCCGCTACGGCCACCGCTGCACTGCTCGCGACATCGTGCGGTGCCAGCGGGGATTCCGACAACGCCGGAGGTGGTGACGAGACCACCACGACAGCGGCCAAGGCGACCGAGGCGTCCGCCGGTCAGTTCGGTGACCTCGAGGACGTCTGCGGCAAGGGCGAGGCCAAGGTCGACGAGAAGGAGGCGGCAGGGGCTAAGCCCGGGACGATCAAGATCGGGGTCGCCACGGACCGGAGCTCCTCCATCCGGCCGGGCCTCAACAAGGAGATGTGGGACGCGTCGGTCTCCTTCGTCGACTGGTGCAACGCCCAGGGGGGCATCGAGGGTCTCCAGATCGAGCCGGTCGAGCTCGACGCGGCCCTGCTCGACGTCACCAAGGCGATGACACAGGCCTGCCACTCCGTGTTCGCGATGGTCGGTGGGGGCTGGGCCCAGGACAACCTCCAGTTCAACGGCAAGGATGACTCCGACTTCCACAAGTGCGGCTTGGTGGACATCCCCGGCTACGCCGTGTCCCCGCAGAAGGCCGACTCCAACGGTCAGGTCCAGCCGGTGCCGAACCCGGGCACCTCGGTGTCCAACACCTTCCTGCGCGACTACGCCGAGCTGTACCCGAAGGAGTCCAAGAAGGTCGCGATCGCCTACGCGGAGCTCCCGGCTCTCGAGGTCGTCAAGGAGAAGTACGCGGCGGCGGCCAAGGACGTCGGCCTCGACGTCGTCGCCGAGATCCCCTACTCGGCGGTCGGGATGACCGACTGGACACCCCTGGCGCAGAACATCATCAACTCCGGCGCCACGACGCTCATGTGGGTCGGTGAGGCCGGCAACGCCACCAGCGCGATCGCCAAGCTGAAGGAGCAGGGCTGGAAGGGCAAGCCGCTCCTCGAGACCAACATGTACGACCCGCTCCTGTTCTCGCAGGGCAACGAAGCCGTCGAGGGCACGATCATCCGCCAGACGGTCCACCCGATCGAGGAGGCCGACAAGTGGCCGGCGACCAAGCAGTACCTCGACAACCTGAAGAAGTACGTTCCCGACGCCAAGGTCGCACCTCTCGGCATCCAGGCTACCAGCGCATGGCTGCTCTTCGCCGTTGCGGCCGACGCCTGCGCCAAGGCGAACGACAACACGATCACCCGCCAGTGCATCCTCGAACAGGCGGCGGACCAGACGGACTGGACCGGCGGAGGCCTCCACTCGGCGCAGGACCCCGCTCCGTTCACCGAGGCGAAGTCCAGCCCGTGCAGCATGCTTCTGGTCGTGAAGGGCGGGAAGTTCGAGCGTCTCTACCCGGAGATCGGCGGCAAGGGAGACGACAGCGAGGGCTTCCACTGCCCCGACAACGGTGTCACCCAGGTTCCAGCCAACGAGGGCAAGGGCGTGGTCGAGCCCCCGGACGCCAAGATCTGACCCCGCCCCCCTCGTTCAGCGCACTCCTGAGCCCCCCGCCCGAACTCGGGTCGTTTGACGCCGACATGGGGCGCGAGACGACCCGAGTTCGGGGGGG
>CAZNQK010000037.1:0-25407 GCA_964575165.1 uncultured Aquihabitans sp. | reverse complement strand
GCCGTGATGTCGAGGAACACCAGCTCGTCGGCACCCTCGGCGTCGTAGCGGGCCGCGAGCTCGACCGGGTCACCGGCATCGCGCAGCTCGACGAAGTTCACGCCCTTGACCACCCGACCGGCATCGACGTCGAGGCACGGAATCACCCTCGCCACAGCCGTCACGGGGAGACTCCCCCACCGGCGGTCGCCACCGCGTCGGCGACGGTGAACGCACCCTCGTACACCGCCCGGCCGGTGATCGCTCCCCCGAGAGCGCGACCCTCGACCCTCAACGCGGCAAGGGCGGCGACGTCGCCCAACGTGCCGATCCCCCCGGACGCGATCACCGGGATCGTCGTGGCGGTGAGCACCCTGGACAGGCCGTCGATGTCAGGACCGGCCAGGGTGCCGTCGCGACTGATCTCGGTGACCACGAGGGCGGCGACCCCGGCGTCCTCGTAGGCGACGGCGAGGTCTATGACGTCCGCGCCCGACCCCTCGAGCCAGCCCCGGACAGCGACCTCGGATCCGCGGGCGTCGAGCCCGACGGCGACCGAGCGAGTCTCTGCGATGCGTCGCACCAGGTCGGGGTCCTCGAGCGCTGCTGTCCCCAGCACCACCCTGGCGACGCCGGCATCGAAGAGCGCCTCGGCCGCCTCGACGCTGCGGACGCCGCCACCGGTCTGCACCGGCACGTCGAGCGCACCGGCGATCGCAGCGACCACCTCGCGGTTGCGGGGCTCGCCGGTCCGGGCGGCGTCGAGGTCCACCACGTGCACCCACGGCGCTCCCTCGGACTGGAACGCCAGGGCCTGGGCCACCGCGTCGTCGCCGTACACGGTGCTGCGGTCGTAGTCGCCCTTGTAGAGCCTGACGCAGCGCCCGTCGAGCAGGTCGATCGCCGGATAGATGTGCATCACCGCGCCTCCACCGGGGCGGCGGCCGCGAGGCGCACGAAGTTGCGGAGGAGGGCGAGCCCCACCGCACCGGACTTCTCGGGGTGGAACTGCGTCGCCATGACCATCTCGTTCTGGACCGCGGCCGTGACGGGACCTCCGTAGTCGCACGTCGCGATCACGTCGGCCGTCGCCTCGGGGGCGAAGGAGTGGACGAAGTACATCCACGGCCGCTCGCCGAGCCCGTCGAGCAGGGGCGCCTCGGTCACCGGGTCGAGCCGGTTCCACTGCATCTGCGGGTGCTTGGTCCCGGCCGGCAGTCGTCGCACCCGGCCGCTGAGGACGCCGAGGCCGGTCACCCCCGGCGACTCCTCGGACTCCTCGTAGAGGAGCTGCATGCCGACGCAGATGCCGAGGAACGGCCGGCCCGAGGCAACCGCCTCGATGGCCACATCGTCGAGGCCGGTCTCGTCGAGAGCCTCCCGGCAGCGGCCGAACGCGCCGACACCAGGCAGGACGACGGCTGCCGCACGCTCCACCTCGCGGGGGTCCGAGGTGAGCACGGCGTCGGCTCCGACGTGCGCCAGCGCCTTCTCGGCCGAACGCAGGTTGCCGATGCCGTAGTCGAGGACCGCGATGCGCGGCGACACGCCGAGCTCATCGGGCCAGTCCGACATCGGCGCCGTCACGTGGCTGTCCCGGTTCCGGTCCCGGGCTCGGGCCCCGATCCGGACAACGTGCCCTTGGTGGACGGCATCTCGGTGCCCTCCACCCGCACGGCATCTCGGAGCGCACGGGCTGCCGCCTTCACCGACGCCTCGATGATGTGGTGCGTGTTGCGACCGCGCACGAGGGTGAGGTGCAGCGTCACACCCGAGGACATGACGAACGCCCGCCAGAACTCCTCCATCAGCTGGGGGTCGAACGGCGGGTCGCCGAGGATCTTCTCTCCCGGCGGGTCGATCTCGTAGTGGAGGTAGGGCCGGCCGGACAGGTCGAGGACCGCCTCGACCACGGCCTCGTCGAGCGGCACCCGGATGGAGGAGAAACGCCGGACGCCGCGCTTTTCACCCAGAGCCCGACGCAGCGCCTCGCCCAGGATGATGCCGGAGTCCTCGACGGTGTGGTGTGCGTCGATCTCGACGTCGCCCTCGGCGTGCAGCGTCAGGTCCATTCCGCCGTGGCGTCCGATCTGGTCGAGCATGTGGTCGAAGAACGGCAGACCGGTCGAGCAGTCGGTCCGCCCGACGCCGTCGACGTCGACGGTGACCGAGATGCTGGTCTCCTTGGTGTTGCGCTCAGCCGTCGCTGTCCGCTGCGAGGAGGGCTTCGGCGTGGTGTCGTCGCTCACGGCGTCAAGGATCGCGCACCCGTTCCCAAACCCTCGTATCGGCAAACTGACGATTGTTCGTGCTGCATAGCAGCGCGACACGGGATGAGAACGCTTGGGAACGGCTCAGGCGAGCGCTTCGCCCAGCGCGACCAAGAACTCGTCGTCCTCGGCCGCCGTGCCCAGCGTCACCCGGAGGCACCCCTCGAGACCGGGCCACGACGAGCAGTTGCGCACGAGCACGGACCGGTCGACCATCTCCTGCCACACGTCGTCGCCGTCGCGGTCCCGGGGTCTGAGCAGGATGAAGTTCGCGGCGCTCGGCCAGACGTCGACCGCCATGTCGGCCAACGCGGCCTCGACCCGGCCCCGCTCTTCGACCAGGTGGGCGACACGACGGTGCATCTCGTCGATGTGGTCGAGCGCCAGCACGCCGGCGAGCTGGGTCATGGAGTCGAGGTGGTACGGCAGCACAACCCGCTCCAGGTCCTCGACGACCCAGGTCGGGCCGATCAGGTACCCGAGGCGGAGCCCGGCGGCAGACCAGGTCTTGGAATACGTGCGGGTGACGACGACGGCACGCTCCTCCTCGACGAGGGTGAGCGCGGACCAGGGCGAGAACTGCCCGTACGCCTCGTCGACCACCAACATGCCGTCGACGCTCTCGACTGCATCGAGCACGGCACGGACGGTGTCGGGTGGCTCGAGTCGACCGGTCGGGTTGTTGGGCGAGCACAGGAACGTCACCGTCGGCCGCTCCGCCAGGATCAGCTCGCGTGCTGCATCGACGTCGAGGGTGAAGTCAGGGTTCCGTACCGCCGACACCACCGTCGCCCCGCAGACCCGGGCGATGTGGGAGTGCAGGGCATAGGTCGGCTCGAACGTCGCGACGCTCCGACCGGCGCCGGTATAGGCGAGGCAGATCGACTGGAGGACCTCGTTCGACCCGTTGGCGGCGAACACCTGGTCGGCCGTGAACGCTCCACCGATCTCGTCCACGAGCTCGATGCTCTCGACCTCGGCGATCCTCGAGCGCAGCGCACGGGCGGACCGGTCGGGATAGCGGTGCCAGGCGATGCCGGCGAGACCTGCCTGCAGGGCGTCGACGAAGGCCGTCGGTGGCGGCTCAGGCGCCTCGTTCGTGTTCAGCCGGACCCGCACGTCCACCTGCGGCGAGTGGTAGCCCTCCATGAGGGCCACGTCGTCACGCACCCGTGGGCGGCTCACCTGCCTGCCCCTTCGCCCGCGGAGCCATCGCTCGTGCTGCCGTCGCTGCCCGAGGCACGCAGGGTCTGGCGGATGCGGATCGACTCGGCGTGGGCGTCGAGCCCTTCGGCCTCGGCCAGGGACCGCACCGCGGGCCCGACCCGGTCGAACGCGTCGCCACGGACGGTGATGACGTGGTGGTGCTTGAGGAAGTCGTCGACGGTGAGCGCGGAGGAGAACCGGGCCGTTCCGTATGTGGGCAGCACGTGGCTCGGGCCCGCGACGTAGTCGCCCACCGACGCGGGCGACCAGGGTCCTAGGAAGATCGCCCCGGCGTTGCGCACCAGCGGGACCAGGTCGTCGGCGTCACGGCAGAGCAGCTCGAGGTGCTCGGGAGCGACGGCGTTGGCGACCGCCACCGCCGCCTCTGGCGAGTCGACCAGCACCCCGTATCCACCGTCGGCGAGCGTGGCGGTGATCTCGGCACGGCGGGGAGCTGCGGCCACGAGGCGGTCGATCTCGGCGTCGACGGCATCGAGAGCATCGGGGTCCCACGAGATCAGCCAGGCAAGGCCGTCGGGCCCGTGCTCGGCCTGGAGGATCACGTCGACCGCCGCCAGCTCGGGCCGGAGGGACCCGTCGGCGAGCACCACCACCTCGCTCGGGCCGGCGAAGGCCGCTGCCACCCCGACGGTACCGGCGACCTCCTGCTTGGCCAGCGCCACGTACTTGTTCCCAGGTCCGCAGATGACGTCGACGGCAGGGACCTGGCGGGTGCCGTACGCGAGAGCAGCGATCGCCTGGGCGCCACCGATCGCGTAGACCTCGTCGACCCCTGCGACCGCAGCGGCGGCCAGGGTCACCGGCGTCACCCGACCCGTCGCCCGGTCGGGCGGAACGCACACGGCCACCTGCTCCACGCCGGCGACCTGGGCCGGGACTGCCGTCATCAGCAACGTCGACGGATAGGCGGCCCGACCTCCGGGGACGTAGCAGCCGACCCGGTCCACCGGACGGTGGTAGGAGCGGATGTGGACCCCGTCGGTGTCGTGCACCGTCGGCGGACGCAGCTGGGTCTCGTGGTGGGTACGGATCCGGTCGCGTGCCAGCTCGAGCGCGGATCGAACCTCGGCCGAGGTCGATGCGAGCGCTAGGTCGATCTCGGCCTGAGGTACCCGAACGTGTTCGAGGCGGACGCCGTCGAAGCGCTCGGTCAGCTCGATCAGCGCCTCGTCCCCACGAGTCCGCACATCCGCGAGGATCGAGCGGACCGCGGCGACTGGCTCGTCGCCGTCCACGTTCGGGCGGGGAAGGGACCGAGACGGGTCGTCGACGCCGCGGAGGTCGAGGCGGTTCAGCACGGGCGGTCACGGTAGTGGGGGTGCCCCCGCAGCGGAATCCGGTATAGGAATCCGTCGTGAGCCTCCACGCCGATCTCGCCTCCCTCCAGTCCACGCTCGACCAGGTCATCGGCCGTGTGGAGGAGGCTACGGAGCAGGTCCGCGGCACCGACCGCGACGACCTGCTCGGCGACCTCTACGAGATCGAGCGGGGCCTGAACGCCGTCCAGCGCCGTCTGCGACGGGCGCTCGATGCATCGGCCGGTCTCCCCTGAAGCTGCCCGTTCACCGTTCGAACCACCACCGTTCTGGTTGTCGTTCTGGTCGTGCTAGCGCCACGAGAGCGGCTTCGTATGGCCCGTGATCCCGCCGGCGGGCAACGGCGTCGTGAGATATGTGATCGGCCCTCCTCCCGTCTCGGACACATAGCCCATTCGGGACGAGATGCGGATTCCGGCCGGGTCTTGGGTGACCTCGGCGATGGCGAGGAAGCCGCCGGATGGAGCGAACACGGGTGCGTCATAGGTGACGCACTCGGTAGGAGAGATGCACTCACTTGTGACCAGCGGCCGGAAGCCCGACCCGTCCCCAGCCGACGCTGTCGCGATCGTCCACCCACCAGGGACCATGCACTTCACAGCGAGGCGTCCCGGGACGGACCAGTCCTCCGCCTGTCCAATCGAACACTGCTCGACCGGGAGGGGGATCGTGCGATCTCCGACCCCAGAGGGGTCTGCGGAGTAGATGTGGGGCTCTTGTTGCCCTATGTGGTCCGGGTCCGGGAGCGCGAACGACGATGAGTCCGGGGACCACGTCAGCCGCCCTCCCTGGGAGACGGGGGAGATCGACCGGACCAGATGCCAGTCGGAGGTGTCATACACCCAGACCCCGCTGAGCCCGACCAGCGCCCGGAGCGCCAGCAGGGTGCCATCCGGGGAGAACCTCGCTTCCGGGACCCCTGAGATCGTCGCGAGCGTCGCGAGCGTCGCGCCGGTGTCGGCGTCAGCGACGATTGCTGGCCCGGGCTGGGTCTCGGGCAGCAGCACCACGCGTGTGCCGTCCGGGCTGACGGCCCCGGTCGGCATGATCTCGCGGTGGACGTCGACAGACGCGGTGTCGATCGACGCGACCGTGCCGTCGCCCCGGTAGCGGGCGAGCCGGGCTGCACAGCCACCGGGGCAGTCCGATGAAGAGAAGGCGAGCCGGCTGCCGTCCGGAAGTGGCACACCGGTGGGGACAGCGAGTCCGCCCGGCAGGTCGGAGACGGCGAACCACAGCACCTTGGCAGCGGTACCGACATCATCCTCGGCCTGTACCCGGAGTAGACCGCTCGAGGAGGCGGCGGTGCCCGAGAGCAGTCCGGAGTCGCTGAGGGTGAGTCCGGTGAACGGCCACGAACCCGGCATCAGCGTCCAGTGCACCGTGCCCGTAGCGCCTGCTGCCTGTAGCTGGAACGAGTACGGCTCCCATTGATCGGCGACGGGCACGTCGACGGTGGTGATCGTCAGCGCGGCGGCATCAGCAGGAGCGATCGGATCCTCGATCACTCCGTTGGCGGCACCGTCGGTGTCCCCCCGGCCGCCGTCGTGGAGATCGAGCGTCATCGACATCCCGTCCTCTGAGAGGAGCGCCCCGGTGAGCCCGTCGTGAACGAAGCGATCCCACGCCCCGCCCCACAACTTGCGGATCGTGTCCACCGGTGCGGAGAAGCCGATCTGCACCCGCGTGACAGATCCCGGTGCCACACCCCCGACTGTCAGCTCGAACGCTCCGAAGGGGAACTCGAAACCGTCCGGTGCAGCGGGCAGCCCCGTCATCTCCACCGCGGCGAGGTCCACCGTCTGACCTTCCGGTACCTCCGCGTTCACGGTCATGCCCCCACCGAGGTCGATCGTGTCGGTACGCCCCGGCGGGGGCTCGGGAACGCACCCCACCAGTGCCACCAACGCCAGGACCACCACCAAGCCACTCGACGAACGCCTCATCGCACTCCCCTTCGTCCGACCGGCTTCGACACGGTCACTCTCCGCCTCCCCCCGCCCGATGTCAACGGAGCGACACCGCTGCGCTTGCGACTGGCGGGGGACCCGATCGGCTTCAGCTCGTGGACAGGGTGCCGATGTCAACCTCAGGAGGTTGTTGCATCCGATGCGGCGCGACCAGGACGAGGTTGCCCTGGCCACCCAACGCCGCCGACCAGGACCTACGAGAGATCACCAAGCGTGCGAACGTTGCCTGACGCGGCACTGGCGACCAGAACGCACAGCCGGAAACGGGTTTCGGGCGGAAAAATGACCCGGCGCCCCCCGAAGGGAGCGCCGGGAGGGCGACCCGGGCGGCGGGAGCCCAGTGGTCGCCGATACCAGGTGGCGGGAACCTGGTGCGGAAAGTTGAGCACACCACCGGTGCTCTGTCCACGAGCGTTCAGGACGGCGACAACACCCCGGCCGACGGGCAGAAATCGGCGAGCACGCACAGGTCGCACCGGGGCTTGCGGGCGAAGCAGACCCTCCGGCCGTGGAGGATCAACCGGAGGCTGAACCACCCTCGTTCCCGGGCCGGGATCATCGGGTTCAGGAGCATCTCGACCTTGACGGCGTCCTTGGCCTCTGCGTCGGTCAGCGACTCGGTGATGCCAAGGCGGCGGGTGAGGCGCAGGACGTGGGTGTCGACCGGGAGACCGGGCAGGTCGAGTGCGACGCTGCGCACCACATTCGCCGTCTTGCGACCCACTCCGGGCAGGCTCACCAGGTCCGCCATCGCTCCGGGCACCTGTCCGTCGAACCGCTCGACGAGCTCGGTCGCCATCCCCATCAGGCTCCGGGCCTTGGCCCTGAAGAAGCCGGTCGAGTGGATGATCTCCTCGAGCTCGGTCGGCTCCGCCGCAGCGAGCGCCTCGGCGTCCGGGTATCGGGCGAAGAGCGCCGGGGTGACCATGTTGACCCGGGCGTCGGTGCTCTGCGCCGACAGGATCGTCGCCGCGAGCAGCTCGAACGCGTTGCGGTGGTCGAGCTCGCACACCGCATCGGGGTACTCGAGCGCCAGACGCTCGTCCGTCACCCGGGCGCGGCCCTTGGGTGAACGAGGTCGGGCCATCGCTGCAGGGTAGTGGTCGGGACGGGGGTAGCTTCCCGAGCGATGGCCTCGAAGGTTCCCGAGCCACGATCCGGACACGACGCCGGATCGGACGCGACCGGCTCCGGTGTGGCTGATGCGCTCGAGTGGGTGTCACCGCTGACGGCTGAACGTGAGGCGACGATGCGGGCCGACGGCCGGTGTCTCCAACGGCTCCTGCACCAGATGCGCTGTCCGCTCCCCCTAACCGACGAGGTCCGACGGTCGACGACGCAGATCGAGACGCGACCGTTCGACACCGACCGCGACCACGACGGCTGGCTCATCGTCAACAACAGGGCGTTCCGCTGGCATCCCGACCAGGGCGGCTGGGACCGGCAGCGACTCGAGGCCCGCCTGGCCGAGCCGTGGGTGCGCACCGACGGCTTCCTCCTCCACGAGAACGACGGGCTGATCGACGGCTTCTGCTGGACCCGGGAGCATCCGGCCGGGCCCGAGAGCCCGCCGATGGGCGAGATCTTCGTGATCGCCGCCGACCCGTCCACGGCGGGAACGGGGCTCGGTCGATCCCTCACGGTCGCCGGACTCGACCACATCTCCGGACGCGGGCTGCGAACCGCGATGCTCTACGTCGAAGCGACCAACACCCCAGCCGTCCGCCTGTACGAACGCCTCGGCTTCGTCGTGCACCACAGCGACGCGGCGTACCGACGATGACGGCGGACGGCGCCGTGGACAGCGGACCGACCAGTCGACGGACTCGCTACGACATCGGGCGCGACGAGCTCGCAGCACTCCTCGAGGGCGAGCCGGCCTATCGAGTGGACCAGGTGTGGGACGGCCTCTACCGGCAGGGCCGGGTTCCGTCCGAGCTCACCAACGTGCCTGCCGTGCTGCGGAGTCGCCTCGACGACTCCCTACCCGTCGCTCTCGCCGAGTTGACCAGGACGACGGCCGACGACGGCCGGACGATCAAGTTCCTGTGGGACCTCGACGGCGGGTCGCGCATCGAGACAGTCCTGATGCACTACGACGACCGCACCACGGTCTGCGTGTCGACCCAGGCCGGCTGCGCCATGGGATGTGGGTTCTGCGCCACCGGCCAGGCCGGATTCGAGCGACACCTCACCACCGGCGAGATCGTGGAACAGGTCGTGCGGGCCAGACGCGAGGCCGGCGACGCCAGGGTGTCCAACATCGTCTTCATGGGCATGGGCGAACCCCTCGCCAA
The DNA here is from genome assembly GCA_964575165.1 of uncultured Aquihabitans sp. Taxonomy (GTDB): domain Bacteria; phylum Actinomycetota; class Acidimicrobiia; order Acidimicrobiales; family Microtrichaceae; genus Dermatobacter. The sequence continues at coordinate 16,348 of CAZNQK010000037.1, read as the reverse complement.
CTTCGACCGGACGTGGGCGGCGGTGCACCGCCTGCACGACGACCTGGGCATCGGCGCCCGCCACCTGACGCTGTCGACCGTCGGGCTGGTGCCGGGGATCCGACGCCTGGCCGTGGCGGACCTTCCGGTCAACCTGGCGGTGTCGCTGCACGCCGCGGACGACGAGCTGCGAGACGATCTGGTCCCGATCAACCGCCGCTACCCGTTGTCGACGCTGATCGACGCGTGTCACGACTACGTCACTCGGACCCGGCGACGCCTCAGCTTCGAGTGGGCGATGATCGAAGGCGTCAACGACCGCTTCGCCGACTCGGAGCGGCTGGCCGTGATCGCCAGGGACCTGAGGGCGCACGTGAACCTGATCCCGCTCAACACCACGCCCGGGTTCGCCGTCCGGGGGTCGTCGCGCAACCGGGTCCACGCCTTCGCCGACGACCTACGGCGGCGGGGGGTGAACGTGACGATCCGCGACACCAGGGGGTCCGACATCGACGCTGCATGCGGGCAGCTGCGCGCGGGCCACGAGGCGACACCTGTCCCTCCACCGACCCGGCGCTGACGCGTACGGCGGGATCAGCGGACGAGGACCGTGCGACGGATGTCGGCCCGTACCGCGTCTCGAAGATGCTCACCCTCCCGAACCACCGTGCCGGGCCACAGCACCGACCGCTCTGCCACGCCCAACACGATCGCACCGTCGCCGATCACCGTGGCTCCGCCGCTCACGTGGAGGTTCGCCCGCAGGTACTGAGCGGGCGTCCCGCAGTCGATCACCACGCCAGAGGCAGCGACAGCGTCGATCCGACCCGCCTCCAGCTCCGAGCGCCACATCACCTCCCACAACCCAGACGGCTCGGGCCGCAGATCCGCGGCGGCCCACGCCGGCACGATCGAGGCGACCACCCCGCTACGGGGACCGAACGGCGGCTCCCCCACCATCAGGATCCGAACACGCTCGCCATCCCAACCACCGACGAACGCCGCCAGGTCCTCGTCGTGCACCGTGTCGGCGTTGACGACCAGCGCGGAGCGCCCGTCCAACCAGCCCGACATCGCCGCGAGTGCGCCGGCCGTGCCCAGAGCGACGGGCTCCTCGACCGACACGTGCACGTCGGACCCGCCGTCCAGGTGCGCCAGCATCGCATCACGCCCGTGGTGGACGTTCACAGCGACGTCTCCCCCGACGGCACGACGTACGGAGACGATCGCCCGGTCCACGAGCGCCACTCCGCCGACCGGACACAACGCCTTCGGGAGCAGATCCGTGAGGGGTCGCAGGCGACGGCCGTCACCAGCGGCGAGCACCACCGCAGTGATCCCGTCCGCCAGACTGTCAGCCATGCCACCCTCCGCCGAACGACGCTGGTTCAACCAACGTATGCCCCAGACGCTGGTGATCGCCCAGGTCCTCCTCTACTTCGACGCCTTCTGGATGCTCCTCGCCATCCTGACACGGGGAGTCGGCGGTCTTCTCGGCGCAGCCATCGGACTGGGCACGCTCGGCGCCTACGTCTACGGCGCCTTCGGGATCGCGAACGAACAGAGGCTCGGCTACCGGGTGGCCGTCGTGGCGTCCTTCCTGCCACTCGCCAGGCGGCTCATCATCTTCCTGCTCTATCCGACCTCGGTGCGCGCCCTGTACGGCTCACCGATCGGGTACGTGCTGGTCGGCGGTTGGAGCAACATCATCTCCGCCATCTTCGAGTACGCGCTCATCGCTCTCCTGCTTCACCAGCAGTCCCGGGATCACCAGAAGATCTGGTTCAGCTGATCTGGCTGCTCCGACTGCCCTCCGGCCGGGCTGGCTCCCACTGCCCTCCGGCCGGGCTGGCTCCCACTGCCCTCCGGCCGGGCTGGCCTGCCCCGTGGCGCGCTGACAAGATGCGGCCATGGCCACGACTGTCAACGGCATCGCAGGACTCAAGGAGCTGGTCGGGACCCACCTCGGGTACTCCGACTGGCTGGAGATCACCCAGGAGCGCGTCAACACCTTCGCCGACGCCACCGGAGACCACCAGTGGATCCACGTCGACGTGGAGCGCGCCAAGGCCGAATCACCCTTCGGCGGTCCGATCGCCCACGGCTACCTGACCTTGTCCCTCGGGCCGGTCCTCTTCCCGCAGATCCTGAGGGTGGACGGCATCAAGATGGGCGTGAACTACGGCTGCGGCAAGGTGCGGTTCCCGTCGCCGGTCCCGGTCGGATCCAACCTCCGGCTCGGCGCCACGCTCGACTCGATCGAGGAGGTCGGCGGTGGCTGGCACCAGATCTCGATGACCTTCACCTTCGAGGTCGAGGGCGCCCCGAAGCCGGCGTGCGTCTCGGAGATCATCTTCCGCTACGCGGAGTGAGCCGCCCCCATCACGAACTCGGGTCACCCGACTCCCACATGCGGCGCGAGCCGACCCGAGTTCGCTGGTAGGGCCGACCCGAACTCGGCCGGGGCGGCTCGTACAGTGGATCGGTGCGACTCGGGCGACAGCGGCGTGATCCCCGCCCGATCGCCATGAGCCGCCGAGTGGTCGCCGTTGCCCTGATCGCTCTCGTCGCGGCGTCGTGCTCCACCGGTCCGGACCAGACCGACGCCACCGCATCTGCCCCGCTGCCGTCCATGACCTCGCCGGCGCGGCCCACGCCGGACGGCGCCCACGGATCGGCACGGCCCCCCGGACACGCGGAGTCGACGGATCCGGATCGGCTCTCTCCTCTCGAAGCGACGGGGATCGACTCCTCCGGGCTGCCCCTCGGATGGGAGCCGCAACCCCTGGCGTGGTCGCCGTGCCGCTCTGCCGCGCACGCCCAGTGCGCGACGTTGGCCGTCCCGCTCGACTGGAGCGAACCGGATGGCACGCAGATCGAGCTCGCTCTGGCCCGGCTCCCCGCCACCCGACCCGCGTCGCAACGACTCGGCACCGTCGTCGTGAACCCGGGCGGGCCGGGGGGATCTGGGGTCCGCTTCGTGCAGTCCAACCCGCTCAGCCCCGATGTCGCGGGTCGGTTCGACCAGGTCGGCTGGGATCCACGGGGCGTCGGCGACTCGACGGCGGTCACCTGTGCCGAGGACAGCGCACGGGCGTTCCTCGAAGCGGACCCCGACCCGGACACTCCCGCCGAGCAGTCCGACCTCGACGCTCGTGCCGAGGCCGTGGCTCGGGACTGCGACGACGACGTCGACCTGCTCGCCCACGTCGGCACCCGCAACGTCGCCCGTGACCTCGAGGCGATCCGGCGGGCGCTCGGCGAGGGCCCGCTCAACTACATGGGGTTCTCCTACGGCACCCAGATCGGCCAGTACTACGCGGAGATGTTCCCCGACCAGGTCCGGGCCATGGTCCTCGACGGGGTGGTCGACCCGTCCTTGACCTTCACCGAGTTCCTCGATGGGCAGACCGACGGGTTCGACTCGTCGTTCCGCCGCTCTGCCGATGCCTGTCGTTCCGCCGGCCCGCGTCGATGCGGGCTCGACGACCTCGCGGTCGCCTACGACGAGGTGCACGCCCGCGTCGAGGCGTCGCCGATCCGTGCCAGGTCCGGTCGTCAACGGGTTGGACCGGCGGACCTCGCCGTCGCGGCGATCTCGGTCGCCTACCGCGACGACGGATGGCGCGAGCTCGGACCAGCGTTGGCAGACGCACTGGACGGCGACGCCACGGCCCTTGCCGAACTGGCGGACCGCTACCACGACCTGGGGGGCTACGGCTCCTACGCCGGGGTCGTGTGCACCGACACGCCTCCACCGGCGACGCCGGCGGACTGGAGGCGATTCGCCGACGAGGCTCGGGTCCGTTCACCGCGCTTCGGTGGCTCCGTCGCGAACGAGCTGCTTCCGTGCGCGACGTGGCCCGTGCGATCAGGCGCGATCCCCGCCCCGATCACCGCTCCCGGTGCGCCCCCGATACTCGTCATCGGCAACACCGGCGACCCGGCCACCCCGATCGCCAACGCACGGGCGGTCGCCGCCGCCCTCGACTCGGGGGTGCTGATCACCGTCGAGCGGTCGGGCCACACCGCGTACGGCGCCGACGGCTGCGCTACGAAGATCGTCGACCGCTACCTGACCGAGCTCACCACACCGGCCGACCCCAGCACCTGCTGAGGGAACGGGAATCGACCACGGCACCATCGGCCCGTACGATCCGCGTCAGAGCCACGTCGGGGACCTCCCGACCGGCGTCGACGATCAGGGGCTGGCGGCAGTGACGGAGTTCAACCTCGCGGCCGTGCACGAAGCGGTCGAGGCCGCGATACCCCACCGCGACTGCATCGTCTCGCTCCGAGCGGACGGAACGGTCGACCGCCGCACCTACAGCGACATCGGCGAACGCACCCGGCGGTTCGCCGGGGCGATGAGGGCTCGGGGGCTCGGGTCGGTGGTCGACCGCTCCGGGCTCGAACTGCACCTGTCCGGTCAGGATCACCTCGCCCTGTACCTCCACAACGGCCCCGAGTACCTGGAGGCGATGCTCGGCGCCTACAAGGCCCGATTGGCACCGTTCAACGTCAACTACCGGTACGTCGCCGAAGAGCTCGAGTACCTGCTGGTCGACGCGGAGGCCCGTGGCATCGTGTTCCACTCGACGTTCGTCCCGACGCTGGCCGCCGTGCGCGACCGACTCGTCGACCTCGACGTCCTGATCCAGGTCCCCGACTCATCGGGGAACGGGCTGCTCGAAGGAGCCGAGTGGTACGAGGACACCCTGGCAGGCGCCGCGCCGATCCGTGAGGAGATCAGATCGGCGTGGTCCCCCGACGACCTGTACCTCCTCTACACCGGCGGAACCACAGGCATGCCCAAGGGTGTGATGTGGCGCCAGGGCGACATCTTCGTCGCTGCGCTCGGCGGTCGACGCACCCTGGACCGCACGGAGTGGACGTCCTACGAGCAGATCGCCGAGAACGCCCTGCTGGGAGGCGTGAAGATCCTGCCCGGTCCGCCGTTCATGCACGGCGCCGCGCAGTGGGTGGCCTTCGCTGCGATGGCGAACGGGAACACGATCGTGCTACCTCCGGTGACCGACCGGCTCGACGTGGGCGGCATGCTGAGGACCGTCGACGCCGAGTCGGTGAACGTGATCGTCATCGTCGGCGACGCGTTCGGTCGCCCGCTGGTCGAGGGCATCGAGGCGGCGCTCTCCTCGGGGGAGTCTGATCTGTCGTCGCTCCTGGCGGTCGCATCGGGTGGGGCGGCTCTCTCGCCCGGCGTGAAGGGTCGGCTTCTCGACGCGCTGCCGTCGATCGTCGTCATCGACGGCGTCGGCGCGTCCGAGACCGGTCAGCAGGGCACGCAGATGACCACGACGGGCCAGGAGGCCTCGACCGGAGACTTCGATCCCGGCCTCGGCATGTGCATCCTGTCCGACGACCTCACCGAGGTCCTCGGGACCGGCCACGACGGGGTGGGCTGGCTCGGCCAGTCCGGGAGGGTGCCGCTCGGCTATCTCGGCGACGCTGAGAAGACGGCGGCCACGTTCCCTGTGATCGACGGTGTCCGCTACGCCGTGCCCGGCGACCGAGCCCGTCTCGACTCCGAGGGGCGATTGGAGCTGGTCGGCCGCGACTCGATCACGATCAACACGGGAGGCGAGAAGGTCTTCGTCGAGGAGGTCGAGCAGGCCGTGCTGCACCATCCGGCGGTCCGGGACTGCGTCGTCACCGGTCGACCCTCTGACCGCTGGGGGGAGGAGGTGGTCGCCGTGGTCGCTCTCGACGACGTCGAGGTGACCGACGACGAGATCCTCGTCGAGGCTGCACGGCACATCGCCCGCTACAAGCTGCCGAAGGCCGTCGTGCGACGGCCGGAGCTGCAGCGCTCGCCGTCGGGGAAGGCCGACTACCGCTGGGCCCGCGAGCAGGCGGTCGCCCGTGACTCCGGCCGGCCGAGCTCGACCCAACCAGCCACGGACACCCCCGATCGGACCGGGGTGGACCCGTGAGGAGCGGGAGCGACACGGTGGTCGTGTGGGACCTCGGCAACGTCGTGATCCCGTGGGACAGACGAAGAGCGCTGGCCCGCTTCGTCGACGAGGACGACGTGGAGCGGGTCGCCACGGAGGTCTTCGACATGGCGACCAACCACCAGCTCGACAGCGGCACGCCGCTCCACGACGTCGTCGCCGACGTCGAGTCGCGCCACCCGGGCCAGGGGTGGGTGGTGGAGGCCTACGTGGAGCACTTCCACCACAGCCTAGGACCGGTCGACGTCGCGACCGAGGCGCTCATCGACGAGCTGCTCGCCACCGGCGTGCGCTGCGTGGCGCTCTCCAACTGGTCCGGGGTCTGCTGGCGTGACATCCCCGAGACCTATCCGGTGCTCACCCGGCTGGACGGTGTGGTCATCTCGGGCCACGAGCTGGTGAGCAAGCCCGATCCGGAGATCTACCGACGCTGCGAGTCGCGATTCGGCTTCACCGCCAGACAGGCGTTGTTCTTCGACGACAGCGTCGTGAACGTGGCGGGAGCGACGGATGTCGGTTGGGACGCCGAGGTGTTCACCGGTGCCCACTCCGCCCGGACGTCGCTCGTCACGCGAGGCCTTCTCCCGGGGCCGTAGCCTGCGGGCCGATGTCCGATCACGACCACAAGAGCGTTCGGGGTCCAGCGCCGACCCGGACGGACCTGATCCCGCGGCGTGACGAGCCGCTCCCCACGGGCGAAGCCAAGACCGCGTCGGTGCAGGCGCTGTTCGACACGATCGCCCCGCGCTACGACGTCGTGAACCGGGTCATGACGTTCCGCATGGACGTCGGATGGCGTCGGCGGGCGCTCGACATGCTCGGCCTGGCTCGGGGAGCCCGTGTCGTCGACCTGGCGAGCGGGACCGGCGACCTGTCGTCCGAGATGGCTGCCCGGGGGATGGTTCCGCTCGGCGCGGATCTGAGCTTCGGGATGCTCGCCGCCGCGCCCGTCCCGTTCCCACGGGTCCAGGCCGACGGGGTGGCGCTGCCGTTCCCGGACGGCTCGCTCGACGGAGCGACGTGTGGGTTCGCGCTCAGGAACTTCACCGACCTCGGGGCGACCATCGCCGAGCTCGGCCGGGTCGTCCGGCCCGGCGGCAGGATCGCACTGCTCGAGGTCGCGGAACCACCCAACCGGGTCATGCGCTGGGGCCACGGCATCTACTTCGGGAAGGTGGTCCCCGTGATCGGCGGCCTCCTCTCCGATGCGAGCGCCTACGCGTACCTCCCCCGATCCGTGGCCTACCTCCCCGAGCCCTCGGAGCTGCTCGCCATGGTGCGCCGCAGCGGGTTCCGCGACGTCGACAGGTCGCTCCTGACGGGCGGCATCGCCCAGCTCATCACCGCGACGCGTGAGCTGTGACGGCGACACCCGGACCGGAGCTGCGCTCTCGGACGGAGGTCGGTGAACCGGCCGACGAGCTCCCGCCACCCGGCATCGACGCCGTCGCGTTCACCTCTCCCCGGCGTTCGCTGTGGGGGTCCGGCACTGCGCTGCGGATCGACCTGCCCGCCCCGTGGCCCGATCACGTCGGGATGGTCGCGGCCGCGCTCGGGTCGATCCACGACGACGGCCCCGACGGCCCGGGCCGTGGACCGGTCGCGTTCGGTGCGCTCCCCTACGACCGCTCCGCCCCTGCCACGCTGACGGTGCCCGAGGTGATCCATGGACGCAGCTCCGACGGTGACCGTTGGACGACCCGGATCGTGCCGGCGGACGGCGCCCCGATCCATCCGCCGACACCACCCGCTCCCGCACACCACGCGCCGGGACCGCAGGAACCGACGACGGTGGGCGTGCGCAGCGTCATCGACCCGTCACGGTGGATGGACACGGTCGCCGACGCGGTCGCACGCATCGAGGCCGGCGACCTGACCAAGGTCGTCCTGGCACGCGAGATCGAGGCGACGGCAGACCGGCCCTTCGACGCGAACCGGCTCCTCGCCGCGTTCCACGACGCGGCGCCGCTCGCCTACGCCTACTCCGTGGACGGCTTCGTCGGCGCCACTCCCGAGCTGCTGGTGTCGCGCATCGGCGACGTGGTGCGGGCCCACCCCATGGCGGGCACCCTGCCCCGCACGGGCGACCCGGACGCCGATGCCCGTCGGGCCGGCGACCTGCTCCGCTCCCACAAGAACCGCGTCGAGCACCAGATCACGATCGACATGGTCCACGAGACACTCCTGCCGTGGTGCTCCTACCTCGACGCCGAGCCGGGACCGTCGATCGTCGCAGCCGGGCCGGTCCAGCACCTCGCCACGTTGGTCGAGGGACGGTTGTCGACACCCCGACCATCGGTGTTGGACCTCGTCGCCGCGCTGCACCCGACTCCGGCCGTCGGCGGCTCGCCCAGGGCCGAGGCCTTGACGCTCCAAGCCGAGCTGGAGTGGACCGACCGGGGACGCTACGCAGGCCCGGTCGGCTGGGTGGACGCGGCCGGCAACGGCGTGTTCGGCGTCGGCATCCGAGGAGTGCAGCTCACCGGTCCGTCGGCACGGCTGTTCGCTGGCGTCGGCGTCGTGGAGGGATCCGATCCGGCCGCCGAGCTGGAGGAGACCAGGGCGAAGGCCCGAGCAGTCCTCGCCGCCCTCGTGAGGGTCTGACACCCCCGCACCTCCGCCTGCCGGCCCTGGGCAGGGCCGTCGTCTCAGGAGCTCCTTGACGTGACCGGTTCCGCCGTCTCGTCCGCCCACACGTCCCGGAGCCGTTCGAGCACCGTGTTCACGTCCGCGAACCCGGCGAAGTGGCCCTCGCCCGGACGGACCCGGAGCTCGGCCCGCGGCAGGCGCGAGGCCTGGTGGTGGCCGTGGCTCGGCGGCACGATCGTGTCGGCCAGGCCCTGCCAGACCACGATCGGCGGCTCGACCTGATCGAGGGTGAAGCCCCAGTGGCGACTGAACAGCGCCATGTCGTGCGCCGTCGAGCGCAGCTGCCCGGCGCCGAGGAGGTCCTGGAGGAACATCGCACGGAACTGCGGGTCACGCAGCACGGGGCGGTCGGCGAAACCCAGCAGCGCCGCGTAGGCGCTGAACACGGGGTCGGCGATCGGTTCGAGGGTCTCGACCACCCTCGTCAGTGCCGATCCGACCGGGGAGCGGATGACCTCGAACAGCGGCGCCACGAACCGCAGCGCACGTGTGTAGGACCACACGGCGTCGGGTCCACGGGTCGGACCCACACCACCGAGCAACGAACCGACCACCACCCTGGCCGGCATGTGGTTGCAGACGGCCAGGGTGTACGGACCCCCACCGGAGAGTCCGACGACCCCGAAGCGGTCGAGTCCCAGGTCATCCACGACGGTCTCGACATCGGGGGCGAAGTCCGCGATGCGCCGGTAGCGGTGATCGGTGGACACTCCGGTTCCGGGACGCTCGATCGTGACCACACGGAAGCCGTGGTGGAGCGCGACCTCGTTGACGCTCGGCGGGACCTGTGTCCGAGCCCCAGGGGTGCCGTGGAACCACAGGATCGGGTCGCCGTCGGGGTGGCCGTACTCGGCCCACCCGAGCACCCGACCCTCAGCGACCTCGCTCTGGCCGATGCGCTTCGGCGTCGGTGCCCCCTCGCGCTTGATCGCCTCGATGATCTCCACGACCGGCGTGCCCTCGAACTCGCGGTCCGTGGCGTCGTCGTACCCGTCGCGGCCGAGGTCTCCGGTGTCGTCCATCCGGACGACGTTACCGCCCGACCGCGACGCGATCAGGGGACGGGACGTTCATCTCCCGTGGGGGCCACGAGACCGAGGGCAGATCGGGCGGCCACACGGACCCGTTCCTGGAGCCGGCGGTGCACCTCCGGCGCCTGGGACCGGTCGCTGCCGACGACCACGACGCGCGTCCCACCGCGCATGGCGGCACCGTTCAGAGCGGACTGCAGACCGGCACGGCTGCCGACCCGCTCGGCCGGGACTCCGTACGCCTCGGCAACCGCGACGAGGTCCGTCCCGTGCGGGGTCCCGAAGAGCTGCTCGAAGCGCCCGGGGTCCAGTTCGACCGCCTGGGGCAGGAAGCCGAAGATCCCACCACCGTCGTTGTCAACGACGACGACCGTCAGCGCCACGCCACGACGAGCCAGACCGACCAGAGCACCAGCGTCGTGGAGGAAGGCGACGTCGCCGGTCAGGAGCAGGGTCGGCGTCCAGGTAAGGGCGACGCCCAGGGCCGTCGAGGTCACCCCGTCGATCCCGTTCGCTCCACGGTTCGCCACGATCCGGATGTCGTCACGTGGCGGGGCGAACCACTCGAGGTCCCGGACCGGCATCGACGACGACACGACGAGGCACCCCCCGCTCGGAACGGCTGCGAGCACGTCGACCGCCGTCGACGGCTCGGTGACGGTGCCCCCCGGACCGAAGGCCTCGGCGAGCGCGCCACGCGCAGCGCTCTCGGCGATGCCCCACGCCTCCGTCCACTCACGGGGTGCAGGGGTCGCCGCCGCGGTCGTGATCTGACGACAGACCCGTGCCGGATCGGCCGGGCGGGAACTGCTCAGCACGCGGTCCGGATCAGGCACCGTCCCGAAGCGGTCGATCCCGAACTGGACCGCACCGGATCCGGCCAGCCACTCACCGACGACCCGCGAGGCGTGGAGCCCGCCGATCCGGATCACCACCTCGGGGCGCAGGCGATCGGCGACCTCACCGTCACGCAGCAGCGGATCCATCGCCGTGACCACGGCCGGGTGGGACCTGCGGCATCCGGACGGTCCGTCGGCCAGGACCGGCCATCCGAGCCGCACGGCCATGTCCAGCACGGCGTCGACGTCGTCGTCGCCGAGAGCGGTGCGGGCGCCGGCGACGACGAGTCCGCGCTTGCCGGAGATCGCCTGGACCCATCGACCGAGCTCCTCGTCCACCAGGCCCCATGTGGCGCCGGAGGCAATCGGACCCGTAGGTGCTGCGGAGTCGGCGGCGGAGCCTCCGCACAGCGGCAGGTCGCCCGCCTCGCCGAGCAACGGCTCGCGGAAGGCCAGGTTCAGGTGCACCGGGCCCGGCCTCGATCCCTGGGAACGGGTCCAGGCGTCACGCGCCAGGTCGCGCCATCCTCCTGCACCGCTGGACGCCGCAGGTCCGGGTTCGCAGTACCAACGGACCGCCGAGCCGTACAGGTGCCGCTGGTCGATCGTCTGGGGCGCACCGACGCCCTGGAGCTCGGGCGGTCGGTCAGCGGTGACGACGACCATCGGCACGTTCGCCTGATGCGCCTCGACCACCGCAGGGTGGAAGTTCACCGCAGCCGTGCCGCTCGTGCACAGCAGAACGGCAGGTCGGCCGGAGCCGATGCCCAGACCCAGCGCGACGAAGGCCGCCGAGCGTTCGTCGAGGACGACGTGGACCCTCACCCCGACCGCGGTCGCCAGCGCCAGCGCCAGCGGAGTCGACCGGGAACCCGGTGCGACGACGGCGTCGGTCAACCCGAGGCGATGCCACTCGTCCACGAGGGTTGCGCAGTAGGTCGCGGCGACGTCAGCGGGCTGGGAGTGGTCGATGGTGGGGTCGTCGTTCATGTCGGAGCGGGCCCCGGGCGAAGCGGCACCCTCGGTGCCCCGCAACGGGACGGCCCGACAGCCTACGGTGGGCCACGTGTCGGAGCGGAATGCAGCAACACGGTCGACGATCGTGATGCTGCACGGCTTCACGCAGACGGGTCGCTGCCTCGGTCCGATCGCCGACGCCCTCGAAATCGAGCACTGCCTGGTCCGGCCCGACCTCCCGGGACACGGCGACGCGACCGATCTGGCCGACATGGACCTGCCCGCTATCGCCCGACACCTCGTGACGGCGATCTCTCCGACGCTCGACGGACCAGCGGTCTGGTTCGGCTACTCGATGGGAGCACGCGTGGCGTTGCAGGTGGCACTCGACCACCCCGGTTCGGTGGCCGGCCTGGTCCTCGTCGGCATCACGCCAGGCATCGTCGACGACGACGAGCGCGCCGCCCGTCGACGAGCGGATGCCGAACGGGCCGCCCGCATCGCCGAGATCGGCGTCGACCGCTTCCTCGACGAGTGGCTGTCCGGACCGCTGTTCACATCGCTGCCCGAGTCGGCCCGCTTCATCGACGAACGTCGCCGCAACTCCGCTGTCGGCCTCGCCTCCAGCCTCCGCCACGCGGGGACAGGCTCGATGGAACCCCTCTGGGATCGGCTCGGCGAGATCGCAGTGCCCGTCCTGCTCGTCACCGGCGGCGACGACGAGCGCTTCTCGGCCACGGCCCGGGAGATGGCGGAGCGGGTGCCCGACGCTGAGCTCGTCGAGATCGACGGGAGCGGTCACGCCGCCCACCTCGAGCGACCCGGGGCCGTGCTCGATGCGGTCGGACCGTTCTGTCGGCGGCTCGGCCCCGTCGACACCGAGCGCCCGCGCGACCCGACCGACCGCTGGTACCGGCGCACGGACGCCTGAACCCCTCCTCCGGTTCGTCGGCACAGGAGGCGCCGAGCGGTCCGACGCCAGAACGGCGTGGAATCCACCGGCCGGACGACCAGAACCGGTCAGACGACGAGCAGCAGCCCTGTCGCCAACAGGACTCCGTAGACGAGCTGCACCCGCCCCGTGTCGGCGAGCACACCGATCAGCTTCCCTGACCGGGCACCGCTCAGGACCGAGACGACCGGAGGGCGGGCGAGGACGACCGCCACGAACGCGAGCGCCGCGAGCGGTCGCCCGCCGAGCCCTGCCATGAACGGCAGGAGGACGAACGGGAGGACGAGCAGCACGACGTAGAGGACCCGGGTCCTGCGATCGCCGAGACGCACCGCGAGCGTCCGCTTCCCCACCGCCGTGTCACCGGGGATGTCACGCAGGTTGTTCACGACCAGCAGGGCGGTGGAGAGACAACCCATCGCACACCCGGAAACGACGGCCAACCACGTCGTGTCGACGATCTGGACGTAGGCGGCTCCGACGGTCGCGACCAGACCGAAGAAGACGAACACGAACACCTCGCCGAAGCCGGCATAGCCGTACGGTCGGGACCCGCCGGTGTAGAACCACCCCGCAGCGATCGAAGCGACGCCCACGAACACCAACCTCCAGTCGACGAACAGGACCAGCGGAGTGCCGCATGCGGCTGCGAGGCCGAATGCGACAAGCATCGCCCGCTTCACCTCCGACGGCGTCGCCAGCCCGTTGCCCACCAGTCGGGGCGGACCGAGGCGGGCTCCCGGATCGTCGGCGCCCCGCTTGCCGTCGCTGTAGTCGTTCGCGTAGTTGGTCGCGATCTGAACGAGCAACGCGACGCCGAGAGCACAGGCGAACACCCACGCGCTGAAACGTTCGAGATCGCCACCGACCGCCGCTGCCGTGCCCACGAGCACCGGCGCGACGGCCGCTGGCAGCGTCCGAGGCCGGGCGCCGAGGATCCACCTGCGCCAGTCCGTCGGCAGCGACGGTCCGGCGGGCGAGGGTTCGGTGGGCGAGGGTTCGGTTGACGGGTTCGGACCGGCCACAGGGGCGAGATGCTATCGACCTCCACCCACCGCACCGCAGACACCGCTCACACCCCCACCGCACGACGATCTCGGGCACGACAGACCGACCAGCGGTCGCTCATGTCCGAGATCGGGGCCGGAACGGGATGCTTCATTCGTCGAACTGCGGATCCCGGGGGTCGAGGAGGAGGTCGCCCGCGACGGGATGGGCACGGATCATGTCGATCACCACATCGGCCCCGGATCCGCTGACGCGAGTGGCTGCCCCGATGCGCAGGCGTCGGCGCAGGCCCCGGACACGGACGTCGAACACGGTGATCGGACCGCGACGCGACACCACGACCGCCTCGGCGCGCTCCCACCCCAGCTCGAAGGTCGTCGTGAGGTTCCGGCACCGCAGTACCTCGGGACGGAGCTCAGCTCGCTGCGTCCGGGCCCGCCAACCGAGCCAGAACCCCAACGCGATGGTCACGACGGCGACGAGCCAGGGTGACGCAGGGTCATCGGGGCCCGATGCCAACCCGGCACCGAGAGCGCGGAAGGCCACCAGACCGATCGCCGCCAGAGGCGCGACAGCAGCGACGACGCGCGCCGGTGCCGCCGGGTTCAGCACGATCATCGGATCGCCTGGCGAACCCCTCGAACGATCGGCCCGACCTTCACCACCGTCACCCGCCCGTGCGCGGTCAGCAGGATCAGATGGGCCGTTCACCGTCGTTCCTCGTGTCGGGACCGGTCGCGCCTGGATGCACCGCAGGGCCCACCCCCGGAGGAAGACACGGTGGTCTGGCTCGTCGGGCGGCGGAGGGCTGCGGTGGGCATGGAAGAGCGACGCTACCGTTCGACCCCGTGGGTCGATCACCTGAGTCCCCCGTCGAGCCGGACGGCTCCTCCGCGGACTTCCCCGATTGGGTCTGGGCATCGGGGGAGGAGACGTCCGATCCGCTAGTCCACGTGGAGCGGGCCGATGACGCGCCCGGTTGCGGTCCGGTCGGCGGACGGGTGACGATCCGGGTGGACGAGCTCGGCGGGTGCGGCCACCTCGAGCACCTGGACGACGACCTCGCTGCCGTCGGGGACCTCGGAGCCACGGTCATGCGCTACGGGATGCCGTGGCAGCGGACCGAGCTCGAACCGGGCGTGTACGACTGGTCCCTCTGGGACCGCGCCCTGGCTGCAGCGGAACGAGTCGGACTCGAGGTGGTCGTCGACCTCTGCCACTTCGGGCTCCCCGACCACCTGTGCGGACCGGGTTCGGACCACGCGGGCTTCACCGACCCCGCCTGGGTGGACTCGTTCCTCCGCTACGTCGAGGCGTTCCTGGCCCGTTACCCCGGACCCCGCTGGTTCACCCCGGTGAACGAACCCACCACCACGGCCTTCTGCTCCGCTCTGTGGGGGGCCTGGAACGACGGGACCGACGCCCCTGGCGACTACGGACGTGCGCTGGTGCTGTGCGAGCTCGCCGATGCGCTCGCCGCCGCGGCCATCAGGGCGGACCGTCCCGCATCCTTCCCGGGGGCGGAGGCGCTGTCGATCCCGACCCTGGTGCACCCCGGCCGCCTTGAGGAGGCCGAGGTCCGCGTCGCGCAGTGGAACGCGGCGACCGACCTCCGCACCGGCCATCCGCTCGACCCGGATGCCGAGTCGCTGTTCGAGACGGTGCCCGATGCGTGGCTCGAGAGGCTCTCGTCGGTCTCCGGCACCGACGGAGTGGTGCTCGGCCACGACATCTATCCCGTGTCGGTCCAGCCCTACGTTGCATTCGACGCCGAGCCACCTGAGCTGACCATCACCGACCGCGTCGACGCATGGGCCGACTTCGCTCGAAGGTGCCACCGGCGTTGGGGACTGCCGATCTGGGTGGCAGAGACCTCGAACCTCGGGCTGGACCCGGCTGACGGGCCGGCATGGTTGGACGCACTCAGCGACGCATGCGCCCTGTTGCGACTCGACGGGGTGGATGTGCGAGGGATCTGCTGGTACAGCCGCGGCGACCAGCTCGACTGGGACAACGCACTCGTCCCGCCCGACGGCACGCTCACCCGGGTCGGCCTGTTCGACATGGAGCGACGGCCCCGACCGGCGGCGGAGGCCTTCCGACGCCTCGCCGCCGGCGGTGCTCCACCTGCAGGCGTCGGGCGAGCAGGCGTCGGGCGAGCAGGCGTCGGGCGAGCAGGCGTCGGGCAAGCAGAGAACCAGACGGCCACGGATGGCTGAGCTCGTCGCTCTCGACCTGGGCGGCGACGGGTTCGTGGAGGCGTTGCGCCGGGTGTGGGACGAGGGCGACGCCGTCCTCCCGCTCGACCCACGCGCACCGCTTGCCCACAGCCGACGCATCCTGGACGCCCTCGCACCATCAGCGGTGATCGACTCGGACGGCCGCCGGACCGGGCGCCCCGGCGGCGTCCCGGTCGAACCCGGTGACGCGGTCGTGATCGCCACCTCCGGCACCACGGGTGATCCGAAGGGTGCGGTGCACACCCACGCCGGCGTGGCAGCCGCGGCGCGGCTCACCGCTGCGGCTACCTGCTCCGGGGCACCCGCCGTCCGCTGGCTCGCCTGTCTCCCCCTCGCCCACGTCGGCGGGTTCTCGGTCGTGACCCGGGCGCTGCTCACCGACACGGGGCTCGAGGTCCACGACCGGGCCGACACCGCACGTATCGACGACGCCGCCGGGCGCGGTGCCACACACGTGTCGCTCGTCGCCACCCTGGTCGGGAGGATCGACGCGTCGCTGTGGCAGGTCATCCTGCTCGGCGGCAGCGCCATCCCCGCTGATCGCCCCACCAACTCGATCGCCACCTACGGGATGACCGAGACCTTCGGGGGGATCGTGTACGAGGGACGGCCGCTCGAGGGCGTCGAGGTCCGCATCGCCGTTGACGGCGACCGGACGGGCGAACGCCGCACGGACGAGGAGCGGGTCGGGAGCGACAGAGCGGGAGAGCCGGCCGGA
>CAZNQK010000036.1:0-26095 GCA_964575165.1 uncultured Aquihabitans sp. | reverse complement strand
TACCCGATGCAGATCAAGGTCGACTTCCTCTGCCGGGACTCGATCCTGGCCGCCCCGATCGTGTTGGACCTCGCGCTCTTCCTCGACCTCGCCCACCGGGCCGGGCAGTCAGGGGTGCAGGAGTGGCTGAGCTTCTACTGGAAGTCCCCGCAGCCGGCCGGCGGCGTGCCCCCCGAGCACGACATCTTCATCCAGCAGACCAAGCTCAAGAACACGCTCCGCGAGTGGATGGGCGAAGTGGCGGTCACCCACTCCGAGGCCGAGTGAGCACGGCCGCGATCCGGCGGGACTCGGTCCGCATCGCCGGGATCGTCGCCGCCGATCCGTCCGCTGTGGTCCCAGCCTGTCCGGGTTGGGACGTACGGGACCTCGTGGTCCACCTCGGGGGCGTGCACCGCTGGGTGCTCGAGTGCGTGGAGACCGCCGCTCCGCCGGCCCGGGCCCGGGCGACCGACCCGGTCCCCGACACCCCCGACGATCCGGATGCGTTGGCCGCGTGGATGATCGACGGCGCGACCACGCTTGCCGACGTGCTCGCCGGCCGTGACCCGTCCGAGCCGACGTGGACGCCGTTCCGGGTCGACGATCCGACCGTCGCGTTCTGGATCCGGCGTCAGACCCATGAGACCTCGGTCCACCGGGTCGACGCAGAGGATGCCGTCGACTCGCGGACTCCGATCGAGCCGGTGATCGCTGCGGACGGGGTCGACGAGTACCTGGAGCTCATCCTGCCCCGGCGGGTCGCCCGGGACGGCCTGGTGCTCCCGGCGGGAAGCGCTCACCTGCACTGCACCGACACCGAGGGAGAGTGGACCCTCGAGGTCGGTCCCGACGGCGGCTACGTCCTCGACCGGACCCATCGCAAGGGCGACGCAGCGGTCCGCGCCACAGCAGAGCACCTCCTCCTGCTGCTGTGGGCGCGGCCGCTCCCCGGGGGATCGGTCGACGTGATCGGCGACGAGGCTGTGGCGGCCGCCTGGACCGGCCTCGGCGGCACCTGAGGCGTCCACAGTCCGGGGCCCGCCAACCGACAGAATGGGTGCGATGGCCGTGGCGACCAGGAGATCGAGCGCGCCCCCGAAGCTCGGATACAGGCCGTCGCTCGACGGTCTGCGCGCCATCGCGGTCACTGCGGTGGTGCTGTACCACGCGGACGTCTCGTGGATGCCGGGCGGATTCCTGGGAGTCGAGGTGTTCTTCGTCGTCAGCGGGTTCCTCATCACGGCCCTGCTGATCGACGAACGCCACCACACCGGCGCCATCTCGCTGCGCCAGTTCTGGACCCGCCGGGCCCGGCGTCTCCTCCCGGCGCTGTACCTGCTGCTGGCCGTGGTGTCGGTGGCGTCGCTGATCGTCTACCGCGATGCCGCTGGCCGCATGGGAGGCGACGTCCTCGCAGCGCTCCTCTACGTCTCCAACTGGTGGCAGATCTACCTGAACGAGTCGTACTTCGCCCAGGCCGGCCGTCCGCCGCTGCTCCAGCACCTGTGGTCCCTCGCGATCGAGGAGCAGTTCTACGTGGTGTTCCCCGCCCTGTTCGCGTTGGCGATGCGGCGCCTCGGCCGGAACCGGACCGCGTGGGTCCTAGGGCTTGCGGCGCTGGCGTCCTCGGCGTGGATGGCGTTCCGCTTCGAGGAGTTCACCGATCCGTCTGCGGTCTACTACTCGACGTTCACGCGTGCGTCGGGGTTGCTCGCCGGTGCGTTGCTGGCGTTGGTGTGGGCTCCGTGGAGGACACGGGGCAGGGCGGCGGCGAGCGCAGGCGTCGCACTCGACGGCGCCGGGATCGCCGGCCTGTTGATCATCGGGTGGTTCTTCGTCCGTGTGAACGCGTTCGACGCGTTCATCTACCGCGGCGGGTTCCTGCTCCTCGACGTCATCTGCGTCGTGGTCATCGCGGTGCTCGTGCACCCGGCCAGCCGGCTCCACGTGGTGCTCGGACTGCCCCCGCTCAAGTGGGTCGGCCTGCGGTCGTACTCCATCTACCTCTGGCACTGGCCGATCTTCATGGTCACCCGACCGGAGCTCGACCTGCCGTTCACCGGCTGGCCGGTCTTCGTCCTCCGCGTCGGCCTCACGGTCGCCGCTGCGGAGATGTCGTACCGCTACGTCGAGCAACCGCTGCGTGCGGGCGCCCTCGGGAACTGGTGGCGGTCGATGCGGTCCTCGACGGGTGAGGCGCGAGCGGCGTACGTACGGCAGTTCACGATCGTCGGTGGGTCGAGCCTGGCGTTGATCGCACTGATCGGTCTGGGTCTCCAGCAGGCGGCGAGCTCGCCGGATCGCGAGAAGATCGCGCTCGAGGCGGCTGCTGTCCCCGACGTGGCCGACGCCTCGACCACGACGACCGCAGCACCGTCCACGACGACCACCGTCGGGGTGGGTCAGCCGGCGTCGGTCACGGTGCCGGGCGTGGCCCAGACGGCGACGGACGCGGTCGCCGTAGGGGACTCGGTGATGCTCGGGTCGCAGGGAGCGCTGCGCACGGCGATGCCGGGGATCACGGTCAGCGCCAAGGTCGGTCGTCAGTTCGACACGCTCCTCCAGGTCGTGCAGTGGTTCGTCTCGGAGGGCAAGGCCCCGGGTCCGATCATCGTGCACGCCGGGACCAACGGGACGTTCTCGGACGCGGACATCGACCGGCTCTTCGAGATCGTGGGGGACCGCCACGTGCTGCTCGTGAACGCCAAGGTCGAGCGACCGTGGCAGGACCTCGTCAACCAGCGTCTTGCCGCGGCGGCGGACCGCCATTCGAACGCGACGCTCGTGGACTGGCACGGGCTGTCGGAGAACCATCCCGAGTGGTTCGCTCCCGACGGCGCGCATCTGCGCCCGGCGGGGGCGGAAGCCTATGCGGACCTCATCCGGCGGAACCTCTGAGGTGGCATGATGCTGGCGTGAGCATCATCGAAGGCATCCTGGCGCGGGAGATCCTGGACTCCCGGGGCAACCCGACCGTTGAGGTCGAGATCGAGCTGGACTCCGGGGCGATGGGACGGGCCGCCGTGCCGTCGGGCGCGTCGACCGGTGCGTTCGAGGCCGTCGAGCTGCGTGACGGTGACGCGGAGCGCTACCTCGGCAAGGGCGTGACCGAGGCCGTCGACCACGTGAACGGCGAGATAGCGGACGCCCTCCTGGGCTTCGACGCCGTCGACCAGCGCGACCTCGACAGGATCCTGATCGACCTCGACGGAACCGACAACAAGGGCCGTCTCGGGGCGAACGCCATCCTCGGCGTGTCCCTGGCAGCGGCCAAGGCGACCGCCGACGAGATGGATCTCCCGTTGTACCGCTACGTCGGTGGCCCCAACGCCTGCGTGCTGCCGGTACCGATGCTCAACGTCATCAACGGTGGTGAGCACGCCGACAACAACGTCGACATCCAGGAGTACATGTTCATGCCCGTCGGTGCGGCCTCGTTCTCCGAGGCGCTGCGATGGGGTGCCGAGTGCTACCACACGCTCAAGAAGGTCGTGCACGACAGGGGCCTGTCGACCGCGATCGGCGACGAGGGTGGCTTCGCCCCGAACCTGGGCAGCAACGAAGAGGCGGTCGTCCTCCTCGTCGAGGCGATCGAGCGAGCGGGTCGGGTGCCCGGCGACGACATCGCCATCGCTCTCGATGCAGCCTCCACCGAGTTCTTCTCCGACGGCGTCTACACCCTCGCCGGAGAGGGTCGATCGCTCAGCTCTTCGGAGTTCGCGGACTATCTGGCCGACCTGTGCGACCGCTACCCGATCGTGTCGATCGAGGACGGCATGGCCGAGGAGGACTGGGACGGCTGGGCGACGCTCACGGCCAAGGTCGGCGACCGGGTCCAGCTCGTCGGCGACGACCTCTTCGTCACCAACTCCGAGCGCCTCGCCCGGGGCATCGATGCTGGGGTCGCCAACTCGATCCTGGTCAAGGTGAACCAGATCGGCTCGCTCACCGAGACGCTCGAGGCGGTCGAGCTCGCCACGCGCAACCGCTACACGTCGGTGATGTCGCACCGGTCGGGCGAGACCGAGGATGTGACGATCGCCGACCTGGCGGTGGCGACGAACTGCGGTCAGATCAAGACGGGTGCCCCGGCACGGTCGGACCGGGTGGCGAAGTACAACCAGCTCCTCCGCATCGAGGAGCAGCTCGGCGAATCCGCGGTGTACCGGGGTGCGGCGGCACTGGCCCCGTTGGGGTCGCGGGGGTGACCGCTCGACGCGCCGCGGTGGTGGCGACGGTCGTGGGGGTGACCTGCATCCTGGTCGCTCTGCCGGCGCGCAGCTACATCCGTCAGCGATCCGAGGTCGCCGGCGCAAAGGCCGAGCTCGCCGAGATCGAGCGCCGCAACGACGAGCTCGAGGCCCGTCGGGATCGCCTGTCGGATCCCGGTGAGATCGCCCGCATCGCCCGACGTGACTACGGGCTCGTCGAGATCGGCGAGGAGTCCTACGCGGTCCTCCCTCCGGCGACCGCGGGTCTCGTGATGCCGGATGCGTGGCCCTTCGACCGCATCGACGACGGGGTGCGCACAGCGGCCGGTGGTTGACGACGATCGCGGCACCGTGGCGCGCCTGTTGGGTCGCGAACCCCTGGCGCCGTTCGACGTCGTGGTCCGCCGTGCCGACCGGACCCCCGTGGTGATCCGCAACGCGGCGCTGCTCCCCGACGGTCGGCCGATGCCGACGCGCTTCTGGCTCGTCGACCCCGAGCTCAACCGGCGGATCGGACGTCTCGAGGCCGCGGGTGGGGTGGACCGGGCCGAGGCGGAGGTCGATCCCGCAGCGCTCGCGACCGCCCATGCGGCCTACGCGGCCGAGCGGGACGCGTCCATCCCCGATGATCACGTCGGACCCCGGCCCTCGGGTGGCGTCGGCGGGACCCGGGTCGGCGTGAAGTGCCTGCACGCCCACTACGCCCACCTTCTGGCGTCCCGCGAGATCGGTGGGGTCGAGGACCCGGTGGGGATCTGGGTCGAGGAGGGTCTGTCCGATGGGTGACGTCGTCGCCGCGATCGACTGCGGTACGAACTCGGTCCGCCTGCTCGTGTCCGACGGGGGGCGACCCGTGTCGCGGCTGATGCGCATCACCCGACTCGGCAAGGGCGTCGACGCCACCGGACGGCTCGACCCGGACGCGATCGATCGGACGCTCGCGGTTCTCGCCGACTACCGGGCCGAGATGGACCGCCACGGAGTCGAACGGGTCCGGATGGCGACGACGTCCGCCTCCCGTGACGCCGCCAACCGCGACGAGTTCTTCGAACGCGCCGAGTCGATCATCGGAACCCGACCCGAGCTGCTGTCGGGTGAGGACGAGGCGCTCATGTCGTTCCGGGGCGCCACCGCCCGGCTCGACCCGGCCGACGGCCCGTTCGTGGTGGTCGACATCGGCGGAGGGTCAACCGAGTTCGCGGTCGGCGGCTCCCACCTGGAGGGTTCGGTCTCGGTCGACATGGGGTGCGTTCGGATCACCGAGAAGTTCCTGCACGGCGATCCCCCCGGTCCGGACGAGCTGTCGAACGCTCTGTCGGTGGTCGAGCAGCACCTCCA
The DNA here is from genome assembly GCA_964575165.1 of uncultured Aquihabitans sp. GTDB lineage: Bacteria > Actinomycetota > Acidimicrobiia > Acidimicrobiales > Microtrichaceae > Dermatobacter. Next base: position 20,564 of record CAZNQK010000036.1, on the reverse strand, counting down.
GGACGTCCAGCGGCTGCTGCCGCAGGTCGTGGCCCCGACCCGCTTCGTCGGCCTCGCCGGCACGATCACGAACGTCGCTGCTGTCGAGATCGGTCTCCAGACCTACGACCCGGACCGCATCCACCACTTCCTGCTGTCGAAGGCAGCTGCCGAGGACGTGTTCCGTACCCTCGCCACCGAGGCGCTCGCCGACCGGGTCCACAACCCCGGTCTGGAACGGGAGCGTGCGGACGTGATCGTCGGAGGCTGCATCGTGCTGGTGCAGATCTTCCGGACGTTCGGCTACGAGGACTGCCTCGTGTCGGAGTCCGACATCCTCGACGGCATCGCCATGTCGCTGCTCGACCCCGACTGAGCGGCGACCCGGACGGGGGAGTTCCCCGGCCGGCTGGATATGCTCCGCCGATGCTGCGTCGTCGCCCGATGACCGATCCGGCGATCGCTCCCGCGACCCTGTCCGGGCGTCGGATCCTGCTGCGGCCGCTCGTCGTCGACGACTTCGACCAGTGGCGTGAGGTCCGCCGTCGCTGCAACGACTGGCTGACCCGTTGGGAGCCACGGCGCATCCCCGGTCAGCCCGACACCGTCGAGGATCGTCAGGCGTTCTCGTCGCGGTGCTCGGTGCGCATGCGTGAGATCCAGCTCGGGACGGGATACGGGTTCGGCATCTTCGTCGACGGCTCGTTCGCCGGCGAGATCAACGTGAACTCGATCCACCGCGGAGCGCATCAGAGCGCCTATGTCGGCTACTGGATCGATGAGCGGCTCGCGGGTCAGGGTTACATGCCGGAGGCGGTGGTGGTGGTGTTGAGGTTCTGCTTCGAGCAGCTCTTGCTGCACCGCGTGCAGATCTCGATCATCCCCCGCAACGTCGCGAGCCGTCGGGTCGTCGAGAAGCTGGGCCTGCGGAGCGAGGGCGTTGCGGAGCGCTACCTCGAGATCAACGGGGTGTGGGAGGACCACGTTCGGTACGCGATCACCTCCGAGGAGTGGGAACTACGACTCGCCGAGCTGTTGGATCCTCTGACGTAGAGCCGCGAGCCGCTCGGCGAACGCCGGCTGGTCCATGGACCAGAGCTGGTCGACGAGCTCCCGTTCCACCGCTGAGTCGTGGTCGTCCAGACCGGCCACCTCGTCGATCGTCCGGAGCGTCCGTCGCGTGAGCTCGCGCGGCGCCGACGCTGCACGGGCGGCGACCGACGTCGAGGCGGCCATCAGCTCGTCGTCGTCGACGCAGCGCCACACGAGCCCGACCCGTTCGGCCTCGAAGCCGTCGAGCACCTGGCCGAAGACGACCGTCGCGACGGTCGCCTGTCGGCCGGCGATCCGCTGGAACATCCACGTGTGACCGCCCCCAGGGTGGATGCCGAGGTCGAGGAAGCGGGCGTCGAAGCGTGCGGAGCGACCCGCGATCCTCAGGTCGCAGGCCAGGGCCAGGTTCATGCCCGCGCCGACCGCGGCGCCGTTCACGGCGGCCAGGGTCGGCAGGGTGCATCTGGCGATCCGGAGGAAGCCCTCGTAGATCGCGAGCAGGCCGTCGCGGCGGGAGTCGCCGAGCTGGGTCAGGTCCGCTCCGGCGCAGAACGCAGGGCCGGCGCCCGTGATCACCAGGGCCCCGACCTCCGGGTCCGCCTCGAGGTCGTCGACCGCCTGGACGATCGCCTCGCACAACGAGAGCGACAGGGCGTTGCGGTGATCGGCGTCGTCCAGCGTGATGATCGCGACGCCGTCGATCCGTTCGACGTGGACCTGGGCCACGGCTCCTCCTGGAGGTCCGGGTCGGCTCCGGCGACGGTAGCGTCGTCCGCCGATGGTGAGCGCCGGGATCACAACGCTCGTGGTGGCGGAACTGTACCCGTGGCCCGCGACCGACGGTTACCGTCAACGGCTCCACAACATCGTCGGCGGGCTGAGCCAGGTCTCCACCGTCGACGTGGTCGCACCGGATCGCCCCGGGATGCCTCCACCCGAGGATCCCCCGTGGGAGCGGGTGCGACGTTCGCTCACCGTTCCGGTCGGCGGGCCTCAGGGCCCGGGGGGCTGGGTGATCGACTGGGTCCGTGGAGACCTCCCTCGGCGGCTGCTGTCGGTCGACTGGTCGCTCCTGGTGGACGAGCTGGCCGCCTGGAGGGACCGCTACGACCTGATCTGGTACTCCCATGTCGACGCCTGGGAGCCGACCCACGACCTGTTCGGGTCGACTCCTGCGATCGTCGACTTCGACAACCTGGAGAACCTTTCGATGCGTCTGCGGCGGCGGATACCTCCCCGGTTCGGGCACTCCTCGGGTGCAGCACCGGCGGATCGCATCGCGACGACGGTCCGTTGGGCGACGTCGAGGTGCTTCGACCTGGTCGACGAGCACCGATGGGACGCCGTGCAACGTCGCTGTGCTGCCCAGGTCGAACACGTGGTGGTGTGCAGTCCGCTCGACGTGGAGCGGAGCCGTTGTCCGAACGCCGTCGTCGTGGCGAACGGGGCGGAGCCGCCGGCGCAGGTCCGTACGGACCGCGCGTCGTGGTTCGACGACCGGCCGTCGTTGCTGTTCGTCGGTGCTCTGGACTACGAGCCGAACGCCGAGGCGGTGTCGTGGTTCGTCGAGGAGGTCTGGCCGGTGGTCCTGGCCGGCCGAGCGGACGCCAGGCTCCGGGTGGTGGGTCGTGGGGGTGAGGCGCTCGGACGGCTCGTCGACGCTCCGGGCGTCGAACTGCTGGGCGCCGTGTCGGACCTGGGACCGGAGCTCGAACGGGCGGACATCTCGATCGTGCCCGTCCGGTTCGGCTCGGGCACCCGTCTCAAGGTCGTCGAGGCGCTCGCCAACCACATCCCGGTCGTGACCACGACCGTCGGTTGTGAGGGCATCGACGTCGTCGACGGTCGGACCGCCCTGATCGCGGACGATCCCACGTCGTTCGCCGGGGCGGTCCTGCGGCTGGTGGCGGACGGTTCGCTGCGCCAGGGGCTGGCCGATGGCGGCAGGGCTCTGTTCGACGACTGCTACAGCTGGTCCGGGATCCGCGACGCTGTGGCGGAGATCGCTGCGTCGTCGGTCGCAGCGTCCCGGGCCGAGCCGTCCCGCACGACGGCGGGCGAGTGACGGAAGAACTGCTCCACGTCGCGTTCGTAGCGGAAGGCGGGGGAATGCTCGCCGACGGTGCGACGCAGGCGGACGGCCTCGATGAAGGCCCGGACCGCCTCCGCTGACGTGTACTCGTAGCGGAACCCGAGCGCCTTCAGCCGTCGGTTGTCGACGCCGCGGCCGTAGCGGAGCAGCAGCCTGTACTCCTCGGGGAGATCGACGATGCCGAGCCGGGCGAGCGGCGCCGTGAGGATCCCCGTGCCGTAGGGCGGGAGCGGGAACGTGCGCTTGCCGCAGAGGGCGGCCACCTCGGACCAGGGGGGCAGGCCGTCGCCGGCGACGTTGTAGACGCCGGGCAGGTCGTGCTGGAGCGTGAAGAGGATGGAGCGGATGACGTCGTCCTCGTGGACGAACTGGAACCGTGGATCGAAGCCGGCCAGGCACGGCACGAAGGGCAGCTCGAGGGCACGGCTCAACGGCGTCTCGATGTCGGGTCCGATCACGTTGGAGAAGCGCAGCAGGGCGACGTTCACGTGCGGGTTGTCCTCGGCGAAGTCGCGCACGTAGCCCTCGACGGCTTCGAGCGACCGTTCCACCGGCGTGCGGGGGACCCCTGACCGGGGCGTGGTCTCTGTGAACCAGATCGGGTCCGAGGAGCTGCAGCCGTAGACCATCGTCGAGGACTTGACGATCACGGTCCGCACCGTCGAGTTGGGCGCGGAGGCCGCAGCGAACAGGTTCATCGTCCCGATCACGTTGATCTCGTGCGTGGCCCGTTGCGACATCTGCGTCGGGTCGACGACGAGGAAGGTGTGGATGATCGTGTCGATCTGAGCGGCCCGCACGATCCGGGCGAGGATCGAGTAGTTGGCGTCGACGCGGACGTACTCGGTGCGTTCCAGTTCGACGGTGGGCTCGGTGGTGTCGAGCCCGACGATGACCTCGACGTCGGGATCCTGCTCGAGCGCCTGGGCGACCTTCCCGCCCCAGAAGGTGCCGAGGCCGGTGACGAGGACCCGGCTCGGCCGCTGCCGGTCGGTGCCGGTCATCCGAACCAGACCGATCGACGGCGGCGCAGCATGTCGTAGAGGGCTGCCTGGATCCGGTCGCGGATCGCCTCGGACTCGTCCATGACCCGTGAACGCGAGTAGCGCTCCTGGTCGGGAGGGACGTCGAAGTGCACAGGGTCGAGCACGCGGAGCTTGAACTTCGCCGGCAGGTAGGCGACGAGCCCGGCCGGCCCGAACATGAGCATGTTGGCGGTGACCGGAGCGTACGGCAGCCCGAAGACGGGGGCGACGTAGGGGATGCGGAACAGGGTCGGCATCGACTCCTCGGCGCCGACCACGGCGATGGGCACGACCGGGACGCCGGCGCGCATGGCGATCTCGACGAACCCGCCCCGACCGAAGCGGCGGAGCTGGTAGCGCTCGTCGTAGGTCTTGGCAGGGCCCTTCTCACCTTCCGGGAAGTCGAGCACCAGCTGGCCCTGCTCGGCCAGCAGTCGGTAGGCGTTGTCGGGGTGGCCGGGCACACCGCCGAAGCGGGACCACAGCGTCCCGACCACCGGGATCCTGCGGAACAGGTTGTCGGCGAGGCCGTACACGGGCCGACCGAGCTCCTGTTCGATGCCGTGCATGATCACCGGCGCATCTGAGGGGATCGCCGCGGCGTGGTTGGCGATGAGGAGCGCTCCGCCCTCGGTCGGGATCTTCTCGAGACCCTCCCACTCGGCGCGGAACCACCGACGGTAGATGGGGTCGTAGATCTGCCGGGCGATCTGGCGCATGTGCTCGGACCGGCCCCACTCGTCGACGTCGGAGAGCCGGATGTCGGGCCTGTCCTCGTCGTCGGGTTCGGGCGACGGGACGGGGACGAGCGCGGTCGCTGTCGAACGCACCGCCATCTCGTCGGCCAGGACCACGGGTGGCCGCGGGTCAGCGACCGGTCGGGTCGCCCTGCCGCCGTCCTCGCTCTCGGCCATGGGAGGGATGATAGGCGGGGGACGGGTCGGTCAGGGCACGTTCCAGGCGTAGGTCTGCTTGGTGAGCTTGAGGTAGATGACCGATTCGGTTCCCACCACGCCGGGGACCTTGCGGATCCTGTCGTTGAGGAGTTCGAGGAGGGCGTCGTCATCTCTGACCAGCACCTCGGCGAGGATGTCGACGGACCCGGCGGTCAGCACCAGGTAGTCGACCTCGTCGAAGGTGGCGAGCTCGGCGGCCACCTCCCTGATGTCGCCCTCCACCTTGATGAGGATCATCGCCTGGCGGTGCAGCCCGAGTTGGAGTGGATCGGTGACGGCGACGATCTGCATGACGCCACCGTCGAGCAGGCGCTGGATGCGCTGACGCACCGCGGCTTCGGACAGGCCGACCTCCCGGGCGAGCTGCGTGTAGGGCCGTCGGCCGTCGACCTGGAGGTGTCGGATCAGCTGGGCATCGATCTCGTCCACGTCATCCCTCCAGTCGGACCTTCAAGGCATGGCGGAAGAAGTCGGAGATCCAGCCTGCGACCCGTTCCTGGTCGAGCTCGGGCGACGGCGGGTGCAGCGACGCCAGGCCGGCGTCGACCACGTCGTCGCCGATGACGGCACGGCGTGACTCCATGAGGGTGGCCGACAGGCCCGGGACGAACTCGGGGTGTCCCTGGACGCAGAACACGTGGTCGCCGATCCGGTAGGCGCCGACCGGGCAGTACTCCGCGGTGGCGAGCAGCTCGGCGTCGTGGGGCAGCCGGGTGACCTGGTCGCGGTGGCTCATGAGGATGGTGAAGCGTTCGACGTCGTCGATCCACGGAGCCCTCGACACGAGATCGAACGTGCGGCCTCCCACGCCCCATCCGTCGGCCCGTGCGACGTCGCCGCCGAGGGCCAACGCCGTGAGCTGGTGACCGAAGCAGATGCCGGCGTGAGGGCGGCGCTCGTCGGCCAGGCGCACGATCAGGTCGCGTAGATCGAGGATCCAGGGGTCGCTGTCGTAGGAGGTGTGGCGTGACCCCGAGGTGATCCAGGCGTCGCACTCGTCGAGGTCCCGGGGCAGTTCTCCCCGGGTCGCCTCGTAGATGCGGATGTCGAGCCCGAAGGGCCCGAACCGCGCCGGGTACAGGACGGGGTAGTCGCCGGCCACCGACGCCGGGCCGTCGTCGAGGTGGTCGCAGAGCAGCAGTCCGACCCGCAGCCGATCGCTCATCGGAAGGTGAACACCCGTCCGCCGGTCGGCCGGTCCTCCCGGAGCAGGTGGCGTCGACGGAGCTCGGGGAGCAGTCCCTCGCCGGTCCTCCACGCCTCTTCGAGATGCGGGTATCCCGACAGGATGAAGTCGCCGAAGCCGAGTCGGTGGTACTCCTCGATGCGGTCGGCCACCTCGTTGTGGCTGCCGACGAGCGAGGTGCCGGCGCCGCCTCGAACGAGACCGACGCCGGTCCAGAGGTTGGGGGCGATCTCGAGCTCCCGCGGGTCGGTCGGCGCGGCCTCGGTGTCGGCGTGCAGGTCGGCCATCCGGCGTTGGCCGACCGATGCGGTGGAGTCGAACTCGCGTCGGGCGGCCGCGACGGCCGCCGGGTCCATGCCGCGGAGCAGTCGGGCGGCTTCGGCCCAGGCCTCCTCCGCGGTGTCGCGGCTGATCACGTGGAAGCGGATCCCGAACGACAGCGCGTCGTCGGCTTCGCGGGTCCCGTCCTCGGTGGCGTCCGCTGCTCGCCGGCGCATCCGTTCGACCCGTTCGGCCACCATCTCGAGCGGCTCGCCCCAGGTGAGGTAGGTGTCCGCGTGGGTGGCGGCGATCTGCTCGGCCGCGTCCGACGCTCCGCCGAAGTACACGGGCGGCGGCGTCGTCGGGGAGTGGCGGGTGGTCGCTCCCTCGATCGTGAGGAACTCGCCGTCGAGGTCGAACGACTCGGAGCGGAACGCCCCTCGGAAGGCGGTCAGGAAGTCCCCGGCGCGTCGGTAGCGCTCGTCCTTGTCGGAGAAGTCGCCGAAGCGGGCGAGCTCGGCCGGCTCGGCGCCGATCACGACGTTCACCAGGAGCCGCCCGCCGGACATCGCCTGGTAGGTGGCTGCCATCTGTGCCGCGTGGGTCGGGTTGAGCACCCCGGGGCGGAACGCCACCAGGAAGCGCAGCCGACGGGTGAGCGGCAGGAGCGACGCTGTCGTGATCCACGCGTCCTCGCACCCGGTCCCGCAGGGGGTGAGGACGGCGTCGAAGCCGATCTGGTCGCACGCGGTGGCGACCTGCGCCAGGTACTCGTGGGACGGTGCCCGGGAGGCGGCGGGGTCCGAGGGGATCACGTCCCGTCCGTCGCCTCCGGTGGGCAGGAACCAGTGCACTGCGATCGGGTTCCCCATCTCAGTCTCCGCCGGTGAAGCGCTCGAGCAGACCCTCGAGGAGCGGTGCCGGCCGGCGGCGCTTCGCCTCACGCCGGTCCGTCGCGGCGGCGAGCGATCGCCCGGCGTTGACCCCGAGCCACCGGAGCGGCTCAGGCTCCCAGTCCGGGGACCGGTGCTGCACCCACGGGAGCTCGACGAGGTCGGTCCCGCGGCCGAGCACCAGATCAGCGAGGGTCCGGCCGGCGAGGTTGGTGGTGGACACGCCGTCGCCGACGTAGCCGCCGGCCGAGCCGAGGCCGGTGCCCCGGTCGAAGACGATCGACGGCGTCCAGTCCCTCGGGACGCCGAGCGGGCCGCCCCAGTGATGCGTGATGCGGGCATCCGCGAGTGGCGGGAACAGGTCGTGCATGACCCGGGTGAGGTCGGCGGCCACCCGTCGGTCGCGGTCGTAGGAGTCCCGGATGGAAGAGCCGAAGTGGTACGGCGCTCCTCGTCCTCCGAACGCGAACCGGCCATCGGCGGTCCGCTGGCCGTAGATGAGCAGGTGTCGGCCGTCTCCGAACGTCTCCCGTTCGGCCAGCCCGACGAGCTCCCAGACGTCGTCGGGCAGCGGCTCGGTCGCGATCATCAGCGAGTAGAGGGGGAGGACCTTGCGCGTCTCGCCGGGCAGGGCGGCCGTGTAGCCCTCGGTGCAGCGCAGCACGGTCGGGGCCCGGACCACGCCGTGGGTGGTGTCGACCCGACCGGGAGCGATGCCGGTGACCCGTGTGCCCTCGTGTACGGCGACACCCGCCGTCTCTGCGGCGCGGGCCAGACCGCGGACCAGGCGAGCCGGCTGGACCGCTGCGCAGTGGGGTGTGAAGGCTCCGCCGACGTTGCCGGTGACGCGCGCCCGCTTCGCCACCTCCGACGGCCTCAGCCACCGGTCGTCACGTTCGTCGAACCCGAACCTGGACCGCTGATCGAGGTAGGCGCGCAGGCGCGGCACGTGGGCGGGGTTGGTCGCTGCGGTGACCGTGCCGCCCCTCGCCCAGTGGCAGTCGATCCCGTGGCGGATGAGCGACGTCTCGATGACGTCGAGGGTGTCGATCATCGCCCGGTGCTGGGCGATGGCGGCGTCGCGTCCCGCCATGACGGCGAGTCGGTCGAGCGAGGTGGGGAAGAGCGCCGAGCACCATCCGCCGTTGCGGCCCGAGGCGCCGAAGCCGCACACCTCGGCCTCGATGACGACGATCCGGCAGTCGGGCTGGTGCTCGGCGAGCGACAGCGCCGTCCAGAGCCCCGTCATGCCGCCGCCGACGATGGCGACGTCTGCGTCGATGTCGCCTCCGAGAGCGGGACGTGGCGTCAGGTCGTCGCCGCAGGTGTCGAGCCACAGGCTCCTGCTGCGCACCCTGTCCACGGTCACCCGGCGAGCTCTGCCGCGAACTCGGCGAACGCGTCGACGTAGCGGTCGATGTGCGCCTCGGTGTGCTGCACCGACAGGGTCCACTGCTCCTCGTCGCCGGGGGTCATGAACACCCCCCGGTTGACCATCCACGGATAGCTCGCCGTGTACAGGTGGATGTTGGTCTCGAGGAAGTCCCTGTAGCAGGTCAGCGGTTCGGGCCGGTACGAGATGCAACCCTTGCAGCCGAGGTCGACGGTGTGGGCGGGCAGGTCGTACTCGGCGATGACGGCGTCCATCCCGCCGGCGAGACGTTCGCCGAGCACGTCGAAGTGGGCGTAGGCATCGGCGGTCAGGACCTTGGTGAGGGTGGCCAGAGCGGCGGACACGGACATCGGGTTGCCGTTGAAGGTGCCCTGGTGGGCGGCGCCCCGGTTGATCTCCTCCATGATGTCGGCCCGTCCTCCGAACGCCCCGATGGGGGCGCCGCCGCCGATCGCCTTCGCCCAGCTAGCGAGGTCCGGTTGGACCCCGAAGCGTCGCGCCGCGCCGCCCTCGGCGATGGTGGCACCGCACTTGACCTCGTCGAAGATGAGCACGACGCCGTAGCGGGTGCACAGGTCGCGCACCGCCTGGAGGTAGCCGTCGGCGGGGACGACGATGCCGATGTTCATCATCACCGGCTCCATGATCAGGCACGCGATCTGGTCGCCCTCGGCCTGGAAGAGCCGTTCGAGCGCGGCGGCGTCGTTGAACGGCACGACCCGGATCCACTGGGCCAGCCCCTCGGGCATGCCCTTCGACTTGGGGGTCGCTGCGGGGGCGTCGCGTCCGCCCATGGCGTCGGCTCCGGGCAGCACCGAGTACATGAGCTGATCGACGTGGCCGTGGTAGCTGCCCTCGATCTTGGCGATGACGTCGCGGCCGGTCGCCGCCCGTGCGACCCGGATCGCCGACATGTTCGACTCGGTGCCCGAGTTGGTGAAACGCACCTGGTCGACCGAGAACCTTCGGCACAGCTCCTCGGCCAGGGCGACGGTGGTCTCGACGGTCACGGCGAAGTGCATGCCGTTGCGTGCCGCGTCGGCGACGGCCTCGGCGACCACCGGGTGGGCGTGGCCGACGGCGATGGACCCGAAGCCGTTGTGGAAGTCGTAGTAGCCGTTGCCGTCGACGTCCCACACCTCGGCGCCGACGCCGCGCTGGAGGTAGACGGGGTAGGGGTCGCCGAGCTGGAAGCTGGACGCAACACCTCCCGGCATGGACCTCACAGCCCGTTCGTAGAGCGCCTTCGACCCGACTGTCCGTTCGAGCAGCCTGGGCATCTCGACCGCGGCGATCTCGCCGGCGCGGTGTGTCAGGTGTTGATCCATGTCGCTCACCACTTCACCATCACGTGCTTGAGCTCGGTGTAGTGCTCGACGGCGTACTGCGACATGTCCTTGCCGTAGCCGGACTGCTTGAACCCGCCGTGGGGCATCTCCGACACGAGGGGGATGTGGTCGTTGACCCAGACCGTGCCGAAGCGCAGCCGTGCGCTCGCCTCCATCGCCGAGCCGACGTCGGAGGTGAACACCGACGCCGCCAGGCCGTAGTCGACGTCGTTGGCCATCGCCACGGCGGTCTCCATGTCCGGGGCGGACTGGACCGTGACGACGGGGCCGAACACCTCGCGCTGCACGATCTCCGCCTGCTGGTCGACGCCGATGACGACCGACGGCTCGTAGTAGTAGCCGCCGCCGTCCCGGGTGGACCCGCCGGTCACGGCGGTGGCGCCGTCGGCGACGGCCCTGTCGACGAATCCCTGCACCCTGTCGCGCTGGGCGGCCGAGATGACGGGTCCCAGCTCGGTGGTCTCGTCGGTGGTCGGTCCGACCACCAGGCTGCGAGCGGCCTCGGCGATGGCGTCGACGGCGGCGTCGCGGACGCCGGCTCCGACGATCACGCGGCAGGCGGCTGTGCAGTCCTGGCCTGCGTTCCAGAACCCGCCGACCTTGATCGCCTCGGCGACGACGTCGAGATCGGCATCGTCGAGCACCACGACCGGAGCCTTGCCGCCGAGCTCGAGGTGCACCCGCTTGAGCGAGTCGGACGCGGCCTGGGCGATGGCCTTGCCGGTGCCGACCGAACCGGTGAGCGAGATCATCTCGACGAGCGGGTGCTCGACGAGGGTGGCTCCGGTCTGCTTGCCGCCGATCAGCACGTTCAGGACCCCGGGCGGGAACACCTCCGAAGCGATCTCGGCCAGGAGCAGCGAGCTCATCGGCGTCAGCTCCGACGGCTTGAGCACCACGCAGTTGCCGGCGGCCAGTGCCGGGCCGAGCTTCCACGCCGCCATCATGAACGGGTAGTTCCACGGGGCGATCGACGCCACGACCCCGAGGGGCTCGCGGCGAAGCATCGACGTGTAGCCCTCGAGGTACTCGCCGGCTCCCTGGGTCTCCATCGTGCGGCAGGCGCCGGCGAAGAACCGGTAGCAGTCGACCGACGCCTCGATCTCGATGCCGGTCGCGGCGATGGGCTTGCCGGCGTTGACGTGCTCGACGGCGACGATGTCGTCGGCCCTGGCCTCGATCGCGTCGGCGAAGCGCAGCAGGGCGGCCATCCGCTCGGCGGGTGTCGTGCGTCCCCAGGTGCCGAACGCGTCGGCGGCGGCGCGGCAGGCGTCGTCCACGTCATCGGGACCGGAGTCTGGCGCCGTGAACACGACGGCGCCGGTGGCCGGGTCGACGATCTCCGTCGTCGCTCCCGATCGGGCCGCTGACCAGCGCCCCCCGATGAAGTTCTCGTTCCGGACCAACTTGGACCTCCTGCGATGATTTCCCGGGTTCGAGCCGCTCGCTGTGGAATGATGCTGGCCGCAGGGCAGCGTTGCCCTTGGACGACAGAGCGATTCGTCGCGGTAACGTACCAAACGATCCGGAATCCATCGCATGTGAGGGGGTTCACTGCGAATGTCAGAGGTCGACGCTCCCACGGTCAGTGATGCTGTCGTGCGTCTCGAGCACGTCACGAAGCACTTCGGTGACTTCGTCGCGGTGGAAGAGGCCGACTTCGACATCGCCGAGGGCGAGTTCTTCTCGATGCTCGGACCGTCTGGCTGCGGCAAGACGACGACGCTGCGGATGATCGCCGGGTTCGAGTTGCCGACGGACGGTCGGATCCTGCTCCAGGGCCAGGACGTGTCGCGAACGCCGCCGCACAAGCGCGACGTCAACACGGTGTTCCAGAACTACGCGCTGTTCCCGCACATGAACGTGTTCGACAACGTCGCGTTCGGCCTCCGCAACCGCAAGGTGAGGGAAGCGGAGGTCAGGACCCGGGTCGAAGAGATGCTCGAGGTGGTGCGGCTACCCGAGTTCGCCCAGCGTCGCCCGAACCAGCTCTCGGGCGGACAGCAGCAGCGCATCGCCCTCGCCCGAGCGCTCGTCAACATGCCGAAGGCGCTGCTGCTCGACGAGCCGCTCGGAGCTCTCGACCTCAAGCTGCGTCAGGTGATGCAGCTCGAGCTGAAGCGCATCCAGCGTGACGTGGGCATCACGTTCATCTTCGTCACGCACGACCAGGAAGAGGCTCTGACGATGTCGGACCGCATCGCGGTCATGACGCAGGGCAGGGTCGACCAGATCGGCACCCCGACCGAGATCTACGCCCGCCCGGCGACCACGTTCGTCGCCGGCTTCATCGGGACGGCCAACCTGCTGCCGGTGAGCGTGGTGTCGCAGACCGGTGACCAGGTCACGGTCGACTCCAGGCTCGGCACCCAGTTCCGGGTGCCGGCGGGAGGGCGGACCCACTCAGCGGGGAGCGACGCAACGATCATGATCCGACCGGAGCGCCTGGTTCCCGCCGGTGCGCCGCTGCACGGCGACGCCGCAGCCGGGACGATCGAGTGCGAGGTGACGAGCCTCGTGTTCCAGGGCCCGGTGGTCCGTTGCCAGGTCCGGACCCGCACGGGTGCCGACCTCGTGGCCCATCTGGGACCCGAGGACGACCCGGCCAGCCTGTCGGTCGGGTCGCCGATCACGATGACGTGGGCCTACGAGGGCGCCTATCTGGTGCCCGAGGCGATCGCCGCCGACCAGGCCGGCGTCACGTCGATGGACTCCGACGAGACCGAGGTGGCTGCGGTCGGCTGAGGCCGCAGCGCCACGAACCCAACCCTGGAGGCGATGCAATGGCGAACCGAGTGAACCGTCGACAGTTCATGACCCGTTCGGGCCTGGTGCTGGGCGGCGCGCTCGTCGGCCCGCAGCTGCTGGCTGCGTGTGGAGGCGACGACGACTCGGGTGGTGGCTCGGGCGGTGGCGAGACGAAGGGCGTCTACTTCGAGAACTGGCCGGAGTACATCGACACCGACGAGAGCGGCAAGGTGAACGGCCCGGGGACGACCCTCGCCCTCTTCACCGAGGAGACGGGCATCCCGATCAAGTACACCGAGACCTACAACGACAACAACGAGTTCTTCGCCAAGGTCCAACCCCTGCTGTCGGCCGGCAAGGCGATCGGCCCCAACTGCGTGGCGCCGACCTACTGGATGGCGGCCCGGCTGATCGACCTCGGCTGGATGGAGAAGGTCCCGTTCGACAAGATCCCGAACTCGAAGAACCTGGTGTCGAACCTGGTGAAGCCGCCGTCGGATCCGACCGGTGAGTACTCGTTGCCGTGGCAGGCCGGCACGACGGGCATCGCCTACAACATCAAGGCGACGGGCGGCAAGGAGCTCACGAAGATCCAGGACCTCTGGGATCCCGAGCTCAAGGGCAAGATCTCGGTCCTCACCGAGATGCGTGACACCGTCGGCCTGGTGGCCATGTCGGAGGGCATCGACATCTCCACGGCGAACACGCTCAAGCAGTACCAGCCGGCGCTCGACGTGCTCCAGCAGCAGGTCGACAGCGGCCAGATCCGCCAGTTCACCGGCAACGAGTACGTCGGACCGCTGGAAGACGGCTCGCTGGCCGCGTGCATGGCCTGGTCGGGTGACGTCCTCGGGATGCAGAACCCCGATGTGCGCTACGTCGTCCCCGAGGCGGGCGGCACCCTGTGGTTCGACACGATGATGATCCCGAACGGCGCCGCCAACGTCGACGACGTCGCCGAGTGGATGAACTTCGTCTACGACCCGACCAACGCCGCTCGGATCACGGCAGGGGTGCAGTTCATGTCGCCGGTCCAGGGCGTGCAGGACGTGCTGCGCTCCAAAGGAGGCGAGGATGCTGCGTTGGCCGACAACCCGCTCCTGTTCCCCGACGACGCGACCAAGGAGCGGCTCCACACCTTCGCGAACCTGAGCGAGGAAGAGGAGCAGAAGATCGACGAGGCGTTCGCCAAGATCTCGGGGGCCTGATGGCAGACGACGGATCCGACAGGGCGCTGCGCCGGGGCCGGTGGGCCCCGGCGGGCATGCTCAGCCCGGGCGTGATCTGGCTGCTGCTGTTCTTCCTCGTTCCGGTGGTGATGCTCGTCAAGGCGTCGCTGTCGTCGAAGCCGAGCCGGTTCGAGAACCCCGTGTTCAGCTGGGACTTCTCGAACTACACCGAGGCCCTGAGCGCCTACCAGGCAGAGTTCGTCCGGTCGTTCGTGTACGCGGGAGTGGCGACGATCCTCGCGATCCTCATCGGCTACCCGTTGGCGTACTGGATCGCGACGCAGGGTGGTCGGTACAAGAACCTGTTGATCGGCCTGGTGGTCGTCCCGTTCTTCACCAGCTACCTGATCCGGACGATCGCCTGGACCTCGATCCTGCGGGACGACGGACCGTTCGTGAGCATGTACCAGCTCCTGCCGTGGGTTGGGGACGACGGGCGCATCCTCGCCACGCCGTGGGCGGTGATCGGCGGGCTCACCTACAACTTCATCTCGTTCATGATCCTGCCCATCTACGTGAGCCTCGAGAAGATCGACTTCCGGCTCACCGAGGCCGCGTCGGACCTGGGCAGCACGGCCTGGCACGCGTTCCGCAAGGTGGTGCTGCCGCTGTCCATGCCGGGTGTGTTCGCCGGCAGCCTGCTCGTGTTCATCCCCGCCGCCGGTGACTACATCAACAACCGGTACCTGGGTTCGGCCAAGACGTCGATGATCGGCACCGTCGTGCAGAACCAGTTCCTGGTGCAGGTCGACTTCCCGCTGGCTGCCGCGCTGTCGGTCGTCCTGATGGCGATCATCACCGTGTTGGTGCTCGTCTACTCGAAGTTCCTGGGCACGGAGGGGCTGGCCGTATGACTGGGCTCGTCGAATGACCATGTCCGAGGGTGCAGCGCCGCCGGTCCTCGTCGAGACGACCGAGCTCGGCAAGGGCCGTCGAGGGCCGGCCAAGGTGCGGGGTCGGTGGGGACGGCGTGTCCTGACCGGCTTCGCCGTGCTGGTGTTCCTGTGGCTGTTCGCCCCACTCATCAACATCGTGATCTTCACGTTCAACAAGCCGGCGGGGCGGCGGAACCTGTCGTGGAACCAGTTCACGCTCGACAACTGGGCCAAGCCGTTCTCCGACACCGACCTGACGAACGCGTTCCTGCGCAGCCTGCTGGTCTCGGTGATCGCGGTCTCGGTGGCGCTGGTGCTGGGCTCGCTGATGGCGATCGCCCTGGCCCGCTACCGGTTCACGGGTTCGAAGATGACCGAGGTCTTCCTGGTCCTGCCGTTGACGACTCCCGAGATCGTGCTCGGCGCCTCGCTGTACCAGCTGTTCCTGGCCCGCAACGTGACGCTCGGGTTCGCAACGATCGTGGTCGCCCACATCATGTTCTGCGTCAGCTTCGTCGCCCTGACCGTCAAAGCCCGAGTCCGGGGCTTCGACTGGACGCTCGAGGACGCGGCGATGGACCTTGGAACGACCCCTTGGAGGACGTTCCGCAAGGTGACTTTCCCGCTGATCTTGCCGGGGATCCTGGCCGCCGCTCTCTTGAGCTTCGCCCTGTCGCTCGACGACTACATCATCACGGACTTCACCAAGGGCGAGTACGTGACGTTCCCGATCCAGGTGAACAACCAGTTCCGCATCTCCTTCCCGCCGCAGGTGAACGTGCTGGCCACGATCATCCTGGTGGTGAGCGTGCTGTTGCTGGTGGTCACGTCGGTTCGCGAGGAGCGCTCGAGCGTCGTCGGCCGGTAGGGCACGCGCAGCTGCCCGCGCCGGGGCGCGGGTAGTCGAACGGGTCTACGGGCTCGATGACTTCAAACGGTTCCTCCGGTGACGGTCCTGTGCTCAGACAGGAACCGGTTCTCGTCCGGGCGGACCCGTCGCCGCCGACCGGGTCCGGTGCTGGGTCTGCAGCTTCAGGCCGGATGACGTGGTGATCGTGAAGAAGCCCTCCTCACCACCCCGGCCGTCGCCGTCGCTCCTGTCGCGGTCGTCGTTCAGCGACACCGACCAGCCGGTGCGGTGCACCACGCCGTGGTGTCTGCGACACAGCAGGACCAGATTGACCATGACCGTCCGGCCCTCGTCGGCCCACTCGATGACGTGGTGCGCGTCACACCACTCCGGCGGGTAGTCGCAGCCGGGGAAGGCACAGCCGCCGTCGCGGGCGACGAGGCCTCGGCGCATGGCACGGCTCGGTTGACGAAGACGGTCGCGCACTGCGATCGGCATGCCCAACGCGTCGAGGAGAACCTCGGACACCGATGAGTTGCACACCAGCAGCTCCCACTGTCGGGCCGACACCGTCAGACGGCGACCGTCGGGGCTGGTCACAGGGACGGTGATGCGGTCGCCGTGTCCGCAGCAGAGGTGACCGTCGTGGTCGAAGTGGGGGCGGTGCTCCGGATCGGTGTAGCGGCCGGTGCCGTCGAGCACCCCGGCGAGGATCGGGTCCAGCTCGTCGACCCGGTCGGCGTCCACGACAAGCGACAGCTCGGTGACCGTCGGGCGGGTCGCGGACGGGTTCGCCGCCGAGCCCCGCCGGACGAGCTCCAGCAGAGCCTCGGCGCGGATCTGCGTGCGGGTCGGCATCTCGAGGTCGGGGTTGTCGTCGCAGTCGCTGCGCCACTTGCGCCAGAGGGTGTTGGTCGCCGCTTCGACCAGCTGCTCGAAGGACTCGCCGTCGGTGTCCACGTACGTGGCCGACACGGCGAGCTCGTCCTCGACCCGGTGGATGCGTGCGGAGCTGGTCGCAGGTTCCGGCTCCTCAGCGCCGTCGGCGTCGGCGAAGCGGGCGAGGTCGGTGACGAGCACGCAGAACTGGGCGAACGACGGCTCGGACGCCGACAGCGCCAGCAGGCCCTGCTGGGCAGCGGTGAGCGCGTCGGTGTTGCGGTCGTTCAACTTGGAGGCCACGTACATCGCCCGCTCACCCGTGATCTCCCCCCGGGCGAGAGCGGCCGCGATCTGCGGCAGATCGCGGCGGAGCCTGCGCCCGTTGCTCGCCTGCCGTCCGACGGTGCTGCGTGAGCGACCGTGCCGACGCTCGAACCAGATCCGTACGCTGGTCCCGTAGCGGACGTCGCAGAGATCCCGGCTGTCGATCTCGGTCACGACCATCGCGCCGATGGCGTCGAGCGAGCGTTGGATGATCTCCAGGTCGTCGAACACCCCGAGGCATTCGTCGTCGGTGAGCGCCGTCACGTCGGTTGCTGCGAGCATCCGTGCTGCTGAGAGCGTGTCGTGCGAGCGCGCCGTCGATGTGACCTCGGCCGGTCCGAACCCGGTGAAACCGGGGCCGTGCGGCTGCGGACGGTTGGTGCCGGAGGGCGACTCCGTTGCGACTGTGGCTGCTGGTGTCGTGTCGGCAGATGGTTCATGGATCGAACACATGTTCGTAGTCTGCCGCGGGGGTGTGACAGTCGGTGGTCAGGGTCTCATGACCGTGGGGTGGCAGCTCATCGGGGTGGGTGTCGGCGGGAGATCCGGTTCGTGGCAGGGTGGAGTCGTGAGAGTGATCGAGGTGTTCGCAGATGTCAGCTGTCCGTTCACGCACGTCGGGCTCCGGCGTCTCGCCGAGATGCGTGAGCAGAAGGGGCGTGACGATGTCGTCATGCGGGTGCGCTGCTGGCCGTTGCAGATCGTGAACGACGCGCCGCTCGACGCCCACTTCATCGCCGAGGAGATCGACGACATCCGGGCCCAAGTCGCCCCTGATCTGTTCACCGGGTTCCGGGAGGAGGCGTTCCCGTCGACCACGCTTCCAGCCCTTGCCCTGGCTGCCGCAGCCGACGTGCAGGACGTGCGCGTGGGAGAGCGCGTCAGCCTGGCGATGCGGTGGATGCTGTTCGAGGAGGGCATCGATGTCTCGGACCCGGCAGTGCTGCGCGCTGTCGCCGACGAGCACGGTGTCGACTGGGCCGACGTCGACGAGGCCCGAGTCCTCGCCGATCATGAAGAAGGCCGACGACGTGGCGTTGTCGGTTCGCCGCACTTCTTCACCCCGACGGTCGACCTCTTCTGCCCTGTGCTCGACATCTCACGCAACGAGTCCGGTCACCTGGACATCTCGGCCGGCGGCGAGGAGTACGAGCGGTTCATGGCGGCCTGCTTCGACTGATCCTTGCTGCCAGCCGATCCAGCGGGCTGGCAGACGCGGGTCCAGGCGCCGTCGAGAGTCGCTGTCATACCTGGGTAGTTGGATGTCGTCGTGGCAGTTCGACACCTCACCCCCGTCCCCGACCAACCTCCCGCCGTCCGCTTCGCTGAGGTCGTCAGGGCAGTCGCCGCCGTCGCTCGTCGACGTGGGCTCCAGGTCCCGGTGTTCCGTTCACCGCCGAAGTTGGCCGACGTCGACCGCACGCTGCGTCGTCGACCCGACGGTCAGGCAGTCGTCTCCATCCGACTCGCCGATCGGCCGTTCGCTGCTGTGCAGTCCGATGTCGTCGCCGGTGTGGTGGCCGTCAACGAGCTTGTCGGCGCCGAGGCCGGTCGATTCCGGCGAGCGGCCTGGGCGGCCCTGGACAGCCGACCGATCGACCAAGCCGACCGCGACATGATCGACCTGCGATCACCGACAGCGGGCACATCCACTGCGCCCGAAGGTACATCCACACCCAGAACCCAGACGGTTGCACCCAACACGGGTGTAGCATGAACTCCATGTCGAAGGTCGTCCAGGTCCGCAACGTTCCGGACGAGGTCCATGCCGCGCTGGTCACCCGTGCGGCGGCAGCGGGGATGTCGCTGTCGGACTACGTCTTGCGGCAGCTCGAACTGGTGACGGTGCGGGATGCCAACGCGGCACTGCTCCTGGACCTGGCGCAGCTGCCGTCGTCCAAGATCTCCGGCGCTGAGGCCGTGCGAGAGGTTCGATTCGAACGCGACGAAGAGCTGACGCGTCGTGTCGCTGGTTCTTGACTCCTCCGCTGCTGTCGATCTCGTCGTCGGTCGACCCGAGCTCACGGTCCTTCTGGTGGGTCAGGACCTTCATGTGCCCATGCACTTCGATGTGGAGGTGCTGTCTGCTGTTCGCGCACTCCTTCTCCGCGATCAGCTCGAGGCCGCGGAGGCCGAACGGGCGCGTAGCGCACTCGGGCAACTCGTCACGATCCGGCACTCTGCACAGATTCTCTTGGATCGAGCGTGGGAGCTGGGTGGGTCGATCACCATCCAGGACGGGGTCTATGTCGCTCTCGCCGAGTCGTTGGACTGTCCGCTGCTGACGACCGACGAACGATTGGGCCGGGCGTGCTCTCACCTGGTTGACATCGTGGGTCCCGGCCGGCCTTGACCGATTCGTGGGACGATGGGCGCCTGCCCGGGTGGCGTAACTGGCAGGCGCAGAGGGCTTAAACCCCTCAGCTCTTCGGAGCGTGCGGGTTCGAATCCCGCCCCGGGCACCCAGTGTTTGCAAGGGTTTCGCGGATCCGCCATTGTCGCCGACACCACTCCGAAGGTACAAATAGTCGCGAAATAGTCGCGAACCCTCTCGAGAACGTGATCGAGAGGTCCTGCGATGCGGCTACGGAGAGTGGCGATGTCAGGGACGGTCGAGCAGTACGGCAAGGGGTGGCGGTACCGGGCCGCGATCGGTATGAACCCCGACACCGGAGCGCGGCGATGGGTCAGCAAGGGCGGCTTCCCGACCAAGAAGGCGGCCAAGGCTGCGCTGACGGCCGTGCTGGCGGACGCCGACAAGGGTGTGGTCGTCGATCGCACGCCATTGAAGGTGGGGGAGTACCTCGATCAGTGGCTCGACGGTGTGGCCGGTGACCTGAAGCCGACGACGTTGGAGGGCTATCGGCAGGCGGTGAAGCGCCTGAAGCGGACGATCGGGGATGTGAAGCTCCAGGACCTCCGTCCGCTCACCGTCGAGCGGGCCTACCAGAAGCTCACGCGCTCGGGCCTGGCAGCCAAGACCGTGCTGAACACCCACACGGTGCTGCGCCGAGCACTCGGGGACGCCGATCGTCTCGACATGGTGGTTCGCAATGCCGCTGCGTCCGCTCGTCCGCCGTCGGTGCGGCGCAAGGAGCAGGCGACCTGGACTCCGAAGCAGTTGAGCTGCTTCCTCGAATCCATCGCCGACCATCGCCTCTTCGCGGTGTTCGTGCTCGGTGCGACGACGGGGATGCGTCGAGGGGAGCTGATGGGTCTCCGCTGGAGCGACGTCGACCTCGACGCGGGCCGACTGTCGGTGGTGACGACGATCACGACCGTCAACGGGCGGGCGATCGAGTCCTCGACCAAGACCAACAAGAGCCGCCGCAGGATCGCTCTCGACAGCGGGACCGTGGGCGTGTTGCGAGCTCACCATGAGCGTCAGGACGAGGAGCGACAGCTCGCCGGTGGCCTGTGGTGCGAGTCAGGCCTGGTGTTCACTCGTGAGGACGGGACCGCGCTGCAC
>CAZNQK010000035.1:20070-26971 GCA_964575165.1 uncultured Aquihabitans sp. | reverse complement strand
TCCCCGACCTCGATCTGGCTGTCGAATCCCCGCCCCCGCCCGTCAATTCGACAGCCAGATCGAGGGATATGGCGGGTTCGCTCAGACCGGGAGGATGATCTCGGCAGCCTGACGCACCTGGTCCACCGAGCCGGCTGCCACGAGGATCTCGGTCACCGCGGACTCCTTCCACGCCCCGACGCGATCGGCGATGCGTGCAGGGGTCCCGACGAGGCTGATCTCGTCCGCGAACTCGACGGGGACCTCCCACACCGCCTCGTCGCCCTTGCCGGCCAGGAAGAGGTCCTGGATCTTCTCGGCCTGCTCGCCGAGGCCCATCCGGGCGGCGAGCTTGGTGTGGTAGTTCTGGCCCTTGGCGCCCATGCCTCCGATGTAGAACGCCAGCATCGCCCGGGTCATGGAGAGCGCGTCCGCGATGGTCTCGGGCTCGTCGTCGTCCGTCACGTTGAACACGGCCAGCGCCGCGACCTGGAATCCATCGGGCGCACCGGCGAGCTGATCCGCGTAGACGTCCTGACGGAACGGCGAGTAGTAGAGCGGCAGCCAGCCGTCGGCGATCTCGGCGGTCTGCGTGACGTTCTTGGGGCCTTCGGCGCCCAGATAGATCGGGATCCTCCGACGCAGCGGGTGCACGATCGACTTCAACGGCTTGCCGAGGCCGACGGAGCCATCGCCGCGGAACGGATGCTGGTGGAACTCGCCCTGGTACTCGAGCGGCTCCTCGCGGGCCATCACCCGGCGGATGATCTCGACGTACTCGCGGGTGCGGGCCAGCGGCTTGTTCGACGGGCGTCCGTACCATCCCTCGACGACCTGCGGTCCCGACACGCCGAGCCCGAGTCGGAACCGGCCGTTCGACATGTGGTCGAGCGTGATCGCCGACATGGCAGTTGCGGTCGGCGTGCGTGCCGCGAGCTGCACGACCGAAGTGCCGAGCTGGATCCGCTCCGTCCTCGCCGCCAGGTAGGCGAGCGGTGTGAACGCGTCCGAACCCCACGCCTCGGCGGTCCAGACCGAGGTGAAGCCGAGGCGCTCGGCCTCGACCGCTCGGTCCACCCAATCGGGCGGGGGGAGCTGGCCCCAGTATCCGAGCTGCAGTCCGAGATCCATCGGCTCCGTCCTCTCACTTGCCCCCGAAGTTCGGCTTGCGCTTCTCCTTGAACGCGCGCGGTCCCTCCCGGGCGTCCTCCGAGGCGAACACGTCCCAGCCGTAGGTGAACTCGTGCTCGAGAGCCTTCGACTCCTCCATGCCGTTGGTCTCGCGCAGCGTCCGCAGCAGCGCCCGGACCGCCAACGGCCCGCCCTCGCAGATGCGGTGGCCGATCTCCTTGGCCTTCTCGACGGCCTGACCGTCGGGGACGACGTGACCGATGAGGCCGAGCTCGAGTGCGCGCTGCGCGGTGATGTGCTCGCCGGTCAGCAGGAGCTCGCAGGCCACGGTGTAGGGGATCTGGCGCGGGATGCGGACCGCCGAGCCGCCCATCGGGTACAGCGACCACCTCACCTCGGAGATGCCGAACTTGGCGGACTCGCCGGCGACACGGATCTCGGTCGCGCCGAGCAGCTCGGTGCCGCCGGCGATGGCGGTGCCCTCGGCGGCGAGGATGATGGGCACACCGGGTCGCCACGAGCGCAGCAGTGCCTTCCAGTGCAGGTCGGGGTCCTCGGCCATGCGGGCGGCGACGTCGACGACGGCGTCGGAGTTGCCCTCGAACCCTCCTGCCATGTCCTTGAGGTCGGCGCCGGAGCAGAAGTTGCCGCCGGCGCCGGTGAGGATGATCGCCCGGATGTCGGGGTCCTCGTCGGCTTCCACGAACGCGTCGAGCATCAGGACGAGCATCTCGCCGTTGATCGCGTTCTGGCGTTCGGGGCGGTTGAGCGTGACGACGAGCAGGTGCCCGTCCCGTTCGGTCAGTACGGCCGGCATGGTCCCCCTTCGGGCCTCGGGATGCGGCGGCACCCTACCCGCTCCACCGGCGCCAGCCTACTGACGACAGGCAGTGACCAGGGTGACGGCACAGCCGTTCCGAGGGGCTCAGAGGCCTGTCGTCGTGGCCCGGGTCCAGGCGACCAGATCGTCGGCCGGCATGGGTCGACCGAACAGGTATCCCTGGGCCCGGGAGCACCCCATGTCGATGAGGGCCAGGCGCTGTGCCTCGGTCTCGACGCCCTCTGCGGTGACCAGCAGCCCGAGCGATCGTGACAGCTCCAGGATGGCGGTGGTGATCGCGAGGTCGTGGGGTTCGTCGGGGATGCCGTCGACGAAGCTGCGGTCGATCTTCAGCACGTCCAGTGGGAACCGCTTCAGGTAGCTGAGCGAGCTGTATCCGGTGCCGAAGTCGTCCACCGCCAGAGCGACGCCCACGGCGTGCAGGTCGTTGAGGGCCCGCAGCCCCGCCTCCACGTCGCGCATGATGGCGGTCTCGGTGACCTCCAGGCACAGCTGGGCCGGATCGAGTCCGACCTCGGTGAGCGCGGCCGCGACCTGCGCCGCCAGGCCCGGCTGGTCGAGCTGGCGGGGCGACAGGTTCACGCGCATCACGAACTCGTCGTCGACCCAGCCCGCACTGATCCAGTCGGCGACCGTGCGGCACGCCTCCCGGAGGACCCATTCCCCGATGGCCACGATCGATCCGTTGTCCTCGGCGATCGGGATGAAGCGGTCCGGCGACATGAGGCCACGGGTCGGGTGTTCCCAACGGATCAGCGCCTCGCAGCCGAGGGCCCGACCGGTCCTGATGTCGACCTCGGGCTGGAACAGGAGGCGGAACTCCCGGCGCTCGAGCGCGCCCGTGAGGTCGCGGTCGATGTCGTTGCGCTCGCCCACCTCGGCGCGCATGCGGTCGTCGAACACGCAGATCCGGTTCCGTCCCTGTGCCTTCGCCTCGTACATGGCGGCGTCGGCCCATCGGAGCACGTCGGTCGGATCGGTCGGCTCGGTCCACTCGACGACGCCGATCGAGGTCGTCGGCCTGAAGGTCACGCCGGCGATGTCGAACGACTCGAGGAGGGTGCTCTGGAGGCGCTCGGCGACAGTGACCGCGTCGCCGGCGTCGGTGTCGGGCAGCAGGACGGTGAACTCGTCGCCGCCGAGTCGGGCCAGCGTGTCGGTGGGTCTCAGGGCCGTCGAGAACCGTTCGGCGACCTTGCAGAGCAGTTCGTCGCCGATGCCGTGTCCGAGCGAGTCGTTGATGGTCTTGAACCGGTCGATGTCGAGGAACAGGACCGCGACGGGTGCACCGTCGGGCGAGCTGTCGAGGGTCTGGTTGGCCTCGGCAAGCGCAGACAGCAGCATCGAGCGGTTCGGCAGACCGGTGAGGTTGTCGTGCGTGGCGCGGTAGGCCAGGTCCTCCTCGTGGCGGCGCCTCTCCGTGATGTCGCGTGCGAGGAGGAGCACGGACTCGACCGCCCCGTCTGCCGTGCACTCGGGGACGAAGGTGGACTCGGTCCACATCTCGGTCCCTCCCGATCCGATCACGTACTCCACGGTCACCGTGCGGGCTGAGTCGAACGCGTGGTTGAGCGCCTCGTTCAGGGTCGAGGACGCAGAGTGGCTGAGCCTCGGCCAGCCGCCCTCCATGGCGACGCCGGCGGCCTCCATCTCGTCGCTGATGCGGATCGCCGCGGCGTTGGCGAAGGTGACGTGCCGGTCGCGGTCGAAGCGCATGACGGCGTCGGGGAGGCTCTCGACGAGCGAACCGAAGCGACGTTCGCTCCGTCCGAGTTGGCTGGCCGTGCGACGTGCCTGGTCGATGTCGACGAGGTGGACCGTCGAGTAGGTGAACTCGCCGGCCGCCGTCCGGGTGGCCCGGGCGTCGACGCGGTACCAGCGGTGGCCCGCCGGGGTGAGGAATCGGATCTCCTCGGCCGAGTGTTCGGGGCCGTGGGCGTCGAGCATCGTCGCCCACCGGGGGATCACGTCCCGGAGGTCGTCGGGGTGGATGCGATCGAGCGCGTTGGTCCCGACGACGTCGTCGGGGGCCTGTCCGAAGAGCCCGGCCGCTGCCCGGTTGGCCCGCAGCACGTGGCCGTCGGGGGACATGAGCATGAGCGGGACGGGGGCGTCGCCGAAGACGGTCCGGAGCTGGTCCAGCGTCGACGCGAGGGCGCTCTCGGTCCGGCTCCGTGCGAGGACGTTCGCCAGGAGCGATGCGACAGCCTTCAGCACCGTCACGTCCTCGGCGCGCCAGGCCACCGGGCCGTCGACGGCGTCGAAGCCGATGACGCCCGCCAGCAGGCCGTCGAGCGTGAAGGGGACCTCGAGGATCGCGGTGACGCCCTCGGACGCGAGGAACTCCTTGTCCTCGGCCCAGTCGGGACCGAGTGCGTCGACGTCGTCGATCTGGTTGACCTCGAGAGCCTCCAGCCGCGCCTGCTGGCGGGGTCCGACCTCGATCGACAGGTCCTGCTCCGCTTCGAAGCAGGATTCGACGCCCGGAGCGCACCACTCGTGGGTCATCGTGGTGGTGCCGGCATCCCAGTCGAAGCTGATGATGTAGCTGCGGTCAGCGTCGACGAAGAGCCCGAGCTCGGTGACGGTCGTCTGGAGGGCGTCGTGGAGCTCGGCTGCGGACACGCTCACGAAGCGGGCGAACAGGCCGTCGAGCAGGCGTTTGAACGCGGCTTGGCGACGTTCGTCGACGCGCCCCTCGTCCTGCTGCAACACCCGGACAGTGTAACTACGCAGAGTGAGACTCCCACCGCCGACCGTGAAACCCAGTCAGGTGGGGAGCGTGAGGTCGGGGATCCCCAGGCTGAGCGTCGGGGCGTCGATGCCGCCGTCGATCTCGAGCAGCTTGCCGGTCAGGTAGCTGCCTGCCGGTGAGCACAGGTACAGCACGCCCGCTGCGATGTCCTCGGGATCGCCGATCCGTCGCAACGGGGTGCCGGCCTCCATCGCATCCCGGATCCCGTCGTCGGTGAGGACGGTGTCGAGGGCGGACGTGGCGATCGATCCCACGGCGATGCCGTTGACCCTCACGTGCGGGGCCAGGTCGGCGGCCATCAGCCTGGTCAGGTGGCTGAGAGCTCCCTTGGCCGTCCCGTACGCAGCGAACCCGCGGTCGGGCATCCGTCCGGCGGCGGACGAGATGTTCACCACGGCCCCGCCGCCACGGGCCAGCATCGCCGGCACCGCCTGCTTGGTCAGCTCGAACGCCGTCGTCACGTTGAACCGGAACGCCCGCTCGAAGCTGGTGACGCTGGTGTGGAGCAACGGCTTGGGGAACGACCCGCCCGCGTTGTTGACGAGCAGGTCGAGCCCGCCGAGGCGCGTCGTCGCCTTGCTGACGAGGTCGCCCAGGTGGTCGATGTCCATGACGTCGAACGCGACGGGCTCCGCCCTGACGCCGAACGCCAGCGCCTCTTCGGCGACGGCCTCGACCTGCTCGGCGGTGCGTGCAGCGACCACCACGTCGGCCCCGGCCTCGGCGAGCGCGAGCGCGCTGGCCCGGCCGATGCCGCGTCCGGCGCCGGTCACGAGGGCGACCTTGCCGTCAACCCGGAAGCGATCGAGGATCGTCATCGGTCTGCTCCGTCGGTGGTCTCGGGCGCAGTGTTCCCGGCGTTCCCGGCGTTCCCGGTGTCTTCGGCAGCATCGCCACCGGCGACGGCAGCGGACTCGTGAGCCGCCCAGCGGAAGATCCCGCTGGCCATCAGCGAGGCCTCCTGTGTGGCTCGTGCCCCGAACACCTCGGAGCGGACCCGATGCACGCCGGCGTCGCCGGGCGCCGCCTGGGCGGCGAGCTCGGCGAGGTGGCCGGCGAGTCGGAGGTCCCCGGCGGCGGCGAGCTCTTGAGCCCTTCTGGCCAGCACGTCGGCTCCGCCGGTGAGGTCGGCCAGCTCCGCTGCCACAGCGGCGTCCGGTGCCGGCTTCAGGCGGGCCGGGTTGCCGTCGTACCAGCCGCCGTAGAGCCGCCAGAGGTTGTGCACCACGAACTCGGGTTCGTCGTAGATCGGACGCAGCCACGGCAGCCCGGCGAGGTGCTCGGGCACCCGCACCGTGTGGACGATCTCGTCGAGCCGGGCGCCGGAGTTCATCAGCTCGAGGGTCTGAGCTGCGATCGTCTCCAGGTACTCGGCCGCTGTGGTGAGCACCCGCTCGATGTCGTCACGTCCGGCGATCGCCGGTCCGTGTCCGGGCAGGAGCAGCTCCGCTCCGAGGTCGGCCATGCGACGCAGCGCGGCCGCCCACTCGATGGGGTAGCGCTGGACCTTCTGGGGGTTGCCGCAGTTGGGGGAGACCCAGATGAACATGTCGCCCGCGCACAGGATCCTCCTCTCGGGGATCCACGCGACCAGGTGGTCGTCGGTCTCTCCGCGGGCGTGTTGCATCTCGACGGTGAGGTCACCGACGGTCGCCGTCGCCGTGTCTCTGAACGTGCGATCCGGGTAGCGGAACTCGGTTGGGAACCAGGGCTCGGCGAGGCGGAACTGACGCTGGTTGATCGTGCCGTTGTAGCCCCGGGTCATCCTGTAGCGGTCGAAGCGGTCCACGACCCGTTCATGGGCGACGACCTCTGAGCGGTCCGACGCCTCCTCGAACCACCGGATGCCGCCAACGTGGTCGATGTGGCCATGGGTGTACACGGCGGTCCGGAGCGGGGCCGACGTCCAGGAGCGGATGAGTCCGTGGACCGCCTCGCCGTGGAACCCGCTGCTGACGTCGACCAGGAGCAGGTCGTCGTTGCCGGTGGAGGAGGGGCCGGTGGAGGAGAGGGTTGCGGTGGAGGAGACGGAGCGGAACGCTGCGACGTTCGAGAACGCTGCGCAGAACGCGACGTCGTCGTCGAGCACGTGGAGCTCGGGTGTGTCGCTCAGGCCGAGGGCGCCGGAGTCCCCGGGAGGGATCTCTCCGGCGATCACCCGGGCGGACGCGGTGAGCATGTCGTCGGTCACGTCG
>CAZNQK010000035.1:0-19970 GCA_964575165.1 uncultured Aquihabitans sp. | reverse complement strand
GTTCGGGGGATGAGGTCCGGTCAGGCCGGCGCGGGCTCTGCGAGCAGCGCGGCCAGGTGCTCCGGTCGTCCTCCGAGCGTGCGCAC
Source organism: uncultured Aquihabitans sp. (assembly GCA_964575165.1). Classification (GTDB taxonomy): domain Bacteria; phylum Actinomycetota; class Acidimicrobiia; order Acidimicrobiales; family Microtrichaceae; genus Dermatobacter. The sequence continues at coordinate 19,884 of CAZNQK010000035.1, read as the reverse complement.
CAGGAACTGCGCCCGGGTCACGTACCGGTGCGCGGTGTGCTCCCATGTGAAGCCGATGCCTCCGTGGTTCTGCACGTTCGTCTGTGCGTTCGTGATCGCAGCGGCGGACGCGACGGTCCATGCGGCGTGGGCGTGGAACGCGCCGTCGGGCCGACCGTCGGTGACCGCGAGGGACGCGTAGCGGGCCATCGACGTCGCGGCCTCGGCTCTGACCGCCATGTCAGCGCAGCGGTGCTTGACCGCCTGGAACGAGCCGATCGGCCGGCCGAACTGCTCGCGGTCCTTCGCGTACTCGACGGACTGGGCCGCCGTGGCCGCGGCGTTGCCGGCGAGCTGCGATGCGACGAGGACGGTGGCCCGGACCGCGAGGTCGGAGCTGTCGGTCACCGATGCCAGTGGCTCGACCCCCGTCATGTCGATGACCCCGAGAGGGACCAGGACGTCAAGCGAGGGCTCGCGCTCAACCTCGGTCGCTTCGACGATCGCCATCCCCGCAGCGGGGTCCGTCCCGACGGCGAGGAGCAGATCCGCGTCGCCGTGATCGGTGGCGCGGAAGCGGCCCGACACGACAGCGGTGACTGTTCCGGCGGTCCCGTCCGTGCCGGTCTCTGCCTCGGCGAGGGCGACGACCTTCTCGCCGGACAGGATCGTTGCAGCGAGGTCGGGCGCGCCGCCGAGAGCCGCGACCCGGGCCCCGATCACGGTGGCGAGGAACGGGCCGGGTGTGGCGTGGGAGCCGAGCTCGGCGAACAGGAGCGCCTCCTCGACGAGCGTGTAGCCGACTCCGCCGAGGTCCTCCTCGAGGCCCAGGCCGAACCAGCCGAGCTCGGCGCAGCGTCGCCACAGGTCGCGGTCGACGATGCTGTCGGCGCCGTCGTGCTCCGCCAGCGCCGCTGGGGCGAACCGCTGGTCGAGTTGGCTGCGGACCGTCGTGACGATCTCTTCCTGTTCCGGCGTGGGCAGCAGGTCCATCGTTGTCTCCCTGTCCTCGTCTCGCGCGTCTCGCGCGTCTCGTTCCGCTGTCCCCGTTCAGCGCGTCTGCTCAGGCCCGCGGCAGTCCGAGGACGCGTTCGCCCACGATGTTGCGCTGTATGTCGGTCGTTCCTCCGCCGATCGTGTAGGCGAAGCTCTGGAGGTAGGGACCGGTCCACACGTCGCCGTCGACGGGGGTGAGTCGCAGGGCGTCGGCGCCGATGATCTCGAGCGCCAGCTGGTAGACGCGCTGGTGGAGCTCGCCGTGGAACGCTCGGATCATCGATCCTTCTGCGCCTGGCATCCCGGTCCGGGCCGTGCGGCTGATGCCGGTGATCGTCATGGCCTTGAGCGCATCGACCTCGGCCCGGGCCGTCGCCAGTCGGCGGGCGATCTCCTCGTCCGCGATGAGAGCGCGTCCCCTGGAGTCGGTTCGCTCCCTGGCCTCGTCGATCAGGCGCTCGATCGTCGCTGCGAGCTCGACCTGGTCGGCCATGAACGCCGTGCCCCGCTCGAAGCTCAGGGTCGACATCGCGGTCCGCCACCCGTTGTTCAGTCCTCCGACGATGTTGGTGACAGGGATGCGCACCTCGTCGTAGAAGACCTCGCAGAAGTCGGTGACGTGGCTCATCGTGCGGATCTCGCGGATGTCGATGCCGGGAGTGCGCATGTCGCAGACCACCCAGCTGATCCCCTTGTGCTTGGGTGCGTCGGGGTCGGTGCGGACCAGCAGCTCCTGGAGGTCGGCTACGTGCGCGTAGCTCGTCCAGGTCTTCTGTCCGGTCACGACCAGGTGGTCGCCGTCGATCACGGCCCTGGTCGTCAAGCTGGCCAGGTCGCTGCCGGCGCCGGGCTCGGAGAAGCCCTGGCACCACACGACCTCGCCGCGCAGGATCGGCGGCAGGTGCTCGGCCTTCTGGTCGTCGGTGCCGTTGACGATGATCGTCGGACCACCGTGGTTGTTGCCGACGAACGTGCAGGAGTTGTTCAGGGTGAACGGCGGGTTCGCCCGTGCGAACTCCTCGTACCAGATCATCTGCTGGATGTCGGAGAGGCCTCGTCCGCCGAACTCCTTCGGCCAGCTGATGCCTGCCCAGCCGCCGTCGTAGAGCGTGCGCTGCCAGGCGAGGTCGAAGGCGCGCATCTCGGCGCCCTCGGGTGGGCGTTCCTCGGTCGGGAGGTTGTCGCGGAGCCAGGTGCGGGCCTCTTCGCGGAAGGCCAGCTCCTCCTCGGTCAGGTCGAGGTTCATGGCGCCAGACGGTAGCCCCGCATCTGACGGATCGTCAGATGCGGGGCGGGCGCTGGGAGGGCGACCCGACGTCGGGCGCTGTCGCCCGACACGGGCGGTCGACCCGGTCGGTCGTCAGCCGGTCACCTTGGTGACGACGCAGGTGACCTTCTGGACGTCGTCACCTGCCGATCCCGTGACCTCCCACGGGGCGCCGTCGCCGGTCGCGGTCACCACGGCGGTCCCGCTGTCGACCGTGGAGCCGCCGTCGCTGTTCTTGAACTCGACGGCGATGGTGGCCTTGGACCCGCCGGTGAGTCGTCCGGCCGCGGTGAGGGTGCCGTCGGCGTCGATGCGACAGGTGTTCAGGGTGGCCTTCATGTCGCTCGACCCCGAGCCGAAGGCGAGGAAGGCGACGACCCCGCCGACGATCAGCAGGAGGACGACCAGCAGCCCGATGATGAGTCCGGCCTTGCTCTTCTTGGGGGCGTCGCCGACGGCGGGCTGGCCGGGTACGACAGGGGTGGCGTACGCGGGCTGCCCGTACGCGGGCTGGCCGTAGGCCTGTTGTCCGGTGTCGGGTTGTCCGTAGGCAGACTGGCCGTAGCCCGGCTGTGCCGCTGGCGGTTGGTCGTAGGCGGGTTGGCCGTAGGCGGGTTGGCCCGACGCGGGCTGGCCGTAACCCGGCTGTGCCGCCGGGGGTTGTCCGTAGGCCGGCTGTCCTGGGTCGGGCTGGCCGTAGCCGGGAGGGGTCGCGCCGGGGACGGGGGGAACGGGCGTCGTCGGGGTTCCGACCTGCGTCGGCGGCTCGCTGTACACGGGCGCGGCGGGTGGGACGGGCGGCGGCGGAGCGGCCGGGGCGGGCGGAGCGGGAGCGGTCGGGGCACCCGGTGGAGGCGGTGCGGGCGGCGCTGCGCCGGGGACGGCGCCCGGAGGGGGCGGTGCAGGGGTCGGTGCGGTGCTCGGTGTCGTCGGTGCGTCAGCCGGTGTGTCAGCGGGAGCGTCGGTCGGTGTGTCAGTCGGTGCCGCGGGCGGCGAGGGTGGTGGGGTCGCGGTGCCGGGGGGCGGCGGCGGAGTGACGCCGGGCGACTCGGGTCGATCGTCGGTCATGTGGGGGTACCTCCGGGGGTCGTCGTGATGCTAACGACCGGAGGAGCGGTCGCGGTGACCGCGCACCGTCGCCCGGGGATGTCCATGGCGTCGGACGGATCTCACGCGATGCCGATCGCGACCATCGTCACGATGAGGATCACCGCTCCGACGAAGTCGACGGCGGATGTGACGACCGGGATGCCGAACGAGTCGGGGTCGACGTCGAACCGCCACGCCGCGATCGTCGAGTAGTAGGCCAGTGCGATCACGAATGCCACGGTCACTCCGCCGGCGATGAGCGACAGGAGGATGGTCCACCCGATGCCGGGTCCCTCCTGGCCGAGCAGCCCGGCGAGGGCCGCGGAGCCGACAGCGTTGTAGATGAAGACGGGGACGGCGAGCCCGAACACGAGGACGGCGTCCTGCGTCACGCCGTGCCCGGGACGGATCGTGGGCTCGACGAGACCGAGGTGGAGGTTGGTCGCGACGCGACTGGAGAGGATGCCGCCCAGAGCGCCGGCCGAGCTCACGAAGGCGGGCTCGAGGACGAGGAGCGCGGGGAGTGCGGCGAAGACGGTCAGCTGCTTCTGGACGGCGATGCCGGCGAGCGTCGACAGCACGACTGCGACGGTCAGCACCGGCATGGATTCGCGGATGATCCTGCGCAGCTCGGCCAGTCGCGACCTCAAGGCGGTGGCGAACACGATGACGGTGAGCAGCACCATCGACCACGCCAGCGCGTCGGTGACGGCCCCGAGGCCGAGGAGCTTCGTCGCGAGGAACAGCGACGGGACGGTGATGACGTCGCCCATCGTCGACATCGTCGGTGCGACGAGGTTGTCCATGTCCCACCCGCGTCGCACCGCGCCGATGGACAGGAGGAGAGTGGTGGCGAGGACCACGACGCTGGCCAGGAGGCCGCCGGCGACCGACACGAGTGCCAGGTCGAGGACCCCGATGGCGTCCTTCACCCCGAAGCCGACGGCGATCACCCGGGCGACGACAGCGAGGATGAGCGACAGGGCGAACGTGAGCGCGATCGAGGCGGCCACGTTCTGGCCGAGCACCGTCTCCCGCTTGAAGGACAGGCGGAACGTACCGATGTGGATGGCGGTCGACAGCCGGTTGCCGAAGGTGCCGAAGATGTTGCCGCGCAGGCCGATCGCTGCGGGGACCATCACCAACAGGCCGGGGAGCGCCTCGAACGTGCCGGTGATCGCGCCGAGGACCGCACCCGCGACGAAGCTGGTCGTCGAGTTGAACAGGAGAGCCACGAGGCTCTGGCGCGCTGCGCCGCTGGTCGGTCCCAGGAGGGCGACCAGTCGGCGGCCCAGGACGAGGGGCCGGGGGATCCATGCGGGGAGCCGGCGGGCCATCGGAACAGGGCGCCTCTGCACGTCGTCGGGCGGACCGGCCAACCCTAGTGGTGTGCTCCGCCGCTGACGGGGAACAGGTGACGGGTGTCCGGCGGGGCCGGTGGATCGGATTCAGGGGCGCGGTGGGTCCGCCCGGAACGACGGTCCGAACGGTGTTGCCCGGTGGTTCGCCAGTCGGGGGTCGGTGTGCTCCATCCTCATCGCCAGCAGTCGTTGCGTGTAGCGGAGGAGCCGGGGCGCCATCGCAGGGTCGGCCGCCAGGTCGTTGAGCTCGGCCGGGTCGTCGTCGAGGTCGAAGAACAGCGGGGGCAGGCCGCCGGCGAACTGGACGTACTTGCCGGAGCGGTCCCGCAGGACCGACACGGCGCACTGGTCCTGGCGGATCCCGAGGAGCTCCTCGACGGCCCTCGACGTCGGCATCCGGAAGTCGTACTCGGTGTGCACAGCGGTCCTCCAGCGGGGTGGGGCCTCCGGTCCGGAGAGCTCGCCGTCGAGGAACGGTCGCAGCGAGGCGCCGTCGCAGAACGCCGGTGGCTCGCCGCCGCACAGCTCGAGGATGGTCGGCATGACGTCGACGTTCTCCGTGAACGCGTCGACGGTGCGTCCGGGTGCACCGGTCATCGCCGGCCATCGGACGATCAGCGGGATCCGGAAGCTCTGGTCGAAGAAACCGAGCTTCTCGATGAGCCAGTGGTCGCCGAGCTGCTCGCCGTGGTCGGAGGTGACGATCAGGAGCGTGTCGTCGAGCTGTCCACGTTCCGCGAGCCCGTCGACCAGCACCCCGAGCTGGTGGTCGACCTCGGCGATCATGCCGTAGTAGGTGGCTCGCAGCTGGTCCTGGTCGAGCCGGTCGACCGGGGACGGGACGATAGCGAGCGCCGCCGCGAGGAACGGGTGCGACGCCGCCTCGGTCTCCATGTCGACGTGTCTGAGCGGCGCCGGGACGTCGGCCGGGTCGAACATGTCGTTGTACGGAGCGGGGACCACGTAGGGCGGATGCGGCCGCAGGTACGACACGTGGGCGCACCACGGGTTGCCGTCGGCGGCCGAGCCGCTCGACTCTACGGTCCGGTCGAGCCAGGCCAGCGCCTCGCCGGTGAGGAAGGCCGACTCGGTGTGGTCCGCGTCGTACACCGGAGGGGCCCACGTCTCGCCGCGGCCGTCCGGCACAGCGATGTCGGCACGGTCGTAGATCGAGAAGTAGTCCGACGCGGCGGGGACGTCGAAGCCCGCGTCCGCCAGCCACTCGAGCCACGGGCCGATGTAGTCGTCGAGGTGCACGCCGACGTCGAAGCCCCGCATCGGCTGTTCCCACTCCACGAGCTCGGGCGCGCCGGTCGGCAGGCCGGTGGGGTCGTAGGTCGTGTCGGTGTAGCCGAACAGCGTCGGTTCGTAGCCGAGTCGTCGGAGCTCGTCGGGCAGGGTCGGCAGGTGGTCCGCGAGGGGCGCCCCGTTGTCGGTGACCCGGTGGTTCATCTGCCACAGGCCGGTGAGCAGCGATGCCCGGGCCGGGCCGCAGGGCGTGCAGTTGGAGAAGTGGTGGGTGAAGCGGACGCCCTCCGCTGCGAGGCGGTCGAGCGTCGGGGTTCGCACGAGCGGGTGCCCGGCGACGCCGAGGCAGTCGGCGCGGAACTGGTCGAGCGTCACGAGGAGCACGTTGGGCCGCACCGCCGTCACCGTAACCGAGGCCCTTCCCGGGTGGCGTCGGCGAGCGGGATAGGTTTGGCCGGATGGTCGACACCGCCGGGTCCGGTCCGTCTGTCCCTCCCGTCCCGTGGCCGAGCGGCCTGGGCATCGTCGACACGATGTTCGATCTGCCCTTCGCCGACGTCCGGAAGGTCTACGAGTTCCTCTCGCCTCAGCTCCGCGACCGCGACTCGAGGGAGAGCTTCGAGTTCCCGGTCGAGTACATGTTCAAGGACGTGCCCGAGGCCGCCCTGGCCGAGGCCGACCCGGTGGACCACGCGTTGGCGTTGATGGACCACTACGGCATCGAGACGGCGCTGATAGGAGCAGGCTCCGACGACCAGAACCGGGCGTTGGCGGACCACCCGGGTCGCTTCCTTCCGTCGATCGGCGTCGACCCGAACGAAGGGACGACGGCGGTCGAGAAGATCGTGCGGGCCCACGAGACGTTGGGGCTCCGTGCCATCGCCGCGTTCCCGGCCGGGTGCTCGCCGCAGGCGCCGATCGACGACAAGGTCTGGTACCCCGTCTACGCGAAGTGCTGCGAGCTCGGCATCCCGGTCTTCATGTGCGTCGGCGTCCCCGGGCCGAGGGTCCCGATGCGCTGTCAGCAGGTCGAGCTACTCGACGAGGTGTGCTGGTTCTTCCCGGAGCTCACGATCGTGATGCGCCACGGTGCTGAGCCGTGGGAGGAGCTGGCGGTGAAGCTGATGCTGAAGTGGCCGAACCTCCACTACTCGACCTCAGCGTTCGCTCCCCGGTACTACCCGACGGCGATCATCGACTACGCGAACACCCGCGGCGCCGACAAGATCATCTACGGCGGCTACTTCCCGATGGGCCTCACGCTCGAGCGGATCTTCTCGGAGCTGCCCGGCGTCGCTCTCCGCGACGAGGTCTGGCCGAAGTTCTTGCGCGACAACGCCCGCCGGGTCCTCGGCCTCACCTGACTGTCCTCGTTCCACCAGCTTTGTTCCTGATTTGTGGCCGAAATCGGCCACAAATCAGGAACAAAGCCGGCTGGGCTCGGGATGAATCAGCCTCAGGTGATGGTGACGGTGGTGGCGACCACGCCGATCTGTCGGTACTCCTCCACGTCGCCGTCGAGGTCGACGACCGCCGTCGACAGCGGCGCTCCGGCCCAACCTCCCAGCTCGAACCGGAACGCGCCGGGTTCGCACACGAAGTCGAACCGGTCGTCGAAGAACGCCAGCCTCGACGGGTGCACCTCGAACGTGATGTCGCGCGTCTCGCCCGGATCCAGCTCCAATCGGGCGAAGCCGACGAGCTGACGGTCGGGCCTGGCGACCGACGCCGACTCGTCGTGGACGAACAGCGGGACCACCTCCACGCCCGCCCGGTCCCCTGTGTTGGTGACGGTCACCGAGATCGTGGTCGGCGTCGTGGTCGAGCCCGCATCCACCGTCAGGCCCGAGTGGGCGAACGTGGTGGTCGACAGGCCGTAGCCGAACGGGTGCAGCGGCGAGGTCGGGCAGTCGGTGTAGTCGCCCCAGAACGCGCTGGCCCCTCCGCCGGCGCGGTGGTTGTAGTGGACCGGGACCTGGCCGACGTGTCGGGGCAGGCTCACAGGCAGTCGGCCCGACGGGGGCGCGGCCCCGAACAGCACATCGGCGAGTGCGGAGCCGCCTTCCTGTCCGGGCACCCACGCAAGCACGGTCGCGGCGCTCAGAGCCTCGACGCGTCCGAGCGTGTGCACCCGTCCGGAGACCAGGACCGTGATCACCGGCGTGCCGGTCCCGGCCAACGCGGCGACCAGATCCTCCTGCACCCCGGTGAGCGACAGGTCGACGGAGTCGCGTGCCTCGCCGACGGTGGCCTCGGGCACCAGGCCTGATCGCCCTCCGACGCAGCAGACGACGAGGTCCGCGGCCGTGGCCGCCTCGACGGCGGAGGCGAACGCCGAGCGGTCATCGCCGGTCAAGTCGCATCCCCGTTCGTGCAGGACTGTGATCCCCCTTTGCTCGGCCGCTCTGCGGATGCCCGCAAGCGGTGTGACCGTGGGAGGGAAGTACGGCCCGGGAGCGAACGCGCCTCCGGCCTGGGGCAGCAGGCCGGATGTGTCGTCGGCGCCGCCGTAGACGATCTCGAGGTGCGCGGGGTAGTGGTAATCGCCCTGGAGCAGTCGTTCGTCGTCGGCGGCGGGCCCGAGGACGGCGATGGTCCGCGGCGTAGCGGTCGGGGCGGAGGCGACGCTGCCGGTCGGATCGGAGAGCTCGACGGGGACGGTCCCGTCGTTGGTCAAGAGCACGATCGACTCGACCGCGGCCCGTCGGGCGAGAGCGACGCCGTCCGGTTTGAGGAAGGCCGCTGGAGCGGCGTCTGAGTCGACGAACGGATCTTCGAAGAGGCCGAGCGCCACCTTCTGGGCCAGCACCCTGCGGACGGCCGCGTCTACGACGGCGATCGGGACGATGCCGGCGTCGACGAGCGGTCCGAGCTCGGCGTAGCAGTCGAGCGCCGGGAGCTCGACGTCCAGCCCGGCGAGCAGCGCCTTCGCCGCGGCGACACCCTTGGTCGGGGCGACGCGGTGGAACGTCCGCAGCAGGTCGACGGAGAAGTAGTCGGCGACGACGGTGCCGGTGAACTCGAGCTCGCCGCGGAGCAGCTCGATGAGGACGAGTGCCGAGCCGGCGCACGGCAGCCCGTCGACCGACGAGTACGAGTTCATCACCGAGCTCAGCCCGGCGTCTCGGATCGCGGCGGCGAACGGCTCGGCGAACACCTCGCGCAGCTCCCTGGATCCGATCTGCACGGGTCCGTGGTTCCGCCCACCCTCGGGCAGCCCGTACCCCAGGAAGTGCTTCCCCGTCGCGATCACGCCGTCGGCGGCGTGCGCGACGACACCCGGTTCGGTCGTGGAAGCCCCGTGCAGCCCCCGGACGTAGGCGACGCCGAGCTCGCCCGCGAGCACCGGGTCCTCGCCGTAGGTCTCCTCGACCCGACCCCATCGGGGGTCCCGGGCGATGTCGAGCACGGGGGCCAGGCTCTGGCGGGCGCCGACCGCCAGCATCTCGGTCCGGATGTGATCAGCGACCTCGTGCAGGAGATCGGTGTCCCAGCTCGACGCGAGACCGATCGCCTGCGGGAACTGGACGGCGTCACGTGCGCAGAAGCCGGCGACGGACTCCTCGTGGATGACTGCCGGGATCCCGAGCCGGGTCTCTTCGATGAGGAACCGCTGGATCTCGTTCGCGAACACGGCCAGACCCTGCGGGCGCAACCCCGTCGATGCAGCGACGCGGGCGACCTGCCCGGTGCCGTTCGACAGCAGCCGCCGAGCGGCGCTGTGGGAGAAGCCGGAGTCGTCGACGAGCTGCGTCGACCAGACGCAGCCGAGCTGCGCCAGCTTCTCGTCGAAGGTCATCTCGTCGACCAGGGCGTCGATGTCGCTCATGGGTGGAGCATGGCAGGCCGGCGCTACGGTTCGCCGCCATGGCCGACGTCGTGATCTTCCACAACCCGAACTGCTCCACCTCCAAGCACGCCGTCGCCGTGGCGAACGACCTCGGCGTCGGGTTCGAGGAGAGGCGTTACATGTTGGTGTCGCAGCGTCCGACGCGCGACGAGATCGTGGAGTTGCTCGGCCGGCTCGAGGACCCTGCCACCGACCTGGTCCGTCGGGATGCCCGGTTCGCCAAGCTCGGTCTTGCCGACGCCGATGTGGCGACGCCGGACCAGGTGGCCGACGTGCTGGCGGAACACGGTGAGCTCTTGCAGCGCCCGGTGATCGTGAAGGGCGACCGGGCGATCATCGGTCGGCCGAAGGACCGCGTGGAGCCGTTTCTCCGGGGGTGAGGAACCGGTCCGCCCGGTCCGCCCGTCAGCCGGTCGAACCCGGTCTGTCGGGTCAGCGGGTCGACGCCGTCAGGAGCCTGACCCGAACGCCACGTCGATGACCGGGGCGACGCACTCGTCGCCGATGGTCGAGGTGTCCTCCTCGGGCCCGAACACGTGGCGGACGAACCCGAGCAGCAGTTGACCCACCATCAGCCGGGCGACGGCTCCCGGGTCCTCGACCTCGGGGAGGATCCGACGTACCCAGCCGGTCGTGGCGGGTTCGAGCAGGTCGAGCAGCGCGCTGCCGACGGGCAGGACGGCGGCCTCTCCGTGCATGCCCTCGCTGATCAGCAGCCGCCAGATCTGCTGCTCCTGGAGTGCTCCGTGCCAGACGTGCAGGAACAGAGCCCGCATGCGATCGGGTCCGGAAGCGTCCGGATCGAAAGGGATGTCGTCGGTCATGCGGCTGCCGTACTGGCGTTCCGCGACGACGGCGGCCAGCAGCGCGTCCTTCGACTCGAAGTAGTGGTAGATCGCCGCGACCTGGAGGTCGCAGGCCGACGCCAGCTGCCGCATGGTCATGCCCTTGGCGCCGCGTTCGGACATCAGGCGCAGCGCGGTGTCGAGGATGTGGTCGCGCTGGTTGGGTCGTGTGGCGACGATCTCGGCGGTCGACATCTGGTTCCAGTGTGTCAGTTGGGCGGGTTCATGGCGGGAGGACGGATCGGCGGCGCGGTCGGACCGCTGTCAGGCACAGCAACCGGTCACCGAACCCCACGTGCGGTGGCCGGTCGCCGCGCCCCTCCCTCCAGGGAGGCTGGACCCGAACAGGGCCGGGCGGGATCGTTCGCCTCAGTGGGCGACGGGGCAGCCGCTCGAGGCGTCGAACGTCGCGGGGATGTCCTCGAGTGCGATCACGAGCGAGTTCTCGGCCCGACCGGGGACGACGCCGTCTGGGACGTGTATGTCGGGGACTCGGCTTAGGAGCTCCTGGAAGACGAGCTTCACCTCGGCGCGGGCGAGGTTGGATCCCAGGCAGAAGTGCTGGCCGATGCCGAAGGCCAGGTGCGGGTTGGACTCGCGGGTGAGGTCGAGCTGGTCCGGCTGGTCGAACAGCGCCTCGTCGCGGTTGGCCGCGGCGTACAGCATGAGGACGCGGTCGCCCTCCTTGAGGGGCGTGCCGTTGTAGTCGTGATCCGCGGTCGCGGTCCGGATGAAGCCGAGGACGGGGGTGACGTAGCGGATGAGCTCGTCGATCGCCCGGTCCATGAACTCGTCGTCCCAGAGGTTGTCGAGCATCAGCTGCTTCTGCTCCGGGAACTTGGACAGGGCGATGAGCCCTCCGGAGATGGCGTTGCGGGTGGTCTCGTTGCCGGCCACGAGCAGCACCGTGAGGAAGGCGAGCAGCTCATCGTCGTTGAGGCTCGAGTAGCCGGCGCGGCCCTCGAGCTCCTCCTGGGTCACACCCTGGAGCGCCTTGTGGTCCTTCGCGAGGCCTCCCTCGTCGAACGCGTTGGTCAGGACCGAGATGATGTCGTCGGTCGGGTTCTCGCGCCGCTCGGCGATCAGCCCGATGAGCATCGTGGCGTATTCGCCGAAGGCGTTGGCTGCGGCGATGAGCTTGGGGTCGTCGGCCTCGATGTGACCGTCGCCGGCCATCATGTCGTCGGACCACTTGTACATCTTCAGGCGCTGGTCGGGGTCGAGGCCGAGCATCTCGCAGATGATGATCAGAGGGACGTGGATGGCGAAGTCCTGGACGAAGTCGACCGTCGCCTGCTGGATGTCGGTGCCGTCCTGCTCGGCCTGGGCCGTGACCTTCTCGACCATGGCGTCGATGGTCTCGTTGGCGAGCTGGCGGATGTGCGGGAACATCTCACGGACCCGACGTGGTGTGAACCCCTGGTTGATGAGGCGGCGCTGGCGGATGTGCTCCTCGCCGTCGAGGGTGATGATCGACATGTCGCCGGCGATGACGGGTCGGACGCCGTGGCGGCAGCAGTACATCTCGGAGTCGCGGCTGATCGTGAACACGTCCTCGTGGCGTGCCGCGATGTAGAGGTCGTTCTTGTCGTCGTGGTGCAGGCCCGGCTGCGCTCGCAGCCACGCGTAGAGGTCCCACGCGTCGTCGAAGGTGTGCGGGTCGCAGAAGTCGGTCTGCGCGAAGTCGCGGTCGCTCTCGGGAACGGATGCGGAGGGGTCATCGAGCACGGTCATGAGTGCAACGCTAATTGTTACCGAACGGTCGTTCAAGAGGCGATCGAACGGTCGTTCAGAGATCTTCGGTCAGCTCTGCGATCAGGCTCCACGGGTAGTCTCGCCCGGTGTCGACGGTGGCCGTCGGCGCAGTTCGGGTCACCACGGGGGCACCATGACCAGCACCGACGCGATGACGCTCGCTGACGTCGACCTGCTCGACCTCGACGCCTTCGTCGCCGGTCGCCACCACGCCATGTTCGAGGTCCTTCGTCGTGAGGATCCGGTCCACTGGAGCGACGAGCCCGACGGCCCGGGGTTCTGGTCGGTGACCAAGCACGCCGACCTCCAGACGGTCAACCGCGACACCTCGACCTGGTCGAGCCAGCTCGGCGGCACCCAGCGCCTCGACCCCGATCCGTCAGACGGCTTCGACACCCGCGGCGTCCTGCTCCTCGACTCGGACCCGCCGACCCACACGCGCTACCGCCGGCTGGTCAACAAGGGCTTCACACCCCGGATGATCGGACTGCTCGAGCAGCACCTCCGCTACCGCGCGGAGCTGATCGTGGACGACGTGATCGAACGTGGGGGCTGCGAGTTCGTCACCGACCTGGCGGCCGAGCTGCCGCTCCAGGCCATCGCCGAGATCATGGGCGTGCCGCAGGAGGACCGGCGTCTCATGTTCGAGTGGTCGAACGCCATGATCGGCGCGCAGGACCCCGAGTACCAGGACCCCGACAACCCCGACCGGCCGCTCCAGGCCGCCGGTGAGATCTTCGCCTACGCGAACGCCCTGGCCGCACAGCGCCGCGACGACCCCCGCGACGACATCGTGACCACCCTCATCAACGCCGAGATCGAGGGAGAACGCCTCAGCGAGCTCGAGTTCGACATGTTCATGCTGCTGCTCACGGTCGCCGGCAACGAGACGACCCGCAACGCGACCGCGGCCGGGATGCACGCGCTGTTCCAGCACCCCGACCAGCTCGCCGACCTGCTTGAGCACCTCGACGATGCCGACCACGTGTCGGTCGCCATCGACGAGATCCTGCGGTGGGCGACGCCGGTGCTCCAGTTCCGGAGGACCGCCACGACCGATGCCGTCATCCGCGGGCAGCAGATCAGAGCCGGGGAGAAGGTGTTGATCTGGCACATCTCGGCGAACCGTGACGAGGAGGTCTTCGAGGATCCCTTCCGCTTCGACCTGCGCCGCCGCCCCAACGAGCACGTCGCGTTCGGCGGTGGAGGAGCTCACTACTGCCTGGGCGCCAACCTCGCGAAGCTCGAGCTCGAGATCATCTTCGGCGAGGTCCTCCGGCGGATGCCCGACATCGCGGCCGCCGGTCCGGCCGAGATGCTCCGGTCGAACTTCATAGGCGGCGTCAAGCACCTGCCCGTGACGTACTCGCCCGGCTCGCGCCGCCACCGGACCAAGTCCTGATGGGGCAGGGCCGGGCGTTCAGGCGCCGGCGCGCTCGTTCAGGTCGTTGAGCCGTCCCGTCGCCTCGAGGTACTCCTCGACCATCTCCAGGATCACGTCCTTGGAGCGACGGACCTTGTTCATCTGCCCGACGACCTGGCCGACCGGGTTGAAGTGCACGTCCTTGGCCTGCTCCGGGTAGTGGTGGCCACGTGCGACGGCCTCGCCGGTGACCATGAACTGGAGCGGCATCCCGAGCGGCTGAGGGTTCTCGGGGTTCTCCCATGCGTCGGTCCAGTCGTTGCGCAGCATCCGGCACGGCTTGCCGGTCCATGCCCGTGACCGGACGGTGTCGCGGCTGGTGGCGTCGAGGTAGCTCTGCATCTGAGCTGGCGGGATGTCGGCCTCCTCGACGGTGAGCCACAGCGAACCGGTCCAGACGCCCTCGGCACCGAGTGCGAGTGCGGCGGCCATCTGTCGTCCGTTGCCGATGCCGCCGGCGGCGAGAACCGGGGTCGGGGCAACGGCGTCGATGACCTGGGGCCAGAGCACGACCGAGCCGACGTCGCCGGTGTGGCCGCCGCCCTCGGTGCCCTGGGCGATGATGATGTCGACGCCGGCGTTCTTGTGGCGCATCGCCTGGGCGGGAGCGCCGCACAGCGCCGCTACCAGCCGACCGGCGCCGTGGATGCGTTCGATGACCTCGGGCGGAGGCGTGCCGAGAGCGTTGGCGATCAACCTGACCTTGTCGTGTTGGAGCGCCTCGTCGATCAACGGCGACGCTGTGGCCTCGGTCCAACCGAGCAGCGCCGGGGCGATCTCGTCCTCCGGCAGCTCGGGGACGCCGTGATCGGCCAGCAGCTTCTTGGCGAACTCGCGGTGCTCTTCGGGGATCAGGGTCTTCAGCTCGGACTCGAGCTTGACCGGGTCCATCTCGCCCATGCCCTCGTACTTGCCGGGGATGACGACGTCGACGCCGTAGGGGCGGTGGCAGTGCTCGTCGAGCCATTCGAGCTCGGTCGCGAGCTGCTCGGCCGAGAAGCCGACGGCGCCGAGGACGCCGAGGCCTCCGGCGTTGGACACAGCGGCGACGACGTCACGGCAGTGGGTGAAGGCGAAGATCGGGAACTCGATGTCCAGCTGGTCGCAGACGTTGGTGCGCATGGCGCGGCACGGTAGCGGAGAACTGGAACGTGTTTCAGTTCGACCCGGCACCGTGTGATGGGCGCGCTGATCTCCGTACGATCGGTTCGTGACGTCCCCCGCCGTTGCGCCTGACCCGTCACGGATCGCGTTCCGCCTGCTCGTCGACGAGGACCTTCCGATGCTCCACCGCTGGCTCAACGAGCCTGGCGTGCTGCGTTGGTGGGAGGGCGATGACGTCACCTGGGACGGCGTCGTCGGGCGCTACTCGGCTGCTGCGACGGCCGACGACTCGGTCGAGCACCGCGTCGTCGAGCTCAACGATCGACCGCGTCGGTGCCGATCCCGACGAGCGCAACGCCGCGTCACTCGGAGCTCTTCGAGGGGCGGGGTTCCGGGCTGTTGGGACGTCGAGGTCGGACAAGGACCCCGATGTGACCTACGCGGTCATGCGCCGCGACCGTCCCGCACCCTGATCCTGCCCCCTGATCCTGCTTTGTTCCTCGATTGTGACGCTGGAGCGTCCCAATCGAGGAACAAAGCAGGCTGAGGTGCTTAGGTCACTTGACGGTGACGTCGCGGCAACCGATCCCGACGCTCTGGCCCGTCGGGGCGTCGAGCAGGCTCACGCACACGTTCCGGGTGCCCTTGCGGCCCGTCCACACGGCGAGCCACTGGCCGTTCACCGACTGCACGTCGCGGACCACGACCTCGGACCCCATGGTGGACACGACACGCACCCGTGGTGCTCCCTGGGCGTCGAGCGCGGTGCCGGCCATGACGAGGGTCCGTCCGTCGGCCTTGGCGACGGTGATCGATCCGCCCGGGAGCGTGTTCGCCGGCGGTGGGGGAGACGTCGCCGTGCCTGGGGCGGCGCCGACGCCGAACCGCGTCGACATGAGCTGCGCCGAGGGCGCGGATGCGTTGACCGTGGCCCGGAACGACGCTCCGGTGACGTCTCGGGTGCCTCCGGTCCCGGTGAGTCGGATGGTCGCCTTGTCCACCCGTCCCGACGTGCCGAGTGGGCCGAGCACCTGAACCGAGGTGACGTTGCCGAGGCCGAACCACGCGCCGAGCTGGTTGCCCGAGAACGTGCGCGTCCACGAAGCGTTGGGGTTGCCGCCCGTCAGGTCCGCCGGGTCCGCGACGCTTCGCAGGTACGGCACCGCGCTCACCCAGACGCTCTCGCTGCTCTCGGTCTGACCGCCGGAGGACGCGGAGTAGACGGCGTCGATGAGGCCGGAGCCGTAGCGGACGACCTGGGTGTCGGTGGACTCGACGGCTGCGACCCACTGGAGGCCCATCGCCGCGCCCTCCTTGTCGAACCCGAGGTAGGACTGGTCCGGGAGCCCCCCGACGATGTCGTAGGTGCCTGACCCGGGCGTGGTCTCCACCTTCTTCTGGGCGAAGGTGCGACCGGCGATCGCCTGGGCCTGGAGTGCCGCTGCCGGCCACGACGACGGCATCTCGCCGAGCCCGTACAGGTACTCCCGCATCGAGATGCTGAGCACGGCCTGCACGGTGCCGCTGCCGGTGGGGATCAGAGCGATGGTGCCCCGGTTGTACCGGTAGCCGGGTGGGGTCATCCGCATCGGCGAGCCGGCGAACGAGACGGCGACGGTCATGGTCGTCGTCGCGCTGACACCGCCGGTGAGGACGATCGATGAACCGGACGCGGTGGCGGTGACCGGAGCGGCGCTCGTCCCGAGCCCGGCTCCGAACAGGACGCTGTAGCCCACCGGTGCGGTCGGCGTGAACGTGAAGCTGCTCGACGTTCCGAGCAGCACCCGGACGCCCAGATCCGGCGCCGTCGAGAGGGTTGTGCCCTGGTAGTAGGCGTTCAGGATCTGCGGGGCGGTCACACCTTGAGCGGCGAGTCCGCGTGCGCCCCACTGGCTCATGCCGACGCCGTGACCCCAGCCCGAACCGACGAAGGTGAAGACCGTGTCGGCACCGGCGACAGGGGCCGACACCCCCCAGCCGGCGATCCCGAGGACGACCGCGACGAGGACGGTCGACACGCGACGGATGACGGAGTCGATGTTGCGAGCCACCAACGGTGCGTCGACCGGGTCACCGGTCGACTTGAGTTCACCGTCGTCGTGGCGCGCGAGGTCTGATCGGAGCGACGGGGAGGCGGGGTGGTCGGTCGCGTGGGACGCTGTGGGGAACATGCGGATCGCCACCTGCAACGTACGCCACGGCCGCCCACCGTGGCGGGCCCGTCCTGACCATCCGTGGTTGGTGTCGTCGGTGCGCTCTCTCGACGCCGACGTCGTGGGGGTCCAGGAGGTCGACCGGGGAACCATCCGCAGCGGCGGCGTCGACCAGGCCGCCGTGCTCGCCGCCGGCACGGGTCTGGACGTGCGCTTCGCCGCAGCGATCGACCACGACGGCGGGGAGTACGGGGTGGCTCTGTGCGTCCGGGGGAGCATCGTCGACTCCGAGGTCCTCCGACTCCCGGGTTCGGGAGAGGGCCGGGTCGCTCTGATCGCTGACGTCGCGCCGGAGTGCACCGCTCAGCGGTGGACCGTCGCGTGCACCCACCTGTCGACCGACGGGAGGGACGCGCTCGCCCAGCTCGACGTCGTGCTCGCCGCGTTGGAGGGTGCTGCGGGTGCCGGGCCGGCGGCGTTGGTCGGGGACCTGAACCTGGGGCCCGAGCAGGTGCTGGCGGTGCTCGCCCGGCGGGGATGGACGGATGCGACGACGGGGCCCACGCATCCTGCTCGTCGGCCGCGTCGTCGCATCGACTGGATCGCTGTCAGGGGCGCCGACGTGGTCTCCGCTGTCGTTCCGGCGTTCGAGGTGAGCGACCACCGTCCTGTCGTTGCCGTCGTGGACGCAGGGTCCGTCCGGTCCCTACCCTGACCGTGTTCGGATTGCTTCGGTGCTCACCGTCGATCGACCGCCGATCGGTGACCGGCGACTGGCGATCGACGACTGACGAGGACCGGGACGTGGACCGGGTCGATGAGGGCGGATGCAGGTGACGGACCAGACGGGTGACGGTGAACCCGAGACGGGCGTGATGCCGAGTCCGGTTCCGGGGCCCCGCCAGAGCGACAACCCTCCGGTGGGGGAGCCGCTCGTGGTGTCGCGACGCAACCCCGAGGCCCGGCCGCCGGTCATCCGGACCGTGCCTCCCACGGCCGCTCCGACCGAGGATCGCAGGACCTCGTCTCCGAGCGACGGGACGGACCGGGAGTCCGGTGAGCAGGGCTCCGGCGAGCAGGAGTCCGGCGAGCAGGGTTCCGGCGAGCAGGGTTCCGGTGAGCAGGGCACGACGGTCGACGTCGTTCCCGACCGCGAGCTGCCGGTCCCGACGCTGCCGATGGCGGGTTCGACGGTCCTCGTTTCCGCGTCGGGGGGTCCGGTCGGCGCCGCAGTCGCACGCGAGCTCGACTCACGTGGGGCCAGGGTGCTGCTCCTCGACGCCGACCCCGCCGCACTCCTCGCCACGCTCGACTCGCTCCCGCCCGGACACGCCGTTCCGCTGCTCTGCGACGTCGGCTCGGAGCGCGACATCTCGTCGGTGGTGGAGTTCGTGGTCCGCGCGACGAGGATCGACGCCATCGTCCACGTCGCTGTCGGGGCGGAGGATCCGGATCCGGACGACCCGGGACCGGACGACACGTCGGGACTGGCCGCGAGGGACCTGGCGCGGCAGCTGCGGTCTCTGGTCCTCGCGCCGATCGAGCTCGTCGACGGGCTCGGCGAGGCGTTGGTCGACGCTGCGCCCGTCGTGCTGGTCCGCGACGCAGGACCTGCGTCGGTGCTGGGTCGCGTCGCCCCCGACATGGTCCGCGAGCGGATCGGTTCCCGTTGTCGGGTGTGCGACGTCGAGCGTGACGACGGGCTCTCGCCCGAGCGGTTCGCCGAGGTGGTCCTCGATCTGATGACGCTGGACGACGTGGCCGTCGAGCACCTCGTGTTGGTGGGCCAGGCCGCGGGCGCTGCCCCGGGGACCTCCACCGTCCTCTCCGACGACAGCTCAGGTTCCGGGAGCGACGGCGGCGCCGGGCGATAGCCTGCGGTGGTGGCGAGGACCTGCATGCGACCGGGGTGCGACCGAGTCGCGGCGGCGCGGGTGGGTTTCGACCCCGTCGCGCTGCAGCTCTGGCTCGACCCGCTGTCACGCGACGCCGCACCGGTGCAGGAGCTCTGCGAGTTCCACGTCGAGCGCCTGACGGTCCCTCGTGGATGGTCGGCGACCGATCGTCGACCGGGTGCCGGAGGGAGAGAGGCCACAGCGGTCCCGGTTGCCGCGGCTGAGCCGGTCGAGCCCGAGCCGGTAGCGGTCGAGCCCGAGCCGGTAGCGGTCGAGCCCGAACCGGTCGCGGTCGAGCCCGAGCCGGTCGCGGCGACCGCTGAGGCGTCGCCCGAGGCGGCAGTGCCCGCATCGTCGGATCGGCCCCGGGAGCGCAAGGCCCCGCGCCGTCCTCCGGGGCGCCCGCCGTCCCGTCGGCCCGCCAAGGGGGCGGAGCCGTCGCTGCTCTCGCGTGCGTTCGCCTGGACGGGACCGCAGGAGTCGATCCTCACCCAGGGCGGCGCCGACGACGACCCGAACGGATCTGCGGAGCCGACCGACTGACCCCCCGTGGATTCTGTGTGTTTCTGACGTCGCATGACGACGTCAGATGCACACAGAGGTGCAGGATCGTGCGGTCGACGGGTCGGTTGTGAGCCGGAACTTCGGGGTGCATATGGTGGCTGCATGCCCGAGTTCGAGTTCCAGGAGATGTTCCCGCAGTCGAAGGGGGACACGCCGTACCGGAAGCTGACCTCCGACGGCGTCGAGGTCGACGACTACCGGGGCCAACGGGTCCTGCGTGTCGACCGTCAGGCGTTGACGTTGCTCGCCTCCGAGGCCATGCGTGACATAGCGCACCTGTTCCGGCCCGGTCACCTGGCTCAGCTCCGCAAGGTCCTCGACGATCCCGAGGCGACCGAGAACGACCGCTTCGTCG
>CAZNQK010000034.1:0-27943 GCA_964575165.1 uncultured Aquihabitans sp. | reverse complement strand
CCCCCCCCCCCCCCACCCGCCCGTCCGGTGGGGCCGGCCGGGACGCCCCCGCCCCGTCCGCCACAACACCACGGCTGGGGGGAACGCGACTGGGGTCCGAGTCGACGTCGAGTCCTCACGCGGGCACGTCGCGCTTCGGCGCGTCCCCCGATTCAGCGATCCCGACACACGGCTCGCCGAGGGGTCTCTCCTGGCCCCGATGCCCGGACGGATCACCGCCGTGCTCGTCACACCCGGTGACGAAGTGACCGAGGGACAGGCGCTCGTGGTCATGGAGGCCATGAAGATGCAGCACACCATCGCCGCACCGTGCAGCGGCACGGTTGGCGAGCTCGCCGCCGAGGTCGGCGATCAGGTCGACGCGGGAGCGGTGCTGGCCGTCGTCAGACCCGAACCCGGCCCCGCCCACGACACCGCCGACAGCACCACCGAGGAGCCATGAGCCCGACACAGACCATGTTCAGCGAACCCGAGGAGCGGACCGCCCTGCGGGAGGCGGTCGCCGGACTCGCCGGCGGCTACGGACGTCGCTTCGTCGAGGAGCAGGCAGCGTCCGGCGGGAAGATGACCGAGATGTGGCTCGACATGGGCCGACACGGGTTCCTCGGCGTGAACCTCCCCGTAGCCTACGGAGGAGGGGGTGGCGGCATGGCCGACCTCGCGGCCGTGCTCGAGGAGTGCGCTGCCGCGGGAGCACCCATGCTGATGATGGTCGTGTCACCCGCCATCTGCGGGTCGATCATCGTGCGCTGCGGCACAGAGGACCAGAAGCGGCGGTGGCTCCCGGGGATCGCGGATGGAACCCTGCTCATGGCGTTCGGGATCACCGAGGCCGACGCCGGATCCAACTCCCACAAGATCACCACCACAGCGCGTCGCGACGGCGACGAATGGACGCTCAACGGGCAGAAGACCTTCATCTCCGGGGTCGACGAGGCCCAGTCGGTGCTGATCGTCGCCAGGACCGCTGACGAGAAGACCGGCAAGCTGCGACCGGCGCTGTTCGTCGTCCCGACCGACGCTCCCGGTCTGACCCGCAGCCCGATCGAGATGGGATGGACCGCCCCCGAGAAGCAGTTCACGCTCTTCCTCGACGACGTCCGCCTCGGCACCGACGCGCTGATCGGCGGCCAGGACGGCGACCTCTGGCAGCTCTTCGCCGGGCTCAACCCCGAGCGCATCATGGGCGCTGCGATGTCGTGCGGGATCGCGAGGTACGCGCTCGAGCGCGCCGTCGAGTACGCAAAGGTCCGCACGGTGTGGGACGACAAGCCGATCGGCTCCCACCAGGGGATCGCCCACCCGCTCGCCCGCGTCAAGATCGAGCTCGAACAGGCCCGGCTCCTGTGGCAGAAGGCGGCGACGCTCTACGATGCCGGAGACGACTTCGGAGCCGGCGAGTACGCCAACATGGCCAAGTACGCGGGCGGCGAGATCGCGTGCAACGCCACCGACGTCGCCGTGCACACCCACGGCGGCAACGGCCTCACCGTCGAGTACGGCCTCGCCAACATGCTCGTCGCCGCCCGGCTGAGCCGGATCGCCCCGGTGTCGCGCGAGATGATCCTCAACTTCGTGGCCATGCACTCCCTAGGGCTGCCCCGCTCGTACTGACCCCACGCCCCTGCGGCGGGGTTTCTGTGTGTATCTCACGTCGTCCGACGACGTGAGATACACACAGAACGTGGAAGTGCTTGATTCGTTCGTCGACGCCATCGCGGCCGATCCCAGGATCGAGCCGCACGGACTGATACTCCAGCAGCACGGTCGGCGGATCCTCGAGACGTACTGGCACCCTCACCGCCGCGGTCAGCTCCGCCTCGTCTACTCCCTGAGCAAGACCTTCACCGGGACCGCTCTCGGTCTGGCCGTCGGCGACGGACTGCTGTCGCTCGACGACAAGGTCGTCGATCTGCTGCCGGACCTGGCAGCCGAGGTCGACGAGCACACGGCTCGCATGACGGTCCGCCACCTGGCGTCGATGGCGACGGGTCACGCGGAGGAGACGCTCCTCACCGCGATGCTCGCCGACCCCGACGACCTGGTCGGATCGTTCCTGCGCCTGCCTCCCCAGCACGAGCCGGGCACGTGTTTCGCGTACAACCAGCCGCCGGTCCTGGCGCTGTCGACGATCCTGCACCGCGTGACCGGTCGACGACTCGTCGACCAGCTCCGATCCCGGGTGCTCGACCCGATCGGCATCGGCGACCTCCGCTGGGCCCAGTACCGCCCGGGCGTGGATGTGGGGTTCTCGGGCGTCTTCACGGACCTCGACGCCATCGCGCGCCTCGGTCAGCTCTACCTCGACGACGGCGTGTGGGCCGGGCGCCGGATCCTCCCCGAGGGGTGGGTGCGCGAGGCATCCCGTCTCCAGACCGACAACTCCTGGCAGGACGACCCGGACTGGAGCCTCGGTTACGGGATCCAGCTCTGGATGTGCCGCCACGGCTTCCGCGGCGATGGAGCGTTCGGCCAGTACATGATCGTCATCCCAGAGGCCGACGCCGTGGTGGCCTTCTTCAGCCACACACTGCTCATGCAATCGTTCATGGACCTCGTATGGGAGCAGCTGCTGCCCGCTCTGTTGACCGACACCGGGTGGTCCGCTCGTCCCGAGGTGCCACCCGACACGGCGGAACGATCAGAGGTACCCGCCCACCGGACCCTCCCTACAGCGTCCGCTCTCCACGGGGCTGACGCCGCCCTCGACGCAGTCGCCGACGGCCGCTTCGCCCCGGAACCGGGGACACCCGTTCACCCGAGCATCATCGCCGTCGAGGTCCGCGGCGACATGCTGCTGATCCACGAGCGCACCGACGGCGACGCTGCCGGCCGGGAGTCCGGTGACCCGATGTACGTGCCTCTCCGACGCGAGTGGACCGACGTCCCGGATCACCCGATCGCCGCGAGCGCCGCGGTCGACGGGGACGGCCGGCTCCTCGTCGACCTCGCCGTGCTGGCGTCGCCGCACCGCCTCGAGATGACGCTCGATCCGACCACATCCACGTTCCGGGCCCAGTGGCCGGTCCCCCCGTTGTTCGGCCTCGGACTGGCCGACGCGCTCCATCGCATGTGTCCGCCCGAGCGCTGAACCCCTTCCCGCCGCGTTCTGTGTGCATCTCACGTCGCTATGCGACATGAGATGCACACAGAACGAATCAGAGAGCCCCCGCTGCGGCGGTCGCTGCGTGGATCCGCTCCGCTGCGCGCACACCCTGCTCGTGCGCGAGCGGGTAGGTCTCCTTCGCCCGCTCTGCGTCGAACAGGTTCGACGGCCGGAACCCGGCAACAGCTGCGATCGCCCGGTTTGGCCGAACCAGCGTGATCCGGCGGTGGGGGTGCCGCTTGCGCCACGCACGCAGCTCCCGCTCGAGCAGGAACCCGGCACCCCGTCCGATCGGGCCCATGTGCGGACCGGCGAGCGGGGCGACCACGACGACCGACTCGGCCTCGGGTGCCGCGTCGATCGAGGCCGACGATCGCACACCCCCGTCGACGTAGAGACGACCGTCGATCCGGTGCGGAGGCAGCACGCCCGGCACCGCTGACGAGGCCGCGACCAGGTCGGCGAGTGGGTACCGGCCACCGTCGAGGATGTGACGGCGCCGGGTGCCCACGCACACCGCTGACACCTTCACCAACGCGTGAGTCGCCTCGCCGAAGAGCCCCCGGGCCACGTCCGCCAGGGCGTTCGGTGTCCGATTCGGCAACGACGGGACCTGCATCTCACTGACCTCGTCGAACCCGAGGCCCAGCGCCAACACCGAGGCCGCCCACGAGCCTGCCGAGGTGCCGAGCGACGGTGCGTTCGCCACCGGGATGCCCCGGGCGGCAAGTCCGTGCGCGACGCCGACGCAGTACCCGATGCCGAACACGCCCCCGCCGCCGTACACCATCGAGAGGTCGTGCAGTCCGTCCATCTGAACCCCGTCCATGGGTCGACGGTACGGATCGCCCTGCCACCTGTGAAGCGGGGCGGGTGGAATGACCCACCGGTGTCGTCGGCGGCGGTCGCTACCCCGGCTCCGACGACAGCTCCCGGGACGCCTCGACGAACGCGTCCAGGAGCCCGTCCGCGTCGGGGACCACGTCGCTGTCCACGGTGATCCCCACCCCGAGCTCGCCGCAGTAGGACAGCACACCGATGATGCAGGCGATGTTGCCGACGCCCGTGACGATCGGCTGGAGCTCCCTGAGTCGGGAGCCGAGCAGGTACAGCGGGGCCTCGGATCCGGGCAGGTTCGTCACCGCGAGGTTCACGAAGGGCTGGCGTGCCAGAACCCCGGGGGCGATCCGACGCAGCAGCGGGACCGGGACGACGTCCACCGCCGAGAAGAGCACGGGCACCTCGTCGGACTGGTGCGACGCCTTCCTCTCGGTCATCTGCGAGTGGATCCGATCCAGCGTGCGGTCGAGGTCCTCGTCGTCGACGGGCAGGCTCGCCACCAGGAACGAGAAGACGTTCCCCCCGTCCCCACCGACCGCGTCGCCCACGGGAACGAGGACCTTGGGCGGTCGGGATCGGAGCGCGTCGGCCTCGACATCGCCCACCGACCGCCGCAGAGCCCGGGCGACCATCGTGAGGACGACGTCGTTGACCGTGACGCCCTTGGAGCGAGCCAGATCGACGATCGGATCCAACTGCACCGTGGTCCAGACGAAGTCCCGCCGCGTGCCCACCCGGCCGGTCAGATCCAGACGCGGCGCCGTCCGAGGCGGTGACGCTACGGCGCCGAGCACGGAGCGGACCGCGCCGACGACGCCGATCGGGTCGAGCAGCCCGCGTGTCACGTCCACCGCCAGGGAGAGCTGGTGTCGCCAGCGGTCCGTGAGACCCCGTCCGAGCAGCGTGAGGGATCCCGGCACCGACGACGGACTCCACGGCGAACGGGGATCTTCGGGCATCGCACGCGGCTCGAAGTCGAGCAGGGCGATCGCCGCGCGCAAGAGGGAGAGACCGTCCGCCACCACGTGGTGGACCCGGAGGACGACCACCACGTCATCGCCGGCGTCGGGCCCACCAGCGTCGAGCCCGTCGAGGAGCCACAGGTCCCACAACGGGTGCCCTGCGTCGATCGGACGTGAGAGGAGCTCGGCGACGAACCCGCGTAGCTCGGCCGGGCCTCCCGGAGCGGGGACCTCCGCGACCCGCACGTGGCGGGAGAGGTCGAACCCCTCGTCGTCGACCCAGATCGGACGTGCCAGGTCGAGGGGAACCCCGACGATGCGCTGTCGGAACCTCGGGATCAGCTCCAGGCGTGACTCGACGTGGCGCCTGAGGTCATCGACGCGGAGCGCTCCGTCGTCGCCACGCAGCGGTGCACCCTCGAATCGGCACAACGCACCGATCTGGAGCTGCACCTCCGGCGTCGTCGCGCACAGGAGGGTCGCGTCCTGGGGGCTGAGGGGCTCGGGCGGGTTCAGGCGGTCACCCCCGATTGGATGCGGTCGGCCCAACGCATCCCCTGCTCGACCGCCAACGGGTAGACGGCCCGTGCCGGCTCGGCCTCGAAGAGGCTCATCGGGTTGCGTCCGGCGTGCGCTGCGATCGCACGGTTGGGGCGGATGAGCGTGATCGCCCGGTCGGGGTGCCGCTTGCGCCACGTACGCAGCTCCCGGTCCAGGAGCATCCCGGCTCCCCGGCCCATCGGGCCCATGTGCGGTCCCGCCAACGGGGCGATCACGATGACGGACCGGGCGTCGGCGGCGGCATCGACCGACGTCACCGACCACATCCCGCCATCCACGTACAACCGGCCGTCGATCCGGTGCGGCGGGAGGAGACCTGGGACCGCAGAGGACGCTGCCACCAGGTCCGACAAGGGGTAGCGCCCGCCGTCGAGGATGTGACGACGCCGCGTGCGCAGGCACACCGCCGACACCGACACCAGCGGGTGCGTCGCCTCGGCGAAGATCGTGCGGGCGATGTCGGACAGCACCCTCGGTCGGCGGCTGGGGACCGGCGGCGCCTCCATCGCTCCGACGTCGTCGTAGACCAGCCCCAGCGCCACCGCGGCAGCAGCCCACGAACCCGCCGACGTGCCGAGAGCGGGAGCGGTCGCGACCGGAACGCCCAGGGCTGCGAGCCCGTGAGCCACCCCAACGCAGTAGCCGATGCCGAAGACGCCACCTCCGCCGTACACCATCGAGAGGTCGTGCGGACCCGACAGGACCGCCGGCCGGCCGTCGATGTCGACGTTCCCGCCCTCGCTGTGTCCGTGATGCACCTGCCTCACCTCCACGCCCCGCCTCGTAGCACCAGTTCACACGAACGCCGGCAGCGCGATCAACGTCAGCGCGATCAACGTCTGCGCGATCAACGCCAGCGCGATCTGCTCGGGCAGCATGTCGCGATGAGGCAGCATGTCGCGATGAGAGCGCCGATCCGAGTACCGACATGAAGCTCCGCACCGCCGCATCCGTCGCGTCAGTCGCCGGCGCAGCACTCGCAGGGGTCGCCGGTTGGGACCTGTTGCAGCGTCGCCACTCCATCCTGCGCAACTACCCGGTTGTCGGACACCTGAGGTTCCTGCTGGAGGCGATCGGACCCGAGCTCCGCCAGTACATCGTCACCGACAACGACCAGGAACGACCTTTCAGTCGCGACCAGAGGCGATGGGTCTACACGTCGTCGAAGCTGACGAACCGCTACTTCGGCTTCGGCACCGACAACGACCTCGAGCGCGTCCACAACTACGTCATCGTCAAGCACTCTGCGTTCCCGGCCCACGACCAGCCGGGCGGATCGGACCATCCCGACCCGGCGGCACCGCTCCCCGCGGCGAAGGTCCTCGGCGGGAGCCGCGGTCGGGCCGGAGCCTTCCGCCCGAGCTCGATCGTGAACGTGTCGGCGATGAGCTACGGGTCGCTCAGCGGAGCGGCCGTCACGGCGTTGAACAAGGGCGTCGCGATCGCCGGGGCACTCCAGAGCACCGGCGAAGGCGGCGTGAGCCCCCACCACCTGCACGGTGGGGACCTCATCTGGCAGGTCGGCACCGGCTACTTCGGATGCCGCGACGCCGACGGCCGCTTCGACCTGTCGCGCCTCGTCGAACGGGTCGAGGAGACCCCATCGATCCGGGCGATCGAGATCAAACTCAGCCAGGGAGCGAAGCCCGGACTCGGCGGGGTGCTGCCGGGCGCCAAGGTCACACCGGAGATCGCGTCGATCCGTGGCATCCCGGTCGGCGTCGACTGCCGTAGCCCGGCCCGGCACTCGGCGTTCCGCGACGTGGACGGGCTCCTCGATCTCGTGGAGAGGATCGCCGACGCCACGGGCCTCCCCGTCGGGATCAAGTCGGCGGTCGGCGACGGCGGATTCTGGGAGGACCTCGCAGCGCGGATGGCGGCGACGGGGACCGGGGTGGACTTCGTGACCGTCGACGGAGCCGAGGGCGGCACGGGAGCAGCGCCGCTCGTCTTCAGCGACCATGTCGCCCTGCCGTTCAAGTGGGCGTTCCCACGCGTCTACCGGACCTTCGCCGAACACGACATCCACCAGGACGTGGTCTTCATCGGGTCGGGCAAGCTGGGCATCCCCGAGAACGCGATGCTGGCCATGGCCCTGGGATGCGACATGGTGAACGTGGCCCGAACGGCGATGTTCGCCATCGGCTGCATCCAGGCCCAGCGCTGTCACACAGGACGATGCCCCACCGGCGTCACCTCGCAGTCGCCGTGGCTGGAGCACGGTCTCGACCCAGCGCTCAAGTCCGTCCGCTGTGCGAACTACATCGCGACGCTCCGGTTCGAACTGCTCGCGCTGGCCCACTCCTGCGGCGTGGTCCATCCGGCGCTCGTACCGCTCACGGCGCTCGAGCTCCTCGACGTCGACCTGCTCGCCGTTCAGATCGACGGCCTCTTCGGCTACGAGGACGGGTGGGGTCTCCCTGGACCGGACGACGTGGCCGCCATCTCGGCGTTGATGACCGGTTCGTCGTCAGCCCCGGTCGGGTAGGTCGTACTCCGCCGCGTAGTACGGGTGCGACGGGTCGTAGGTGGTGAGGGTGCGCCCGCTCTCCACGCGTCCGATCGGTCGGACGCCACGGCCGGTCACGCCGGTGCGGGCATCACCGAGGTCGTTCCGATAGGCCTGCGCCGCCGCGGCGAGCCGTGCGACGACGTCAGGGTGATCCGCGGCGACGTCGCTCGTCTCCGATCCGTCCGCGTGCAGGTCGTACAGCTCTCGTACCGCCTCACCGTGGCGGGCGAGGTGGAGCTTCCAGCGCCGGTCACGCACAGCGCACAGGTCGTCCATCCACCAGTAGGCGAAGGTCTCACGCTGGGACGACGCGCCTTCGAACAGCAGCGCCGACTGGTCGACTCCGTCGATCGGGTGCGGAGGCAGCTCGCCACCGGCCAGCGCGGCGAAGGTCGGGAACAGGTCGAGCGAGCTCACCAGCTCACCTGAAACCCGACCCGCTCCGATGCGACCTGGCCAGCGGAAGATCGCCGGCACCCGCAGCCCCCCGTCCCAGGTCGACCCCTTGTGGCCCCGCAACGGCAGGTTCGAACCGCCGTCGGACCGGTCGAGAGCACCGTTGTCGGAGGTGAACACGACGAGCGTGCGATCGTCCAGGCCGAGGCGTTCGAGCTCGTGCAGGACCACCTCGGCCGCCCAGTCGATCGACGCGACCGCCGCGCCGTAGCGGCCGTTGCGCGACGACTCGGCGAATCGATCCTGCACGTAGATGGGCAGGTGCACGTACAGGTGCGCCAGGTAGACGAAGAACGGACGCTCGCGGTTGGCGCGCACGAACCGCAGCACCTCGGTGACGTAGCGACCGGTCAGAGAGGCCTGGTCGGGCTGCTGCTCGATGACCTCGTCGTCGTCGAGCAACGGCAGCGGCGGGAACCCGAGTTGCTCGCCGGAGTCGTCGGTCGGAGTACCTGCCTGTCGACCCATGTCGTTGCTGTACGGCAGACCGAAGTAGTGGTCGAAGCCGTGGCTGGTCGGCAGGAACTCGGGTTGGTCACCGCAATGCCACTTGCCCACCATCAGGGTCGCGTAGCCGGCGGCGGAGAGCATCCGCCCGAGGCTCACCTCACGATCGGGTAGGCCGACGGGCTGGCCGGGGAACAGAACCGGCAGTCCCTCGAACGACCCGAACCCGATGCGGGTCGGGTAGCAGCCTGTCAGCATCGATCCTCGGGAGGACGAGCAGACCGGTGACGCCATGTAGAAGTCGGTCAGCCGCAGGCCCTCCGCTGCCAGCCTGTCGAGCGTCGGCGTGTCGTTTCGCTCCGAGCCGTAGCAGCCGAGGTCGCCGTAGCCGAGGTCGTCGCAGTTGATGAGGACGATGTTCGGCCGGCTGGCAGCCGAGCTCACGGACTGTCGCTCCGCACCGCTCCGACGGGTTTCGCTGGTGTCCGCACCCTCAAGCGCCGGAACGGGCCGCTCGGCCCTCGGCTCGACGGTCGCGCAGCCGCTGTCCCCGGCTCCACTCCATCGGATCGAAGTCCTCCGGGTCCCCAGGAACATCCGACGGATCGACCAGAGCGGTGCCCATGAACATCTCGACGAGCAGCGGTCGATCCAGGATCTCCCCGGCGCAGTTCACGCCGCCGACCATGGCACCGGCGATGCCGTGACCAGAGGTCGTGTTCGCTCCCACCAGCCACAGCCCGTCGATCTCGGTCCGGTGCTGCGGGCGGTGCATGCCCGACTGCTCGGGCGAGTGGAGGTACCCGTAGCTCGTCCCGCCGGTCGAGCGCGTGTATCGCTCGTGGGACAGCGGCGTAGCCGTCTCGAGGTGGATCAGGTGGTCGCGCAGGCGCTCGCCGCCGAGCTGATCCGCGAGCACCCTCTCAGCCGCGTCGAGCAGCGCGTCGGTCAGCGCCTCCTTGCGCTCCAGATAGGTCGGGTTCCGCCGGTAGCGACCTCCGTCGCCGGGTGCGGTCTCGATGCCCCACCAGTCGAGGCCCCTCGGCGCCAGCGTCATCACCTGGAGGTTCGTCTGCCCCTCTCCGCACAGGAGCGGGTTGTCGGGGTCCTTGCGCGACGCCATGGCGATGTAGGCGAACACCCCGTCGGCGGGATCGAGCTCACCGCTGTCGAGTCGCTCGTACATCGCCTCGGCGTCGTAGTCGGGGAACACGAAGTAGTTGGTGTTCGGCCCGCCGGTCAGGTCGAGGTCGACGACCGCGTAGACGCAGACCAGCCCCAGCGTCATCGTCGCCTCACGGGCCCACGCCACCGTCGCGGGGTCCCAGTGCTGCTCGCCGACCAGTCCGAACACGGTCCGGGCGTGATCGGCGTTGGACACCACCACGTCGGCAGCGATGGTCGTGCCGTCCTCGAGCTCGACGCCGACGGCCCGACCCCCCTCCACGACGATGCGCTCGACCGGTGTCAGGGTCCGCACCTCGCCCCCGAAGGCCTCGATCACCTGGATCAGGCGGGCCGGGATCACCTGCCCGCCGCCCTCGGGGTAGCCGGCGCCGCGCATGTAGTGGTCGATGATCCCGGCGTGCATCGCCAGCGCCGTCTGCGACGGGCCGCCCGCGTACAGACCGGACCAGTGGTCGAGCACCGCCACCGCCCGCTGCGACAGCTCACCCTCGGCGAACAGCTCCGACAGCGGTCGGAACGCCCAACGGTCGAACGTCGGCGTCTCGACCCCGGGGATGGACCGGGCCCGACCCTCCTCGGCGACGGTCCGGAGGGTCGTGACGACACGCTCCAGACCGGCGCGCTCGTCTGGGAAGGCCTCGACCAGCCGCTCGAGGTAGACGTCCCAGTCGGCGGGCACGACGAAGGTCAGGTCGGGGAACCTCAGCGTGTCGAAGCCGTCGGGGTCGAGCGGCAGGAAGCGCACGCGGTCGCCGACACCGAGGCTCGTGAAGATCGACGGGAACAACCCGCCCGGGTTGATGTCGCCGAGGTAGTGGACGCCGACGTCGAACTCGTAGGTCGCCCGACTCCCGTCTTCGGATCGAGGGTGCCGGCGGAACACCTGGGCATTGCCCCCGGCCAGATCGTGCGCTTCGAGCACCAGGACGCGTCGCCCGGTTGCGGCCAGACATGCTGACGTGGTCAGCCCACCGGGGCCCGACCCCACGACCACCACGTCCCAGCTCTCGGAAGGTTCCCGTTCCACCGATCCCCCCTGTCATCGTCTGCTGCCGGTGCTTGCTGGCTGTACCTGCTGGCTGTGCTGCCTCCCCACCGGCCCCACGTCGGCACGCGCTGTCCAGGGTCGGGGCCGTGTCGGTCAGTCGACGACGACCGACCTGGCGATCTCGACAGCGTCGAGCGGGTCGGTGCCAGAGCGAGCCGCGAGCCAGCACGCCACCGGTGCGGCCTGTCTGGCAGAGCCCCGCGCTGCAGTGCCGGCGAGGGACAGGAGCGCGTCCAGCTCCGCCTCCGTCGGTGGTGCGACACCGACCTCTGCCGCGAACGCTGTGAGCCAGACGAGGACCGACGGGTCGAGCCCTTCGACGACGTTCGGTTCGTTCGAATCTCCGACGGGCTCCGACATCGGCCACACGGTAGCCATCAGACCGACCGGACGTGAACGAATCGTGCAGTAGCCGGGTCGTGCCAGGGAGTCAGGAGTCCGATGGATCCACGGCCGCGGACCCCTCGGAGCGGTCGCCTGTCGGCGGAGCGGTCCCGGACGTGTCGGGTCGACCAGCGACGAGGGGGACGAAGCGCACCGGTCCCAGGTCCTCGCGTCCGAACCGTTCACCCGTACGGCGGAACCTGATCAGATCCTGGCCCTCCTCGATCAGTCCGACCGGCATCACCAACCGGCCGCCCTCGGCGAGCTGCTCCAGGAGCGGAGGTGGGACGACGGGACCGGCAGCGGTCACCACGATCGCGTCGTACGGTGCCGCCTCCGGATGTCCGAGGGTGCCGTCCCCCTCGATCACGTGCACCCGGTCGAAGCCCATCTGCGAGAGGACGACGGCAGCTGTGCCGGCCAGCGGGGCGTGTCGTTCGATCGTCCACACCTCGGCCCCCAACCGACCGAGGATCGCTGCGCCGTATCCCGACCCGGTGCCGACCTCGAGCACGCGGTCGCCCGGTCGGACCTCGGCAGCCTCGGCCATCAGCGCCACGATGTACGGCTGGGAGATCGTCTGACCGCTGGCGATCGGCAGTGCCCGGTCGTCGTAGGCCGATCGCTCGAGGTCCTCCGGGACGAACCGCTCCCTCGGAACGTCGGCCATCGCATCCAGGACGGAGGGGTCGGTGACTCCTCGAGCAGCGATGTCGCGACGGACCATCCGACGACGGCGCTGCTCAGGATCACCACGACCGGCCATCGACCTCTCCCCCTCGTCTCGCGTGCTGCCGTCTCGCTCGATTCGGTCTCGCTCGCCTCTGTGCCACTCGCTGCCGTTCCGCCCTCCGCTGTCGCGTTGGCTGTGCGAGGGGCTCCACCGGGAACGGCTCAACCGTAGGTCAGACCAGGGCAGTCCCTCGTCCGAACGGTTCAGACGATCTCGGCGGAGCGGAGCTCTGCGATCGCATCACCGTCCAGACCGAGCACCTCGGCCAGCACCTCGTCGGTGTGCTCACCCAGCTCGGGTCCCACCCAACGGACCTCACCCGGCGTGTCGGACAACTTCGGCACGACGTTCTGCATCGGGAACTCGCCGAGTTGCGGATGAGCCAGGGCGACGATCGCCTCGCGGGCCGCGAAGTGGGCGTCTGCGAGCATGTCAGGCGCCGTGTAGATCTTCCCGTTGGGGACGCCGTGGTCGTTGAGCAACGCCTCGAGCTCGGCCGATGTCATCGTGGCCGACCACGCGCCGATCAGCGCGTCGAGCTCCGCCTGGTTCGCTCCCCGGGCGTTGTGCGTCGCGTAGCGCTCGTCCTCGCCGAACTCCGGGTGCCCCATCGCCTCGGCGAGACGTCGCCAGACCGTGTCCTGGTTGCCGCTGATGAGGTGCTCGCCGTCCCTCGTCGGGTAGGCGTTGGCAGGGGCGACGTTCGGCAGGATCGAACCCGTTCTCGGCCGGACGTAGCCGGCGATCGTGTACTCGGGGATCAGCGACTCCATGACCCCGAGGACCGCCTCGTACAGCGCCGAGTCGACGACCTGACCCCGACCCGTGCGCTCCCTGGCGTGGAGGGCCACCAGCGTGCCGACGCAGGCGAACGTGGCCGCGAGCGTGTCGCCGATCGAGATGCCTGCTCGTGCAGGTGGTCGATCGGGCTCGCCGATCACCGCCCGCAGGCCGCCCATGGCCTCTCCGATCGCGCCGTAGCCGGGACGACTCGCGTACGGACCGTCCTGGCCGTAACCCGACACCCGCACCACGATCAGGCCAGGATCGGCGCGCATCAGGTCCGCTGGGTCGAGCCCCCATCGCTCGAGTGTGCCGGGTCGGAAGTTCTCGATGAGGACGTCGGCCTCGGCGATCAGCCGTCGGGCGAGGTCCTGGCCGGCCGGCTCACGCAGATCGATCGTCACCGAACGCTTGCCCCTGGCCACGATCGGCCACCACAGCGATCGACCACCCGCCTTCTCCCGACCCCACTCGCGCATGGGGTCGCCCTGTCCGGGCGGTTCGACCTTGATCACGTCCGCACCGAAGTCGGCCAGCAGCTGACCGCAGAACGGCCCAGCCAGCAGCTGACCCATCTCGACGACACGAAGATCCGACAGCGCTGCGCCGCTCATCCGTCCCACTCAGTTGCTCGCACGGCTCCAGTCTCCACGACGTCGAAAGGCTCCCATGACAGCGGAGCCCGCCAGCCCGTGGATGCCCGACGGCATCCACGTCGGGATGCCGATCCGGTTCAGTCCGACGAGCCCGCCCCGGACCGTGTGGTCGACGATCCCGTTGATGCCGTGCCGCTGGACGCGGGGCCCGTGGTCGTCGGAGCTGCGTCCACCCCGGGAACCTCGTCCCAGACGTCGATCGTCCCGCTGTAGTTGGCGACCCAGACCCGCCCGGTGAAGTCGTCGTAGGTGATGCCGATCGGGTGGTGTCCCGCCGGCTCCTTCATCAGGATCTCCATGTCGGACGTCCGGATCTTCGAGATGTTGCTGTTCTCGTAGTTGACGACGTAGAGAGCGGTCCCGTCGGTCGAGATGTCGGCGGAACGGGGTTGGGTCCCGGTGGCGACACGGGTCACCACCTGCCCGCTGGCGGTGTCGACCTTGGCCACCATGCCCGCCTTGTTCAGCGTGACGTACAGGAATCGATCATCGGGCGAGATGACGACGTGGCGGGGTCCGAGGCCCACACCGCGGATCCACGACACGGCGCCGGTGTCGACGTCGACCTTGGCCAGGTCCGAGCCTCCCATCACCGCTATGTAGGCGGTCCTGGAGTCACTGGCGACCGCGATGCCCCGCGGGTAGCGGCCGTCGATCTTCACCGTTCTCAGGACCTTCCCGGTGTCGGTGTCGGCGATCGTCAGGTCCCAGGTGCACCAGTTGGTTGCGAGCACCTTGGAGCCGTCGGGTGTGACCGCCACGTACTTGGGTACGGCACCCGCCGGGATCACCTGGTCGATCTTCCAGGTCTTCGTGCTGATCCGGTAGAGGAAGCTGGTGGTGGTGCCGTCACCGGGTGAGCACTTGTCCTCGCCCTCGCTGAAGCCTGGTCCGTACATCGAGTAGTTCGAGACGTAGACCTCCTTGCCGTCGGGGGTGAAGGCGGCCTCGACGGGCGCCCCCTTGAACGTGCCGGGTCTGTCGATCCCGAAGTCGGTCAACGTGACGGAGTCGGGAACGGTGGCGATCAGGTTCCCGTCGGAGTCGTAAGCGGTGACGGTGTGCGTGTACATCATGTTCTGAGCGGTCACGACGCCGTGGCCCGACGCAACCACCGACTTCGGCGAGATGTCGCCGGAGATCTGCGTGAACTTCTTCATCGTCAGCGTCTCGGCGGGGGGCCTGGGGGCCGCCGTGGTGGTCGTGGATTCATCGGAACCGTCCGACCCGGAGCCCTTCGTCGTGGGTGTTCCCTCGCCGTTGGCGTCGAGGACCGTCGTCGACGGACCCTTGCGTCCGACCGATGCCGAATCCGTCCCGACACAGGCCGTGACTCCGGCCAGGAGGAACGCGCCGATCACGACGGCCACAGCCAGGGTTGCTCGAGGCATCGGAACAGCGTCGCGCGGAGACGATCCGTGAGCAGGTCGCCATAGGTCGAGGCGACACATGAGAGCTCCCACAGCCTAGCCATCCAGCATCATTGTTCTTGAGTGGATATGACTCATGTTTCTTGTACCCTATCCATGTCGCCTTCGGTCGGTCTCAGCCCCCGGAGCGACGACGACCCAGAGTGCAGCGACCAGAGCCTCGGGCGACCAGTCCCGGGCAGCTTCAGGAGGAGACCCATGGCCGTGACCCGCTACCGACCCATCCGATTCCAGCCCACCCGGCTGCGGCCGCTCGACCTGCGGCCGTTCCAGTGGCCGGACCTGTTCGAGGACTGGCTCACGCCCGTCGACGAAGCGTCCGCCTCCGGAGAGACCCAGCCCGCTGTGCGTGTCGAACGCAACGACGACGGCGTGACCGTGCACGCCGACCTGCCCGGCGTCCGACGGGAGGACCTCGAGCTCTCGGTCACGCCCGACGCCCGCGGTGCCGTCATCACGTTGGATGCCGTCCGCCATCTCGGTGACGGGGAGCAGCGCTTCCGCTGGTCCGCCCGGATCGGCGATGTCGACTCCGAGTCGGTCACGGCCAACCTCGCTGACGGCGTCCTCACCCTGAGCGCGTCGAACCGCCCCGGCGTCGTCGCCCGCAAGATCGAGGTGACCGCATCGGAGCCTGTCGACACCGCCCTCGAGGCCGCACCGGAACCTGCAACGGAGTCGACGTCGGCACCCTCAGACACCGACGTCGAGTCGGACTGAGGAGCGGTCCCCCTACGATCTGCACTCGTCAGCACGAGAGGACGCAGATCCGGGGGGGAACACATGCGCAACCCGCACGCCGGCACGCCGTTCGACACGTCCGACGACGAGATCGCTGCCGCTCTGGCCGACGTCAGCATCCCGACGCTGATGCTGTCGATGGTGCACATGACCGGCGATCCGTCGATCATCCGTGGGCCGGTCCGACCCGTCGCCTCGTTCCTCAACGAGGTGCAGGGCTTCATGTCCGAGGACGACAAGGCCGCCGTGCGGCAACAGGCACTCGACGCCATCCGCACGTACCGCGACCGAGGGTGTCCGGAACCCGAGCCGCTGGCACCGGAGCTGATCCACGAGATGATGGAGTGGCTCGTTGTCGAGGAGGTCGGCGACGAGTACGTACCCATGATGCTCGCCGATCTCGAGCTCGACGGCGTCGACCACGACACACCGGAAGCACAGGTCGACGAGGCCACCGCCGCAGCCCGTGCCGCGTTCCCGGTCATCGTCGTCGGCTGCGGCCAGTCCGGCCTGCTGGCCGGGATCCGCCTCGGCGAGGCCGGCATCCCGCACACGATCGTCGAGAAGAACCCCGACGTCGGCGGCACCTGGTGGGAGAACACCTACCCGGGCGCCCGGGTCGACGTCGGCAACCACTTCTACTGCTACAGCTTCGAGCCGTCGGACCACTGGAGCGAGTACTTCGCCCAGCAGGTCGAGCTCCAGCAGTACTTCGCGGAGGTGATGGAACGCCACGCGGTGGGCGAGCACGTGCGCTGGAGCACCGAGGTCCTGTCCGCCACCTGGGACGAGGCCACCGGGACGTGGGCGGTGGTCGTCCAGGAGATCGGAGCAGACGGATCCCGCCTCGGCAGACCCGAGACGCTCACCGCCCGCGCCGTCATCACCGCCGTCGGACAGCTGAACCGGCCCTCCGTCCCCGACATCGACGGCCGCGACGACTTCGCTGGCCCGAACTTCCACACGGCACGCTGGGACCACTCGGTCGACCTCACCGGCAAGCGGGTCGCCATGATCGGTGCCGGTGCCACCGGGTTCCAGGTCGCGCCGGCGATATGCGAGCAGGTCGAGCATCTGACGATCTTCCAGCGCAGCGCGCAGTGGATGTTCCCAAACCCGAACTACCACGAGAAGGTCGGACCGGGCGTGCAGTGGGCGTTGCGGCACCTGCCGTTCTACGGGCGGTGGTACCGCTTCCTGCTGTTCTGGCCCGGCTGCGACAAGGGCCTGGAACCCGCCCGGGTCGACACCGCGTACTCGGACGACGACGGCGGCCAACAGCACGCCGTGAGCGAGATCAGCGACGGGGCCCGGGCGATCTTCACCGACTGGATCGTCAGCCAGATCGGCGACGACCCCGAGCTGATCGCCAAGGTCGTCCCCGACTACCCCGCCACCGGCAAGCGGACCCTCCAGGACAACGGGTCGTGGCTGAAGACGTTGACCCGCGACGACGTCGATCTCGTCCGCGCCGCGATCCACCACATCGAGGCCGACGCCGTCGTCACCGTCGACGGCGAACGTCACCCGTGCGACGTGATCATCTGGGCGACGGGATTCCACCACGCCCGGACCCTGTGGCCGATGCGGATCGTCGGGCGCGACGGCGTGGTCCTCGACGACGTGTGGGGGGAGCGGCCCGCCGCATACCTCGGCATGACCGTCCCCGGCTTCCCGAACCTGTTCATGATGTACGGCCCCGGAACCCACCTGGCCCACGGAGCCAGCCTGATCTTCAACTCCGAGTGCCAGATGCACTACATCGGCCAGTGCCTCGACGAGCTGGCGGTCGGTGGACACCGCAGCATGGAGGTGCTGCCCGAGCGGCTCGAGGACTGGCACCGCCGCCACCAGGAGGAGATGGCTGGGCTGGTGTGGTCCCAGCCCAGCATCGAGCACTCCTACTACAAGAACTCCTTCGGCGAGATCCACACCGTCCTGCCGTTCCGCATCGTCGACTACTGGCACTGGACCCGACGGATGGACCCCGCCGACTACTCGTTCGGCTGACGCTCCCACCATCTCCCGAACGATTCCCATGACATTCGGGCGTCACCACGACCGTGACTTGTCGTCAGAACGCGGTGGGGGTGGGTTGGGTGGGATGATCCTGCGATGACCCCGGCACACCGGCGCGTAGCGAAGCGGAGCCTGAAGGTCGGGCTCGCAGCGGCTCTCGCCACATGGTTCTCGCAGCTGCTGCACCTGCCGAACCCGTGGTTCGCGACCGTTGCCGCGATCGTGGCGATGCACAGCACGATCCAGTCGTCGTTCCGGAACGCCGGTCGGGCGGTGTTCGGCTCGGTGATCGGCGCCGCTCTCGGGCTGGCCGTCGCTGCGTTCGCCAAGGACCAGGCGTGGGCCGTCGGGTTCGTGGTGGCCGGACCGCTCGTCGGCTTCGGTTGGTTCGACCGGCGCGAGATCGGAGAGCAGGCCGCCCTGGTCGCATCGGTCGTCGTGCTCGTCCCGGCGCTGCCCGAGCTGTCGACCACCCAGTTCGCCGGAATCCGCCTCGCTCAGGCGGTCATCGGGATCGCGGTCGCGCTGGCAGTTCAGTCGACGGTCTTCCCGACCCGCGCCCATCGCAAGGTCCGACGCGAGCTCGCCGGCATCTACCGCGACATGGGTCGCCTCATGGGTATGGCATCGACCGCGTTGGAGGACCCACCGAGCGGCACAGATCCAAGGGGAGCGAGCACGACCGGCTCCGAACCGAGGACGGGTGAGCCTCGCCGACTGGATCCCGACTCCGTCCGTCGGGTCCGGGTGGACGCGCGGTCCCGTCTGGTCGAGGTCGACAAGATGTGGAACGACGCCATGTCCGAGCACCCCTCGCACGCGCTGCTCGCGTCGCACTGGCGGCTCAGCACCCGGCGCCTCTGGGAGCAGTGCACGGTGCTGGTCACCGAGGCCGACGCCGTTGGCGGCTCCCCGACGCTCGACCCGTTCCGGGACGAGCTGGTCCGCCTCACCGGTCTGCTCCAGGCCTCCTTGGTGCAGATCGGTCACTGGTTCAGGACCAGGGAACCGCACGACCCGCTCGACCTCCCCGACACCGAGCAGCTCCGATCATCGCTGCTCGACCGGTTGAGCGAGACAGTGGTCGAACCACAGTCGGCATCGGTCCCCGACAACCTACGGGCGCTCGCGATCATCAACTCGTGCAACCTGATAGGCGAGCGCCTCGCAGAGGTCGGCGCCGAGCAGACCGACGTGATCCGCATCGCCGGTTCCAGAGCCTGACAGCTCCCGACGTCGACCATCCCGAACTGGCAGTCCCGGTGGGTGGTGGGAGCAGGGTCAGATGGAGGCGACCAGCTCGTCGGTGAGACGGCGGAACTCGGCGAGCTCGTCGTCGTCGAGGACCGACAGGTCGACGGCGAAGGCCTCGTCGGTGAGCTCCTCCGCACGCTCCCACTGTGCGGTCATCTCGTCGGTCGGGCCCTCGTCGGACACCTGCCATCCGAAGATGCCGGCCATGTACGGCGTGCGGATCATGAACGCGTCGACCGGAGCCAGGCCGACGGATCGCACCGCCGACCCATGACGAGCGGCGCGCAGCTCGCGCAGAGCGTTCAGCCGGTGCACGACCAGCTCCCGCTCACCCGACGGTTCGGGCAGGTCCCGCCAACCGGCGAACACCGGCGCGTCAGTGCCGTCAGCAGCATCGATCACCTTCCCGCACAGCTCGGCAAGCCGCTCGAGATCACCGCTGCCCTCGGGCACGTTGGCCGTCGCCCACCTGGCGGCGTAGGACGCGAAGCGTTCAGCGGACTCGCGGCGGGATTCGACCGAGGAGGAGGACTCCCAGCCCGTCTGCACCGTCTCGGGCGGGAAGAACGTGAACGCCTCGAACACGGCGGAGTGGTCGACGTCGCCGAGCACGCCCCCGCGCCCGGCGATGTAGAACGCGATCCCCTCGTATCCCAGCTCAGCGGCTTCGCCGTACATCTCCATGTCGAGCATGAAGTTCGCGGAGATGTCTCCGACCGCCTTGGCCGTGTGGCGAGATGTCTCGATCGCCGCAGGTCGAGCGGGACCGGGAACAGACGTGGCGGAGTCGGGGGTCGTGGTGTCGTCGGGCATGGCCCGGAAACTAACCCGTCGGCGACGGTCGACGACGGGCGATCTCGTAGCAGGCGACGGCGGCGGCGCTGGCCACGTTCAACGACGCCAGGCGGCCGTGCAACGGGATCGACGCCACCAGATCGCAGCGCTGGGCCGCCAGTCGGGACAGCCCCTTGCCCTCGGCTCCGAGCACCAGGCACACCGCGTCGGCGGCGATCGGCAGGTCGTGGACGCTGACCTCGCCTCCGGCGTCGAGGCCGACGACCCAGACCCCGGCGTCACGGAGCTCTGAGATCGCCGTCGGCAGACCACCCACCAGGGACATCCTCAGGTACTCCACCGCCCCGGCCGCCGCCTTGGTCACGGTCGGGGTCACGTGAACCGCCCGATGCCGGGGGAGCACCACGCCGGTGACCCCGGCGCACTCCGCGATCCGGAGCAGTGCACCCAGGTTGCCGGGGTCGGTGACGCCGTCGACCGCGAGCAGGAAGGGCGGACGACCGGCCACCGGTCGGCACAGCTCATCGAGCGAGGTCGCCGGCACCTCGGCAGCCCGGGCGACGACACCCTGGGGCGCCTCGGTGTGGCTGATGGAGTCGAGCCGTCCGCGGCTGACCTCGGTCACCGGCACCCGCAGCTCGGACGCCAGGTCCACGATGTCACCAACGATGTCGCTGTGGTCGAGCTCGGCGTTCAGGAACACCTCGTAGACCTTGCGGCGACCGGCCAGCAGCAGCTCGCGCACGGCCTGGCGACCCTCGACCTGCGTGCCTCCGAGACCGCGCTCCTTGGGCGCGGTCGTACGTCCCGGGTTCCTCCTCGAACCGCCGGCGCGGGGCGCTGCCGACCCACCACCTGTTCGTCCGGTGCCAGCTCGCCCGGTGCCGGTCCGGCTCGACGGGCCGACGCCCGTGTCGCGACCGGAACCGCTGCTCCGGCCGGAACCACCGGAGCGACCCGACCCACCCGAACGACCCGATCCACTGCTCCGCTGTGGGCCTCCGCCACGGCCGGACCCGCCGGAACCACCCGACCCGCCGGCCCTGCCTCTCGTCGAGCCGCCGCTCCGACCGGCTCTGCCACCTCGACCCGGGCCGCCCGCTCGACCACCGGATCCGGCCATCAGACCTCCTCCGTCGGAGCCGCGACCCCGGTCGTCGCTGACGTGAGCCTGATCCTCGTCTCGACCAGGGCTGAAGCCAGACAGGCGATCCCCTCGGCCCGCCCGAGACCGCCGATGCCCTCGGCACGACGACCCTTGACGGTCACTGGTGCGCCGACCACCCCGCTCAGACGCTCCTGCACCTCGGCTCGGCGGGGAGCGAGCTTGGGTCGTTCGGCGATCACCGAGCAGTCGACGTTGACCGGCGTCCATCCGGCCTCGTTCACCGACGCGACGACAGCGGCGAGGAGCTCCATGCTGTCGGCACCTCGCCAGCGGTCATCGGTGTCAGGGAAGCGGGTGCCGAGATCATCCAGACCGGCCGCTCCGAGCAGCGCCTCGGCCACCGCGTGGGCGATCACATCGGCGTCGGAATGGCCGTGCAACCCGCGTTCACCGTCGAAGATCACCCCGCCGAGGACCAGGGGGCGATCGACGTCGTCGCTGAAGCGGTGCACGTCGAAGCCGTTGCCGATGCGGTAGCTCACGACGACGAGTCTCCCCCGTCCCAACCCTCCCGGTCGAACGACCGCCCAGCACCCGGGCGATGCCGGTCGCCATGCCCGGCGCCATGGTCAGCGCCCTCGTCGTCGACACGGTCGAGGAGCGCCTCGGCGATCACCAGATCCACCGGCTCGGTGATCTTCAGGTTCGTCCGCTCACCCTCGACCAGTACCACCGCGCCACCCGTCGCCTCGACGAGCCCCGCGTCGTCGCTCGCCTCTCCGGCGCCGGCGTGAGCGTCACGCAAGGCCCCGGCGCGGAACCCCTGCGGGGTCTGCACAGCGCGGAGCCTGTCTCGGTCGATCGGGACACCATCGACCGACCGGATCGTGTCGACGACAGCGACGGCCGGCACGACGGCATCAGCTCCAGCGAGGACGGCGTCGACGACCCGCCTGAACAGGGCTTCGGAGGCCAGGGGCCTCGCGGCGTCGTGCACGAGGATCACGTCGGCCGAGCCCGGTACCGCATCCAGGCCGTTGGCCACGGAACGGGATCGGGAGGCTCCGCCGACGACGACCCTGTCGGCCCCGAGCCCGGCACCGTCAGATGGGACGACTTCGCTGTCCGGTGCGGCCACGACGACGACCACGCCGTCGCTCACCGAGCGTGCCGCGGCGACAGACCGTTCGAGCACGGACCGGTCGCCCAGATCCGCGTGCTGCTTCGGGCCACCGAAGCGCGACCCCGAACCGGCCGCCACCACGACGGTCCACACCGACGTGTCGTCCGGACGGTCCATGGTTGTGCACGCTAACCGTCGCGCTCCTCCGACGATCTCCGCAACAGCGAGATGGGGCCCGGGCTGTGTGTGACAGAGGTCCCACTCTGTACGATGCCCGACGTGACTGACATGGAGCTCCTCCGCGACGTCGACCTGTTCGACCGATTCGGCGAGGACGACCACCGACGCCTGGCCGACGCAGCGGAGCGGATGGACCTCGTCCGCAACGATGTGATCTTCACCGAGGGTGCCGAGGCCGACGCGTGCTACGTCGTGATCGACGGCCGCATCGCCATCGCCAACAAGTCCGTCGACGGCCGCGAGTCGATGGTCGCACTCATGGAACGGGGCGAGCTGTTCGGCGAGATGGGCCTGTTCGACGGGATGGGTCGATCGGCCGAAGCCCGGGCCCTGGAGCAGTCCGCCATCATCCGGATCCCGTACGAGGTGCTGCGCTCCCTCTGGGAGGACTCGCCCGAGCTCCTGTGGTCCGTGGTCCGGCTGCTCAGCCAGCGGATCCGCTCGACGGACGAGGCGCTGGCCGATGCCTTCTTCCTCGACGTGACGGGGCGCACTGCCAAGCACCTGCTCGAGCTGGCCGGCGATCGCGACGACTTCGAGATCCCGATCACGCAGGAGGAGCTCGCAGGACTGGTCGGCGCGTCCAGAGAGCGGGTCAACAAGGCGATCGCCAGCTTCCTGCGTCTCGGTTGGATCGAGCAGAACGACCGCCGCTACCGGATCCTGAAGCGACGCGAGCTCGAGATCCGCTCCACCTGATCAGCCGGCGAGGAAGGTGAGGACGCGTCCCCACGCGTCGGCCGCGTAGTCGGCCCGGTGCGCGGGCCGCGAGGCGTCGTGCACGAATCCGTGCTCCGCCCCCTCGTAGACGACGACCTCGACGCCGGCGTCGCGCAACTCCTGCACGTGATCCGCCGGCGCATAGGGATCGGCCGACCCCACGATCGCCATCACCTCCGTCCCGCTCCGACGGGCCAGCGCGTCGAGCGGCTCGCCCTGGCCTGGACCACGCCAACCCTCGGGCACGTGGATCATGCCGTAGAAGGCCGCTACACGATCGAACCGACCGGTCGCCGACGCCTTCAGCGCGTACATGCCACCCATGCAGAACCCGATGAGACCGACGCTCTCGACGTCGAGCTCATCCGCGAGTGCCACGGCATCGCCGAGGAGTCGGGAGTCGTCGAGCTCCGACATGACGGCGAACCGGGTCGGTGCCCCTTCAGGATCGCTCTCGCCGGGCAGTTCACGACCGGGGAACGGTTCGATGCAGCCGACCGACCAACCGGTGCGGGTCGCCAGATCGTCGCACATGTCGGTGAACAGCGGTCGGAGCCCCCAGACGTCGGGATACACGACCAGACCACGGACCGCTCCGTCGGAAGGGGCGGTGTATGCGGCGGTTCCGGACGGAAGTGTCAGCTCCATGGTCGGGATCGACCCCTCTCAGTTGTAGCGGTCGAGGATGCTCGACTCGGCGATGCGGCCCAACGCGTCCTTGATCGTGAGACCCCACTGCTCCGTGACACCCTCGACCGACGCCAGGTCCTCCACCGACGCGCGACTCAGCTTCTCGAGCGTGCCGTAGTGAGCGATGAGCCGATCCGCCATCCCCTCTGGCAGCCGTGGGACACGAGCCAGCATCCGGTAACCCCTCGGCTGGAGGTGGGCATCCATGTCGTCGGCCTGGCCCGACAGGTGCAGCGCGTGCGCGACCTTGTCGGCATCCAGCAGATCCTCCATGTCGAGGTCCGACAGGGTGTCGATCGCCTGCTCGAGGTCCCACGACGCATCGTCCTGCAGGTAGTCGAGGACCACGAGACGACGCTCGTCCTCGACGCCGGCCATCAGCTCCCGGAGCTGGAGGCGCACGAGCCGGCCGTCCGATCCGAGCTCGATCAGGTACCGCTCGATCTCATCGGAGATGCGTGCCACCAACTCCGCCCTCTGGAGGAGCGTCACGACGTCGCGCAGCGCGACCAGATCCTCGACCTCCGCCGAGGTGAGGTTCCCGGACTCCTCGTCGAGACGGAGCTTGTAGCGCTCGAGCGTCTGCAACGCCTGGTTGCAGCGGTTGAGGATCGAGGTGATCGGCTCGAGCTGGTACCGGGTGGTCTTGGTGTACACGGTGACCACCGCCATGTCCTCGGAGACCGAGATGACCGGCACACCGATCGAGCGGGCCACCCGCTCCGCCGTCCTGTGCCGGGTCCCCGTCTCCTCTGTGG
The DNA here is from genome assembly GCA_964575165.1 of uncultured Aquihabitans sp. GTDB lineage: Bacteria > Actinomycetota > Acidimicrobiia > Acidimicrobiales > Microtrichaceae > Dermatobacter. The sequence goes on along the minus strand of CAZNQK010000034.1, from coordinate 3,389 downwards.
GGACGTTCGGGTTCGGCACCAGGTGCACGTTCGCCCGGGCGATGTAGCCGGCGTCGGGCGTGAGGACGATCGCGCCATCGGTCTTGGCGAGCTCCGACAGCCGCTGCGGCGAGAACGCCGCGTTGACCAGGAACCCTCCCGAGGAGATGTTGAGCACATCGGGTCCGTCACCGATCACGATGAGCGCGCCCATGCCCGCCTTGAGGATGCGATCGAGCCCCTCGCGCAACGGCTGACCCGGAGCCACAGCGGCCAGCGCCGTCTGCAGCTCAGGGTTGCGACGCAGCGCCATCGGCGCAGTCTAGAGGTCGCACGGGGTGGCCGCTGTCACAACCCGAGGCCGACCAGAGAGACCGCGGCACCCACATCCGGCAGCCGCCTCACCTCGATCGGAGCGTCGATCCTGGGAGCGGAACGAGGCACCAACGCCAGGGTGAACCCCAGCCTGGCGGCCTCGGACAACCGACGATCGAGGCGGGCGACCTGCCGCAGCTCACCACCGAGACCCACCTCGGCACAGGCCACCACGTGGGGCGGGACCGCTCTTCCCCTGACCGAGGAGGCCACCGCCAACGTGGCCGCGAGATCCGCACCCGGTTCGGTGACCCGCACTCCGCCCACGGTCGTGGCGTAGACGTCCATGTTCGCCACGCCGATCCCGACGTGCTGATGCAGGACGGCCAGCAGGAGCGACATGCGCCCTGAGTCCAGGCCCTGCACGGACCGACGGGGTTGGGCGAGCGAGGAGGGGGCGATGAGCGCCTGGACCTCCACCAGCAACGGACGGTGGCCCTCGATCGCCGGAACCACGACCGAGCCAGGCCGACCCACCGACCGGTCGCCGAGGAACAGCGCCGACGGGTCACCGACGTCGGCCAGGCCGTCGCCACGGACCGAGAACAACCCGATCTCGTCGCTCGAGCCGAAGCGGTGCTTGGTGCTGCGCAGCATGCGCAGGTCGTGATGGCGGTCTCCTTCGAGGGACAGGACCGTGTCGACGACGTGCTCGAGGACCCGCGGCCCGGCCAGCTGTCCGTCCTTGGTCACGTGACCGACCAGCAGGACGGTGGTGCCGCTGGACTTGGCGATCTGCACGAGACGGTGGGCGCACTCCCTCACCTGGGTCACCGACCCGGGAGCACTGGTGAAGCGGGGGTCGTGGAGCGTCTGGATCGAGTCGACCACGCACAGCTCGGGCCGGGTCGCCTCGATGTGCACAGCGAGGTTGCCCATCGCGGTCTCCGCCGCCAGCAGCAGTTCGTCGTGCAGAGCCCCCACACGCTCGGCGCGCAGGCGCACCTGATCGACCGACTCCTCGCCGGTCACGTAGAGGACCCGCGCCCCCGCCGTCGCCCGCGCGGCCAGGACCTGGAGGACGAGGGTCGACTTGCCGACGCCTGGCTCACCGCCGAGCAACGTGACGCTGCCGGGCACCAGACCCCCACCCAGCACACGGTCGAGCTCGCCGATGCCGGTCGGAACGGGGGTGCCGGCGATCGGCGACAGCTCCGTGATCGGGGTGGGTGGAGTGGACGACGCCAGCGGGACGAGGGAGGGCTCCTCTACGTCGAGCTCCTCGGACAGGGTGTTCCAGTCACCGCAGGCTCCACACCGCCCGGCCCACTTGGGCGCACCGGCCCCACAGCTCATGCACCTGAAGACGGTCCGGGTCCGTGCCATGAGCCCCGACGCTAGAACGGGGGTACGACACCGACCGCGGATGGGTCGAACAGTTGTTCCCCGGTCGTCGGACTCCCCGAACCCACGTGTCTGGCTGGTCAGTCCGTGCGGCGCACCCGACCGACGACGGCGACGACCAGACCGACGGCGATGAGCAGCACACCCGCTCCGACGAGGACCCACGTCGTCGTTCGCCGCTCCGACGCCGTCGCCGTCAACGTCTCCCCGGTGGCCTTCCCCCCGGCCATCGACGCGCTCCACGTGGCGACGCCCTTCGCCACCTCGCCGTTGGACTCGTCGACGCCTCCGGGGAGCGACACCCGCACCGTCAGCGTCGCCGAGTCACGGTCGGTCGCACCCTCCGCTGCGAGCTCCTCGGGAGTCCGAGCGAGCGGCAGTCCCCCGAGCAGCTCCGAGAGCGCCGCGTCGGAGAACTGCGCGGGGTCGCCCGAGAGCGTGAGCGTCGTCCGGAACGACGTGGAGCTGGTCGCGAATCCGTCTGTCATCTCGAGGGAGGTTCCGCTGAAGACCCCCTCGGCCCCACCCACCTCGTCGAGCACGGCTGCCAACTGCTCCGGCGACGAGAACGGCCTGACCGCGACGATGCGCAGCCCTCCGTCGCTGGTCGAGGGGCCGTCGACGCGCCAGCCGGCGTCGGTGAGGTCCGAGAGCGCGAGCTTCGACGGGTCGCCGACCTGCCGGGCTGCCTCGGCATCGAGCACCACGGTGACGGTGACGGTCCCCGCCCCGTCGGGTCGGACACGGACGGCGACGTCGACGTCGGTCCGACATCCCGTGAGCGCCACCGCCGAGATGAGCACCGGGGCGATGAGTCGGAGGAACCGCACGGTGCCGGACGCTAGCGGGCTCCGAACGACGAACTGGCTGTCCGATTCCCGGCCATGACCGGGAATCCGACAGCCAGTTCAGGGTCAGGGGTGGGGTTGGGGGTGTCGAGGACGATCAGTCGCCTGTGGTGGCGAGCTCTTCGATCGGCGGGGGCGTGAAGCCCTCGACCGCCCGGAAAACCGCGTGGAGGTGCCCCTCGTCCTCGGGGTCCGGCTCGACGTCGACCACGATCGTCTGACCGGCCCGGAACTCCTTCCAGAGCAGCCGCTCCGACAGCGGGTCCTCGACCAGGCGCTGGATCGCACGGCGCAGAGGACGAGCGCCCAGGGTCGGGTCGTATCCCTTCTCGCCGAGGAACACCTTGGCGGCCGGAGTGATCTCGAGGCCCATTCCCTGAGCGGCCATCTGGGTGGTCACCCGCTCCATCATCAGGTCGACGATCTGGATGACCTCGTCCTGGCTGAGCTCGTGGAAGACGATGACGTCGTCGATGCGGTTCAGGAACTCGGGCCGGAAGTGCGCCTTGAGCGCCTCGTTGACCTTCTCCTTCATCCGCTCGTAGGTCACGGCCTCGTCGCGCTTCGAGAAGCCGACGTTGGCCTTGCGGAGATCCGCCGTGCCCAGGTTCGAGGTCATGATCAGCACGGTGTTGCGGAAGTCGACGGAACGTCCCTGCGAGTCGGTCAGGCGACCCTCCTCGAGGATCTGCAGCAGCGTGTTGAACACGTCGGGATGCGCCTTCTCGATCTCGTCGAAGAGCACCACCGAGAACGGCTTGCGCCGCACGGCCTCGGTGAGCTGGCCACCCTCCTCGTAGCCCACGTAGCCGGGGGGCGAGCCCACGAGCCTGCTGACCGTGT
>CAZNQK010000033.1:0-28546 GCA_964575165.1 uncultured Aquihabitans sp. | reverse complement strand
CTGTTGTGCAGAACGCGAAGGATCCTTCCCGTTCTGCACAACAGAACGGGATCTCAGGTGCCCGAGTCGGACGCGGCGAGGGCTGCGGCGACGGCGTCGAGCATTCGAGTGCTGCACCCCGACATGTCGGCGGGCGGGATCACATCGTCGACGATCTTCGCTGCGAGCTCCCGGAACGCGTCCGCAGCCGGACCGGCCCCCAGCGCGATCGGTCGCCCGTGGTCGCCGCCGTCGGCGACGGCCGCCTCGATCGGGATCCGGGCCAGGAGCGGCAGACCGGCCTCGTCGGCCAGGCGCTGACCGCCGCCGGTCCCGAACAGGTGGTGCTCACGGCCGGTGTCGTCGACGTAGCTCGACATGTTCTCGATCACGCCCGCGATGTGGAGGAAGTTCTTGCGGCCCATGTCGACCACCCGCACGGCGACCTTCTGCGCCGTGAGCGCCGGGGTGGTGACCACCAGCATCTCGGCGCGGGGCAGGAACTTGGCGAGGCCCATCTGCACGTCGCCGGTGCCCGGGGGCATGTCGATCAGCAGGTAGTCGACGCCGTCCCAGTCGACGTCCTCGAGGAAGTGCTGGACCGCCCGGTTGAGGATCAGGCCCCGCCACATGAGGGCGCTGCCCTCGTCGTCGACCAGGAAGCCCATCGAGACGACCTTCAGTCGTCCGGGACCGAGGGGGAGCTCGTTCGGGACGATCCGCGGTCGCGGCGCGTCTGCACCGCCGGTACCGTCAGCACCCGTGGGCGATGAGGCGCTGACCTCGAGGTTCCCGTCGAGGCCGAGCATCCGCGGGACGGAGAACCCCCAGATGTCGGCGTCGATCACCCCGACGGTGAAGCCACGCATAGCGATGGCCGCTGCGAGGTTGACCGTCACCGAGGACTTGCCGACGCCGCCCTTGCCGGAGGCGACCATGATCACCTTGGCCGTGGTCGGAACCGCGGTCCGCTCGGGCCGCTCAGCGATGTTGCGACGGGCCCGCTCCATGGCTGCCGCCTTCTGCTCCTGGTCCATCTCCGTCCAGTCGATGTGGACGGAGGTGACCCCGGGGAGCGACCCGACCCGGGCGCGGACGTCGCGCTGGATCTCGGCGCGCAGCGGACAGCCGGCGGTCGTGAGGGCGACGGTGACGTGGACAGTTCCGTCGGGATCGATGCGGACGCCGCGTGCCATGCCGAGCTCGACGATGTCGGAGCCGAGCTCGGGATCGATGACCCCGCGGAGGATCCCGGTCACCTCCTCGGCCGTCGGGAGTGGCTGGGCCGGCAGTGGCCCGGTCCGGCCGTTGCCGTCCGGTGCGGAGCTCACTGGTCCTGTGGCTGCTGGTCCTGTGGTTGCTGGTTCTGCGCTGACGGGTTGCACCGGCACGCCGACCTCCTCGGATCCGTCGGGCGCGTCCATCGAGGGCGATTTTACCGGCTTCGGCCGTGTTATCTCAGCCGGGGCGGTAGCCTGGGTCCGTGGGAGCGCCTGAGCATCGCCTGGACCTGCTGAAGACGCTCGGCGACAACACTCGCTACGCGATCTACCTCGAGCTGGCCCGCTCGCCGCGTCCGCTGGCGACCGCCGAGATAGCGGAGACCCTGCACCTGCACCCGAACACCGTCCGACCCCACCTGGAGCGCATGCGCGACGTCGGCCTGCTCGAGGCGCGGCCCGAGAGCAGAGGCGCGGTCGGCCGGCCCCAGAACCTCTACTCGCTCGCCGCGGATGCCCCGTCGCTGGGCCTCGAGCCACCGGTGTTCCCGATGATGGCCCGGATGCTGCTCGACGTGGCCGCGGAGGCGGGCCTCTCCGGCGACCCGGTGGTGGCGGTCGGCCGGGAGCAGGGTCGGCGTCTGTCGCACTCGACGGCCGTGCCCGGTCCCCGGGCGCAGTCGCGTCACGACGGCGAGCTCCGGCCGTGCGTCGCCGCGGCGCTGGCCATGCACGACCAGCTGGGGTTCGACCCGACGGCCGTGACCGAGGATGGAGCCACGACCGTGGCGTTCGGGCACTGCCCGTTCGCGGAGCTGGCCGAGTCCGCGCCCGAACTGGTGTGCGCCCTGCACAAGGGCCTGGTCGAGGGGCTCGTCGCCGAGGTCGGTGGCGCCAGCGTCGAGGACTTCCATGACCTCTCGCACCGCGAGCCGTGCCGGGCGACGCTCGTGCCGGAACCGGGCTGAGCACGACCCCGGTACTCCGGCCGACGAACTCGGGTCGTCTCGCGCCGATATCGGGAGCGAGACGACCCGAGTTCGGAAGCGGTCTGACGCCTGGGTGACCCGGCGGCCGGGCGTTACACTTCGAAGCCTGCCGGGGACAGCTTCCGGCGGATGCTCCCAGCGGAGGACCCACATGATCACCCTGACCGACACCGCCGCCACCAAGGTCGCCCAGCTCATCGAGGCCGAAGGCGAAGAAGGCCTGGCCCTGCGCGTAGCGGTGCGCCCCGGTGGTTGCTCCGGCTACTCCTACGAGATGTTCTTCGACACCGACGTGGCGGCGAGCGACATCCGCACCACCTTCGGCGCAGTCTCGGTGGTCGTCGACGAGCAGAGCGCCCAGCACCTGGACGGTGCGACGCTCGACTACAAGGACGGTCTGGACCAGTCGGGGTTCGCCATCACGAACCCCAACGCCCAGCACAGCTGCGGCTGTGGCCAGTCCTTCAGCTGACGGATCCGACCGTCCGCGTGCCAGCGCAGCTCAAACGGCCAGCGTCAGCAGCTCGGTGAGCTCACTGCGGTCGACGGTGATGTCGGCGCGCGCGACGATCGTTCCCGCCGCGTCGGTGATGTAGAGAACGGGCTCGAACAGCAGCTCGTACGCCTCGGGGATCGGCGCCAACGCGGCGTCGTTGAGGTCACGCTGGCCCTTCGGGTTCTTGTAGACCTCGGAGTGCAGGACCGTGAGATCGCTGCGCCCCTCCGTCTGCTCCATCACCAGGTCGAGCACAGGACCGCACACCGCGGTCTGGCAGTAGGCCGGGGTCGCGACGAGCAGGACGATGGGTCTGCCCTTGCCGACGGCGTCGGTGAGGTTGACGTCGTGGTACGGACAGTTCGGGACCCGGCTGCAGAGCGGATCGACCTCGAGCGTCCTGGTCGTCGTCGGCGAGTCCACCGGAGGGAGCTGCTCGCCGACCACCGGCGTGTCGACCCGCTCCGGTTCGACGACCTGGATCGTCGAACGCATCTTCGCACCGTCGTATGAGGCGGTCAGGTCGAAGATCCCGGGTTCGGGGAAGGTGAAGGTGACCGGCAGGTAGGCGCGGGGCACCCCGTCGGAGCGGGGAGCCACCTTCAGCGTGTCCAGCTCGCGCCCGTCCTGGGAGACCGTCACCGGGACGGTGCCGTCGATCTTCGACAGCGGAACGCCCTCGGAGTCCGAGATGAGGTACGGGAGACGGGTCGGGACGCCGGCGGGGATGTGGGGCAGGGACTGGGGGAACGCAGCGAGCAGGGCGTGGCTGGCCTGCGCCTCGTTCGCGACCCTGGTGTCGGTGCCGTCGCCACACGCGGCCAGGAGCGACGTCCCTACACCGAGCGCTCCCAGCGCAAGCCCACCCTGGAGGAGATGACGTCGGTTGACCGCGCCGAGCAGGTCGACGGCGTCGTCTGAGGCGCGGTCGGTGTCGTGTCGTCGGGGGTCCGGGTTGCGGTCGGGATGAGGGGCCACGTCGGGGCAAGGTACCGTCCCGTCGGGCCCGGGTCCGATCGGCGTCGCCCTCGTCGGGCCCGAACAGCGGATGTCCCTCAGCACAGGAGCGCCGGACGAGATGTCGAACCAGGACGCGTCACCGACCACCGAGGTCGCCTTCACGCTCGATGGAGCCGAGGTGACCGTCGCGGACGACAGGATCTCGCTGCTCGACGCGCTCAGGGGCCTCGGCGCAACGTCGGTCAAGGACGGCTGCTCGCCCCAGGGCCAGTGCGGCTGCTGCACCGTGCTGGTCGACGGAGCGGCCCGGGTCGCCTGCGTGACACCGCTGCGGCGGGTCGCCGGACGCGACGTGTGCACCTTCGACGGCCTCGACCGACCGATCCGTGACGAGTGGTGCACGGCGTTCGTGGACCACGGCGCCAGCCAGTGCGGGTTCTGCTCGCCGGGGATCGTGGTCCGGTTGGAGGCGCTGCGACGCAAGGCCGCCGGACCGGGGGGCGGACTGCGCGACGGTGCGGTCGACCGGGCTCTGGCGGCGCACCTGTGCCGCTGCACCGGTTGGCAGACGATCCGGGAGGCTGCGGTCGACGTGCTCGGCCGGGAAGGGGAGTCGAACGCTGCCGAGGAGGCGTCTGCCCGCACAGCAGAGCGGGATCTGGAGGCGGCCGGTCGACGGGCGACGATCGAGATCGGCTCCCCGCAGCGCGTCGGTCCCGACGTGGTGGCCGGAGCGGTCGGGTTCTCCGCGGACACCGCCCCCGACGGCCACCTGGTCGCGGTTCCCGATGGTGCCGGGGGATGGGCGGTGGCCGACACCGTCGTCGATGCCCGTCGAGCGATGGGCAAGGTCCAGGGGCGACGCACCACCGTCGAGCCGGCGCCGCCGCTCGAGGTGCCCGACGGCGACTGGGACGTCACGCTCCGCACCGGGTGGGTCGATGCCGCCTACGTGGAGACCGACGCGTCGTGGTGCGCGCCGGGTGGTGATCCGTCCCCGACCGCGGCCAACGGCGGCGCCTTCGGCTCCAAGCGGACCAGCCCGCTCCCCGCGGCGGCGAGGGTGTTGGCCGAGCGGCACGGCGTGCCGGTGCTCGCCCAGTGGTCGCGTGAGGACTGCTGCCGTGAGGCCGCCAAGCGGCCGCCGATCGCGGCCGGCGTCCGCTCCGACGGCACGGGGTCGATCAACGTGGTGCGGACCGAGGGGATCGCGGACCGGATCCGTTCCGTGCTGCCCGACGTCGACGTCGTGGAGCACGACGTCGAGGGCCCTCCCACGTCTGTGTTCCTGCGCGGCGCCGGCTGGGCCGAGGCGGTGGTGCTGGCAGCCGGTGCAGGGGTGAGCTCTGGAGTCGTGTCGATCGAAGCACCGGCCGACGGTCGAACGGAGCGCGTGGTGGTGCGGACCGAGGAGGGGGCGCTCGCCACGGTCTCGATCGATGCCGACGGAGTGAAGGTGGGCGTCTCGGCGGGCGAGGTGCTCGACGCCGTGACGCTGCGCTCCTACTGCATCGGGGCGACCCACATGGCCCTCGGGTGGGTCACCTCCGAGGGACTGGCCGTGGACGCCGACGGCCAGGTGCTCGACCTGACCGTGCGCTCTCTCGGCGTCCTTCCGGCCTCCGCGATGCCGCACGTCGAGGTGGAGATCGTCGACTCGGACGGTCCCGCCGTGCGGGTGTCCGACGCCGTGTTCGCTGCCGTCGCCGCGGCGGAGTGGCGACGCCGGGGATGCCCGCAGGACTGGCCGACCGGCACACGCTGAGACAGTTCCGTCCGTCGGATCCATGACACGGGTTGGTAGACAGGCCCCATGACCGCTCCGTACGTCCCCGCCCGACGAGCCGGCGACTGGCTCGTCCTGTCCGGCCAGATCGGCCTCGGCCCCGACGGGCTGGCCGACGGCTTCGAAGCCCAGCTGCGCCAGACGCTCGCCAACATCGACGAGCTGCTGGCGGCGGAGGGCGTCCGGTCGGACCAGGTCGCCAAGGTGACCGTGTTCCTCGCCGACATGGACCACTACGGGCCCATGAACGAGATCTACACGGCGTACTTCGCCTCACCCCGCCCGGCGCGCACCTGTGTCGCCGTCGCCGGACTGCCCCTCGGCGCCCTCGTGGAGCTGGAGGCCTGGGTCTGGTGTGGGGCAGACTGAGCCGATGATCGGACCGCTGCTCATCATCGTGACGCTGGTGGTCGCCCTCCCGGTGGCGTTCATCATCACCGGCGGGGTGATCTCGGTGATCCTGGGCCAATCGCTCTACAAGGAGGGCGAGTACCTCAACGAGGGCAGCGAGCTCATCGACCTCAACGTCTGAGCCGTCCCGACCCGGGCGTCACGAGCTCCAGCGCGACTCGCCGAACTTGTAGCCCACGGACCGCACCGTCTGGATCATCCCGGCGTGCTCCTCGCCGAGCTTGGCCCTCAGCCGTCGGATGTGGACGTCCACGGTGCGGGCGCCGCCGTAGTACTCGTAGCCCCAGACCCGTGAGAGCAGGATCTCGCGGGTGAACACCCGGCCCGGGTTGGAGGCGAGGAACTTCAACAGCTCGTACTCCATGTAGGTGAGATCGAGCGGCTGGTCCCCGATCACCGCCTGGTAGGTCTCGACGTTGAGGACCAGCGACTCGTACTGGACGATCTCGTGGCCGAGGTCGAGCCCGGACTCGGTGGCGAGCAGGTGGCGGATCCGGGCCTCGAGCTCGGCCGGGTGCGCCGGCGTGACGCAGAAGTCGTCGAACGTGTCGTGGCGCCCCGACAGGTCCGCGAGCTGGGTCCCGCGCACGAGCAGGAGCAGGGGCGCCACCGCCATCTCGCCCCGGCGCAGCGCGCGGGCCATCGCGAATCCGCCGTCCGGATCTTCGTCGGCGGCGATGATCGACGCTGACCACACCTCGGCCCGGGCGGCTGCCTCGTCGCCGACGGCGCGCCACGGCAGCCCGGCGAGGTCGAGGACCCTCACCACGTCCGCCGGTGGCGGATCGGGCCAGACGAGCAGGGGCTGCACGGTCGACCTACCAGGTTCCCAGGTAGCGGCGGAGCTCGAAGCTGGAGACGTGGGTGCGGTACGCAGCCCATTCGGCCCGCTTGTTGCGGAGGAACCACTCGAAGATGTGCTCTCCGAGGGCGTCACGGACGAGCTCGGAGCCTTCCATGCGGTCGAGCGCCTCGGCCAGGTTCGCGGGGAGCATCATCGACGGGTCGATCCGGGTCGCCTGTGCCTGCTCGAACAGGTTCACGGTGGTCTCGTCAGGCAGCTCGGCACCCGTCTCGATGCCCCGCAACCCGGCGGCGAGCAGCACCGAGAACGCCAGGTACGGGTTGCACGCCGGGTCGAGCGCCCGGTACTCGAGCCGGGTGCCCTCGGCCTCCTTGCCCCGCTTGGGGACCGGGATCCGCACCAGCGCCGAGCGGTTGTTGCGTGCCCACGAGATGTGCACCGGTGCCTCGAAGCCGGCGACGAGCCGCTTGTAGGAGTTGACCAGCTGGTTGGTCACCGCCGTCACCTCGCCGGCGTGGGTGAGCAGACCCCCGATGAAGCCCCGCGCCACGGGCGACAGACCCACCGGGTCGTCGGGGTCGTGGAAGGCGTTGTCGTCACCGTTCCAGAGCGACAGGTGGGTGTGCATGCCCGAGCCCTGGACGCCCTCGATCGGCTTGGGCATGAAGGTGGCGTGCACCCCCGAGGCCATCGCCACCTCCCGGACGATCATTCGCAGCGCCATGATGTCGTCGGCCATCGTCAAGGCGTCCGCGTAGCGCAGGTCGATCTCGTGCTGCGACGGGGCGTCCTCGTGGAACGAGTACTCGACCGGGATGCCCGTGCCTTCGAGCCGCTGGATCGTGCGACGGCGGATATCGGACGTCTCGTCGTAGGTGGTGAGGTCGAAGTAGCTGGCGTTGTCGAGCGGCTGCGGCGGGCGGCTCGGATCGTCGTCTGCCAGGTAGAAGAACTCGACCTCGGGCGCGCACATGAACTGGAATCCAGCCTCGGCTGCCCGGGCGAGGTTGCGCTTGAGCACCTGTCTCGGGTCACCCTCGAACGGCGTGCGGTCGAGGTTCGTGATGTCGCAGAAGATCCGTGCCGTGAGCTCGTCGCCCTCCCGGGCAGGCATCAGCTGGAACGAGTTCGGGTCGGGGAAGGCGAGGACGTCGCTCTCCTGCACCCGGCTGAACCCGTCGATGGCCGACCCGTCGAACTGGACCCCTTCGTCGAACGCGGCCTCCAGCTCGACCGGCGAGATGGCCACGGACTTGAGCTGCCCCAGGACGTCGGTGAACCACAGGCGCACGAGCCGTGCCCGACGCTCCTCGACCGTACGGAGCACGTAGTCCTTCTGCTGGTCTGTCGGCTGCTGGTCTGTCGGCTGCTGGTCTGTCGGCTGCTGGTCTGTCGGCTGCTGGTCCATGTCTCGCTGCTGGTCCATGTCTCGAACGTCCATCCGGGGGCTCCATCCTGTCACGGGCTCGGTCACGTTCCGCCTGTCGCGACCGCCGGCGCAGCTCCGTGGTACCAGGCACCTCGGACCTGGCGACAGCATCGCCGAGCCAGTTCACATTCCGTTCACAATGGGGCAACGACGGGGAAAACCCCTGCGTCCATCGTGTCGGTCACCGGAGGCGGACCGAACGCCGATCCGGAACTGGTCACAACGGCTGGTCGGCCGGGGTGACGAGGTGATCAGATGTCGGACGACGGTCCCCCCGGTCGTCCGACCGAGGTAGACCCCGGCGTGTCGACCCGACACGCCGGTCAGGACGAACGAAGGATTGCAACGTGGCGTATCGGGCTGAATACATCTGGATCGACGGTACCGAGCCGACTCCCCTGATCCGGTCGAAGACCAAGATCATCCCTGATGGCACCGAGCCGGGCATGTGGAACTTCGACGGCTCCTCGACGAACCAGGCCGAGGGCAGCAACTCCGACTGCATGCTGGACCCCGTCTACACGGTTCCGGACCCGACCCGGGGCGGCAACGACATCCTGGTCCTCTGCGAGGTGCTGCTCCCCGAGACCCTGGCTCCGCACCCCACCAACAACCGGGCAGCGTGTGTCGAGACGGCGGCGAAGTTCGCCGACTTCGAGCCGCTGTTCGGCATCGAGCAGGAGTACACCTTCTTCAAGGACGGTCGTCCGCTCGGCTGGCCGCAGGAGGGGTACTACTACCCGGCTCCGCAGGGCCCGTACTACTGCGGCGTCGGTGCCGTGGAGATCGCCGGCCGTGACATCGTCGAGGCGCACACGACGGCGTGCATGGAAGCCGGGCTCTCCATCTCGGGCACCAACGCCGAGGTGATGCTCGGCCAGTGGGAGTTCCAGATCGGCCCGGTGGGCACCGTCGAGGTCGCGGATCAGATCTGGATGGCCCGCTACCTGCTGTACCGCATCTCAGAGGACTTCGGAGTGAATGCGTCGATCTCCGCCAAGCCCATCAAGGGCGACTGGAACGGAGCCGGGGCGCACACCAACTTCTCCACGAACCAGATGCGCGAGAACTACGACGCCATCATCGCCGCGTGCGAGGCGCTGGGCGCCGACGGCAAGGTCGAGGAGCACCTCGCCGGGTACGGACACGGCTACGAGGACCGCCTCACCGGCCAGCACGAGACGGCCCACTTCTCGCAGTTCCGCTACGGCGTCGGCGACCGTGGCGCCTCGATCCGCATCCCGTGGCAGGTGGAGCGCGACAAGAAGGGCTACATCGAGGACCGTCGCCCCAACGCCAACATCGACCCGTACGTCGTGGCCCGTCTCATGACGAACACGGTCTGCTCGGCGGCGAGCGCCTGACCTGCTCCGGTGGCCCGCCGCTGAGCGGGTCATCGGGTCGGATGACATGTCGAGGACCCGGCTCCTGGCCGGGTCCTCGACGCGTGCGGCACCGCCCGGTCAGGTCGCGGACCATGGGTACGATCGGCGCGTGACGACAGCGCCTTCGGAGCCCGCGGGGCCGCCCACCCCTGCGCAGTCGATCCGGATCGCCCTGTGCCAGCTGAACCTGCGCGTCGGGGGGCTGGCCGGCAACGTGGAGGTCATGGTCGACGCCTACCGTCGGGCCGAGGCAGCCGGATGCGACGTCGCTCTGTTCCCCGAGCTCGCCGTTCCCGGCTACCCGCCCGAGGACCTGCTCCTCAAGCCGGGATTCGTGCAGGACAACGCCGACGCTCTCGAGGCGTTCGCCGCTTCGGTGGACGGGCACTGCGCCGCTGTCGTCGGATGGGTCGAGGGCCACCGGCGTCCCGGAGCGGACCCGCATGATCCCGACGACGGGCCGTGGAACGCGGCCGCGGTCCTGCACGACCGTCGGATGGTCGGCAGCCACCGCAAGCAGGCGCTTCCGAACTACGGGGTCTTCGACGAGCAGCGCTACTTCGATCCGGGCAGCCCCGACCAGCCGCTGTTCCGGATAGCGGGGATCCGCTGCGCCGTCACCGTCTGCGAGGACGTCTGGGTCACGGGTGGTCCGGCGGTGCGGGCCGCGCGGCGTGGCGCCCAGATCGTCCTCAACGTGAACGCCTCACCGTTCCAAGCCGGCAAGCAGCTCCAGCGTGAGGCGATGCTCGTCGAGCGGCGTGCCGAGGCCGGGGTGCCGATCGCGTACGTGAACCTCGTGGGCGGTCAGGACGAGCTCGTCTTCGACGGCGGGTCCGTGCTCGTCGGGACGGACGGCGTGGTGTCACGCGCACGCCGCTTCGCCGAGCACGAGATGGTGCTCGACGTCGCTGTCGAGCCGTACGCGGCGAGTGCCGATGACAGGACGTCGTTGCCGGTCGTCGCGGTCAGCGACCCGCGGAACGGGGCCTCCACGGCCCAGTCGCTCGTCGGGAGCACAGCCTTCGTCGTGGAGAGATCGCCGAGCGGACCGGAGGAGATCTGGGACGCCCTGGTGCTCGGGACCCGCGACTACGTCGTCAAGAACGGCTTCAGCGACGTCACCCTCGGGTTGTCGGGCGGGGTGGACTCGGCGCTGGTCGCAGCGGTCGCCGCCGACGCTCTCGGCCCCGAGCGGGTGCACGTTGTCCTGATGCCGTCGCGCTACTCGAGCGACCACTCCCTGAGCGACGCCGAACGACTCGTCTCGAACCTCGGCGTGGACGCCCGGACCATCCCCATCGAGGCCGCTCACGCAACCTTCCTGGACCTCCTCGCACCCAGCTTCGGGGACCTGGCCCCGGACCTCACAGAGGAGAACCTCCAGTCACGGATCCGCGGCGTGCTGCTGATGGCGCTGTCGAACAAGTTCGGTTGGCTCGTGCTCACGACCGGGAACAAGTCCGAGACGGCGGTCGGCTACTCGACGCTGTACGGGGACTCGGCCGGCGGGCTCGCCGTCATCAAGGACGTTCCGAAGCTGCTGGTGTACGAGCTCTGTCGCTGGCGCAACCACCACGCGGGCACCGACCTCATCCCGGAGCGGATACTCACCAAGGCACCGTCGGCCGAGCTCCGCCCGGATCAGCGCGACGACCAGAGCCTCCCGCCGTACGAGGTGCTCGACCCGATCATCGAGGCCTACGTCGACGGCGACCTGACCGTGGAGGACCTCGTCGCCGCTGGTCACGACGAGGCGATCGTCAGGCGCATCGCCCGACTGATCGACCTGGCCGAGTACAAGCGCCGTCAGTCGCCGCCGGGGATCCGCATCTCGCAGAAGGCGTTCGGACGCGACAGGCGGCTCCCCATCACGAACGCGGCCGTCACGAGCGCGGCATCCCCCGTGGGCGGTGCGGCATCTGTCGGCCGGTCGACCGAGGGGGACGGCTGAGGTGCGGGTGCCGAGCGCAGCGCACGGGTTCCCGTCGAGCGGCGTCGTCGACGGCGAGTGGCAGCTGACCGACGGGGGGACGGAGCCGTACGACCTGATGACCGGGGCAGGAGTGCTGGGGGCCCGTGTCTGGGTCGAACAGGAGATGCACCGCATCGCCGGCTCGTGGTCGACCTCGGCCGCCCGTCCGGTGCTGGCCGTGGCGTTCGATCGGGTCGCGATGCACCACGCGGCGCGGGCGGAGGTCCTGTTCGACCGACTGCCGCAACTTCGGGAGCTGCCGTCGGACTCGGTCGTGGTGCCGGGCGGACCGGCGACGGTCGGGCTGATCGACGCCGTCAAAGGAACGGTTGGGGACGGAACCGACGACCGGAGGGCGGCCGTGTGGCTGGCGATCGCCGACGGACTTCTCGTCGCCTACCGCGACCACCTCCGACGGGCGTCGGTCGTCGCCGACGCGTCGCTGCTCCGGCGGCTCCCGTCGCTGATCGCAGGTCTGGAGCTCGACGTCGCCGACCTCACGGCCGCTGTGGGATCGGTTCCTGACATGGCGGGACCAGAGGCGGAACCTGCCATCTCGGATCTCGTGGACCTCACGAGCGGCTTCATGGAGTGACGGGGATCCCACCAGCTCGGAACCGGTGTCGGATGACCCAACGGCGGCGCTCCAGTTTTCGACCTCCCGCTGCCGATGAGTGCACCGACCGGACCACACCGCCGTCGTGACGGCGACCGAGACCCGAGGTGCAGGTGACGAGGACGCGAGCGCTCGCAGAACGTGAGGACGAGGACCTGGTTCGCAGGTACCTCTCCGAGATCGGTCGCCACGACCTGCTCACGAAGCAGGACGAGGTGGCGTTGGCCCAGCTGATCGAGGCCGGCGCAGCGGCGCGGCGTGAGCTCGACGCGTCTGTCGGATGCGGTGCCGCCCGCCGACGGGAGCTCCGACGGGCGATCCGCGCCGGCGAGGCCGCCGAGACCCGCTTCGTGGAGGCGAACCTCCGGCTTGTGGTGTCGATCGCCAAGAGGTACCAGTCCTCCGGCGTGCCGCTTCTCGACCTCGTGCAGGAGGGCAACCTCGGCCTGATCCACGCCGTCGAGAAGTTCGACTGGCGCAAGGGGTTCAAGTTCTCCACCTACGCGACGTGGTGGATCCGTCAGGCGATCACCCGTGGCATCGCCAACACGGGTCGGACCATCCGCATCCCGGTCCATGCCGGCGACACCATCAGCCGGGTTCAGCGGACCCGTTCCCGGATGGAGATCGAGCTCGGCCGGGCGCCCTCGACCTCGGAGCTCGCGTCCGAGGTCGACATGCCCGAGGCGAAGGTGCTCGAGACCCTCCTGTACGCGGTGGAGCCGGTGTCGTTGTCCGAACCGTTGAACGAGGACTCGGACAGCGTCCTCGGCGACCTCGTGGGTGACGACGCGCTGACCGGACCGGCCGAGCAGGTGGCCGCCACGATGCTCCCGGCCCAGGTCGATGCGATGCTCGCTCCGCTCGAGGACCGCGAGCGTGAGGTGCTCAGACTGCGCTACGGCCTCGACCGGGGGGAACCCCGGACGCTCGAGGAGGTCGGGGAGCGGTTCGACCTGACGCGTGAGCGCATCCGTCAGATCGAGGTGCGGGCCATCGCGAAGCTCCGTCACCCGTCCAACGACTGCGGAGCCCGCGACCTGCTGCTCGTCTGAGCGGGCATCCGGGCACGGCGACGGTCCGGGCACGATGAGGACGCCCGACCGGGGACCGGTCCCCGGTGACACGGCGCGTCGAGAGTCCTAAGGTCATCCACGTCGGCCATCGGCACGTGCCCGGGTCGGCGACTTCCCCTGTGTGTTCATCGCAGCGACGCGCACGCCGCGCCGCAATGGAGGTCGCCGTGCTCATCACCATCTGGTCCGTCAAGGGTGGCTCCGGCGTGTCCGTCGTCGCCGCGGGACTGGCGTCCGTGCTCTCCGAGTCGCCCGACTCGAGCGGGGGTCGGGCCCGGTGCGGCTCGCTCCTGGTCGATCTCGGATCGGACCAACCGGCCGTGCTCGGACTCGCCACTCCCGAGGGTCCGGGGCTGAACGACTGGCTCGCGACACCCAGCGCGGACAGTGACGCCCTCCGGAGGCTCGAAGTCGAGGTGAGCCCGTCCATGTCGCTCATGCCGACGGGCTCGCTCGCCGGACCCGCGTCGGGGGAGGTGAACGAGCCGAGCTGGTCGAGCGAGCGGGAGATGCTGCTCGCCGACCTGTTGGCGGAGGACGGCCGGTCCGTGGTCGTCGACGGCGCCCTGGGGGCGGCACCGGCCCGGACGCTCGCAGCGGCCGGCCTGTCCCTGCTGGTCGTTAGGCCCTGCTACCTGGCGCTGCGCCGCGCCGTCCGCGACGGCGTCCGAGCCGACGGTGTGATCCTCGTGGAGGAGGCCGGTCGGGCGCTCGATGCCATGGATGTGTCGCGGGCGCTCGCCCTGCCCGTCCTCTGCACCGTGGAGATCGAAGCCTCGGTCGCCCGCGCCGTGGACGCCGGGTTGCTGGTGTCTCGTCTGCCTCGCAGGTTCGTCCGCTCGCTGGAGGCGATCGCGTGATCGCCTCGACTCCCGGTCCGGGGAGCGCGCAGGCGGCTGTGCACGACGGACACGCCGACCGGGTGGAACAGGCGGACAGGGTCGACGAGGTCGTCCGGCGACGCTTCCGTGCCGGCGGCGGCCCACCGGGTGAGGCCGGTGAGCGCCTGGTCGGACTGCTGAGAGAGGCGGCGCCGCTGCTCGACGACGTCGAGCTGCACAGGCGGGCACGTGCGCTCGAGGTGGAGCTCGTCGGGCTCGGTCCCATCCAGGCGCTCCTCGACGACGACCGGGTCACCGACGTGCTCGTCAACGGACCCGGTGAGGTGTGGGTCGAGCTGTGCGGGTCGCTCGTTCCGAGCGGCGTGGTGGTCGATCTCGATCAGGTCGAGCGGGCCGTCGAACGTCTCGTCGTCCCTCTCGGCCTGCGGGCAGATCGTGCACATCCGATCGTCGATGCCCGCCTCGCCGACGGAACGCGGGTGACAGCCGTGATGCCGCCGCTGGCCGTCGACGGGCCCCTGCTAGCGGTCCGACGCCACGCCCGGACGGCGGTCCCGTTCGAGCAGATGTCGGGGCGATGGGCCGACGAGCTCCGGGAACGCCTCCACCGTCGTCGCAACCTCGTGGTGTTCGGAGCGACCGGTTCGGGAAAGACGACCCTTCTCCGGTCGATGGCGGCCGAGCTCCCGGAGAGCGAACGGGTGATCTGCGTCGAGGACGTCGCCGAGCTGCGGCTGACCGGCAGGGGCGTCCTCCACCTCGAGGCCCGGCCCGGCACCGCAGAGGGTGTCGGTCGGGTCGGGCTCCGCGACCTCGTCCGCGCGGCTCTGCGGCTGCGTCCCGACAGGATCGTGGTCGGGGAGGTGCGCGGTGCGGAAGCCGCCGACATGGTGTGGGCGCTGTCGACCGGTCACGACGGGTCGATGTCCACGCTCCACGCTCCGTCGGCAGGTGACGCGCTCCGGCGCCTGGTGTCGTTCGCCGTGGCCGGGTCGGAGGGGACGCCTGCCGAGGTCGTACGGGATCAGGTGCACGCGGCGGTGCACACAGTGGTGGGTGTCGGTCGGTGCGTGGGAGGTGCCCGCCAGGTCGTGTCGCTCCACGACGTGTCTTCGGCGGACGGCTCTCTGACGGAGGTCCTGCCGTGATCGTGGCGGCTCTCCAGGCGGCGGACGGCTCGATCCGGGACGTGCTTCGCTTCGCCATCCCTCTCGTCGTCGTGGCCGGTTCGGTCCTCGCCGTCGCCCGTCTCCTGGTGCGAGCGGTCGAGCGTCGCCGCGAGTCGGCGGACCGTCGGCGATCGGTCCGCTACCTGCCGGGGGTCGTCGCGGACCTCGCTGGGGCCATGCGTGACGGAGCGACGTTGGAGGTCGCCCTGCGAGAGGTCGCACCACACGTCGAGGGAGTCCTCGGACGTGAGCTCCGTGGAGCCGTCGACCTGCTCGACAGAGGTCATGGCACGGACCGGGTCATGTCGCTCTGGGCCAGGGCCTCCAGGGTCGACGGGGTCGAGCTCCTGGTGGCGGCCTGCCGCTTTCCCGACCGCGGCAGCGGCCTCGAGAGAGCCCTCGACGGTGTGTCGGCGACGTTGAACGATCGCATCGAGGTGGCCGACGAGCTGCACGCTCTGGCAGCGCAGTCGCGGACCTCCGCGGTGGTGCTGGTGGCGTTGCCGCCGACGGGCGCTGTCGTGTTCGCGCTCCTCCAGCCGTCCTTCGTCCACGTCGTCGTCGGAACGACAGCAGGGCGTCTGTGTCTCGTGTCCGGCGTCCTGCTCGACATCGCCGGAGCGCGGGTGTCGAGCCGTATCGTCACGAGCTGCGTCGACGGGACCTCCGGACGGGGACACGGGACGAGCCGGATGCGCGGCGTCATGAGGGGAGCGATGTGATGACGGGCGCCGGCGCGCTCCTCCTCGCCCTGGCCGCGGGGAGCTCGGTTCTGTTGCTCACGCATCCCGGACCGCGGGTCCGTCGCTTCCCCGAGGACGCCGACCCGAACCCCGGTGGAGGCGGCTCCGCCGTCGGTCGGCTCGTCACGAGCAGCACCGAACGTCGTGGTCGTCGTCCTCAGCGAAGTGACCCCGATGACCGTGCAGGACTCCGAGGAGGTCACCTCGATCCGGGCGATCCGGCAGACCTGGCCGCGTGCTGCGATCTCCTGGCGGTGGCGGCCGGCTCGGGCCTCAACGTCGCGGACTCCATCAGGGCGGTCGGAGCCGTCAGCCCCGGTCCGGTCGGGACCATGTTGGAGTCGGTCGCCGATGAGGTCGACCGCGGCGGGCGCCTGGTCGAGGTGCTGGCCCGCCGCAGCGGAACCGTCGCGGCACCGGTCAGACCGCTCGTCACGACCCTGGTCACCACCGCCGTGTCCGGATCGCCGGCGGCTCCGTCCCTCCAGCGGTTGGCCGATGCCGAGAGGCGGAGGTCGCGACGTCGGACGGAGGCGAGGATCCGGCGCCTGCCGGTGCTCCTTCTCCTCCCGCTCGTCGGCCTGGTGCTGCCCGCCTTCGTGCTTCTCACGCTCGTTCCGGCGGGGCTCTCCGCAGCCGTCGACACGGGAGTCGGCGCACCGACCACGACACGCTCCGTCAGCCCCGATCGCTCTCGGCGCATGACCGCCGAGGAGCCCCGTTCCCCAGTCGCTTCCCCCGACACGACTCGATCCAGCCCGTCCGGAGGACGACCATGACCCACGACCACCGCCCATCGAAGATCTACCGCCTCATCGCGTTCCAGTTCCGGCTCGCACAGCTCCGGCTGGGCCTGCTCCAGCTCGCAGCGCTCTCGTTCGTGCTCAGGTTCCTGCCGGCGCCCCGTCTCCTGGCGGCACTCCAGCTCCGGCTGGTGTCCGTGTGGCTGACCTTCACGCGGATGTGGATCCCACGCGGCCGGGCCACGAGGACAGAGGACGGCCAGAGCACCGTCGAGTACGCACTTGTGCTCTTGGGAGCGGCCGCCGTGGCGCTCGCCCTCGTCGCATGGGTGACGCGCAGCGATGCGATCGGTCGACTCTTCGACGTGATCCTGGGACGGGTCCTGTCGCAGGCGGGTTGAGGTGCCCGGACAGAGCGCCCGGGTGGGCCGGGCCCGAGGTGCGACCAAGGGTCCCGGCCGCCACCCGTTCCGCTGCTCGACGGACACCGGGGGCCAGGCCACCGTCGAGTTCGCCCTGCTCCTGCCGGTCCTGGTCCTCGCGCTGCTGCTGGTCGTGCAGGTGGGGCTGATCGCTCGTGACCGGGTCCTGGTCGTGCACGCGGCACGTACGGCCGCCCGTGCGGTCGTGGTGTCACCCGATGCGACGGCGGCGAACCGGGCGCTCACGGAGACGGTCGGTCGATCGCGCTACGCCGTGAGCCTCGGCGGGGACGCCCGACCGGGTGGCCTGGCCGAGGTCACGGTGTCCACGCGGGCGACGATGCTCCCGTTGATCGGCCGGATCGTGCCGGCCCCCGTGCTGCGGGAGCGGCTGGTGGTCAGGGTCGAGGAACCGCCTTGAGAGCGGCCTGTCCCGAGTTCCCGACCCGGTTCGATCGGGTTCCTCAGGCCAGCTCAGGACGCGTCGAGCAGACCCGTTGCTCCGACCCCGATCGACAGCGTCTCCTCGAGAAGGGCGGCGGCGGCGGCCTTGGCGAGCGGTTCGTTCCCGTTGCCGCACTTGGGCGACTGGACGCATCCGGGGCATCCGGTCTCGCAGCGACACGATCGGATGACGTCGAGGGTGGTGCTCAGGTGGTGGTCCGAGGCGTCGAAGGCCATCTCGGCGACACCGGAACCGCCCTCGTGGGCGTCGTGGAGGAAGACCGTCGGGCCGCCCGTGTCGGAGGACCATGCGGTCGACACGCCACCCACGTCCCACCGGTCGCAGACGGTGAACAGCGGCAGGACCCCGATCGCTGCGTGCTCGAGCGCGTGCAACGCCCCGGGCAGCTCTCTGTCGTCGACCCGGGCGCGGGTGATCGTGTCGTCGTCGAACCGGTACCAGACCGCCCGCGTCATCACCCTCGACGGCGGCAGGTCCAGTGCCGAGCGGTCGACGACCTCGTGTGTGCGGATGCTGCGGGTCTGGTACCCGACCACCTGTGTCGTGACCTCCACCGATCCGATCGTCAGGTGTGCGGCACCGACTGCTCGTATGCGCTCGGTGGACAGGACCCGGATCGAGGTCTCGCTCCGGGTCCGGGTGTAGACGCTGCCGTCGGTGGGCTCGACCGTCGCGACCCGGGAGTCCAGGTCGAGGTCGAGGACCTTCCACGGCCTGCCCTGGTGGAGGTAGACCGCACCGGGGTGCACGGCGGCCGGGGCCCGGGCCGTGGGGACGGTGCCGATGAGCTCGTCGTCTCTGTCCAGGATCCGGACCTCGCCGTCCGAGGCCGAGCGGAGGCTGATGGTCGGGGCCGGGAGACCACGTCCGCTCCACACCGCTGTCGGTCGACCCTTGGGCCTGCGGATCGTGGCGCGGTCGGTGAGGACCAGTCGTCGGATCCCCTCGTCGAGCTGGTCGGGCCAGAGCTCCAGGTCGTCGTGTCCGAGGCCGAGCTCGTTCGCGGCACAGGCGAGGTGAGGCACGTAGACGAACGCGTTGTCGGGGTTGATGACTGCCCGTTCAGGCGGTCGGGCGAACAGATCGTCGGGGTGCTCGAGCATCCAGCGGTCGAGCTGGTCGTCACCCGCGACCAGCACAGCCAGGGACGGTTCGAGGTCACGGCCGCTCCGGCCGACCTGTTGCCAGAACGAGGAGATCGTGCCGGGATAACCGCTGAGGACGACGGCGTCGAGACCCCCGACGTCGATGCCGAGCTCGAGGGCGGTGGTGGCCACGACGCACCGGAGGTCACCGTCGAAGAGCTCCTGTTCGATCTCCCTTCGCTCCTCGCTGAGGTATCCGGACCGGTAGGCGCGCACCGCGGTGGCGAGGTCGACCGGCACTCGCTGGCGGATCTCGTTCGCCACCAGCTCGGTTGCTCGACGTGAGCGGCAGAACACGAGCGTGCGGAGTCCGCCGGCGACGAGCCGCGCCGCGACCGCGGCCGACTCCACGCGCACGGACGAGCGGCCTTCGAGCGAGCCGGACGACGCCTCCAGGTCGTCGAGCCCGGCCAGGTCGTCGAGCCCGGCCAGGTCGACGGGGTCGCGTGAGGCCGAGGTGTCGGTGGTGGCTGAGGTGTCGGCGGGGGGAGCGGGGTCTGTGGTCAGGGACCGGGGTTCACGTGTCGGGTCCCAGAGGAGGATGGTCCTCGGGCCGCAGGGCGAGCCGTCGGCGGTGATGGCCTCCACGGGCAGCCCGCACAGCTCCGAGGCCAGTCGAGCCGGGTCGCCGATGGTCGCCGAGGTGAACACGAAGCGCGGATCGGCGTCGTACAGGCGTGCCAGCCGCCGGAGCCGACGCAGGACCTGGGCCGTGTGGGTGCCGAACACGCCGCGCAGCACGTGGAGCTCGTCGACCACGACCAGCTCCAGCCTGTGCAGGAACGCGGCCCACCTTCGGTGGTTCGGGAGGATCCCGTGGTGGAGCATCTCGGGGTTCGTGAGCAGCACGTCCGCGTTGGAGCGCACCCAGGTCCGCTCCTCCGGCGTGCAGTCGCCGTCGTAGGTGGCAGCGACCACTCCGGGCAGGTCCCATCCGGCGAGCGTGCGGAGCTGGTCCTGCGCGAGCGCCTTGGTCGGGAAGACCATCAGGGTGCTCGCTCTCCGTTCCAGCGCCGCTTCGGCAGCCACCGCCTGGTAGCAGAGGGACTTGCCAGATGCCGTCGGCGTGGCCAGCACCACCGACCGGCCGTCTCGCAGGAGGTCGATCGCCCGGGCCTGGTGGGACCACAGGGCGATGTCGCCGATGCGGGCCCTCACCTCCGGGTGCAGCGGCCGGTCGGCCTCGGCGAGGCGGGCGTGACGAGCGGGGAGTTGTTCGACGTGGGCGAGGCGCGGGTCGTCCGACCACTCGTGCAGCACCTCCCCGATGACGCTCCCGTCACCGATCGGGCCGGGGTCCCCGATCGGGCCGGGGTCTCCGATCGGGTCGGGACGACCCGAGGGTGGGGTCAGAGTCGTGTCATCGGGCTGAGCGACCAGATCCGCCATGGCGCCAGGAAGGCTACGACCGCACCCCGACGCTGCCCGAGCGGCTGGCTACCGTGGGCAGGTGCTGTTCGACACGCGGGTGCTGGGCGTCGGCGACTGGGAGGTGCTGAACGTCGTCGGCGACCTCGACCTGGCGTCGCTGCCGATGCTCCGCCAGGGCCTCGACAGGATCTCGGGTCCCCGCACGGCTCTCGATCTGAGCGGCGTGGACCACCTCGATCCGGTGAGCCTCGGGGCGGTGCTGCTCGGTGCGTTGCGGGCCGTGCGTACGGGCGGTCGTTTCGTGGTGGTCGTCCCCGACGGCCCGGCACGCGACCTGTTGGCCGAGACCGGCGTCGACAGGATCGTGGAGGTGGTCGCCGACCGCGCGGCACTCGAGCGGTAGCGCCGGGCCCCTCGGCTCAGACGTGGCGGGCGATCTCCTGGCGGGCCACCTGACGGCGGTGCACCTCGTCCGGTCCGTCGGCGAAGCGCAGCGTCCGGAGGCCCGCGTACATCTGTGCGAGCGGGAAGTCGTCGGAGACGCCACCACCGCCGTGGGCCTGGATCGCCCGGTCGACGACCCGCAGCGCCATCGACGGCGCCACGACCTTGATCGCCGAGATCTCGATCGCCGCACCCTTGTGGCCGACGGTGTCCATCAGGTACGCCGCCTTGAGCGTCAGCAGACGCGCCTGCTCGATCTCGATGCGCGAGTCGGCGATCCACTCCCTGATCACCCCCTGGTCCGACAGCGGTCGGCCGAACGCCACCCGGGACGTGACCCGACGGCACATGAGGTCGAGTGCCCGCTCGGCCATGCCGATGCACCGCATGCAGTGATGGATGCGCCCGGGGCCGAGGCGGGCCTGGGCGATGGCGAAGCCGGAGCCCTCCTCGGCGAGCAGGTTCGTGACAGGGACGCGGACGTCGGCGAAGTCCATCTCGCCATGGCCCTCGCGGTCCTGGTAGCCGAACACCGACAGGTCACGGACCTTGGTGACCCCGGGGGTGTCCATCGGCACGAGGATCATCGACTGCTGGAGGTGACGGTGAGCGTCAGGGTCGGTCTTGCCCATGACGATCATGATCTTGCAGCGGTCCGACGAGGCGCCCGAGGTCCACCACTTGCGGCCGTTCAGCACGTAGTCGTCGCCGTCGCGCTCGATGCGCATCTGGATGTTCGTGGCGTCCGACGAGGAGACGTCGGGTTCGGTCATGGCGAACGCCGAGCGGATCTCACCCTCGAGGAGAGGCACCAGCCACTGCTCCTGCTGCGCCGGGGTCCCGAACAGCGCCAGGACCTCCATGTTGCCGGTGTCCGGTGCGGCGCAGTTCAGGGCCTCGGGGGCCAGAGCGCTCGACCGACCGGTGATCTCGGCCAGGTAGGCGTAGTCGAGGTTGGGGAGCGGGTCCGGCGTCCACTCGGTCCGGTGCGGGAGGAACAGGTTCCACAGGCCGCGGGAGCGGGCCTCGGCCTTGAGGTCCTCGACGATCTGGGGGTGGGCGTGCGGGTCGCCTGCGGCGGCCATCTGCTCCCGGTACACGGCCTCGGCCGGATACACGTGGGAGTCCATGAAGTCGAGGAGCCTGGCCTGGAGCTCCTTGCCGCGTTCGGAGGGTTCGAGGTTCATGAGTGGCGTCCCCTGGTCGCTTCGTCGGTGTCGGTCGAGGCAGTCGATCGAGGTGCCCGGGTCGATGTCCGGACACCGCTGCGGGGCCGGGTCGCGCGCCGCTCTCCTCGTCGTTCGCACCCTAGCCCTGTCACCTCCCGGCGCCGCCGGGTGCCGGGAGGGTGTTTGACACACCGGGTGGCGCTCTGTGTGATGGTGCGCCGTGGGAAGCCCCCTGGTCATCGTCGAATCCCCTGCCAAGGCCCG
The DNA here is from genome assembly GCA_964575165.1 of uncultured Aquihabitans sp. GTDB lineage: Bacteria > Actinomycetota > Acidimicrobiia > Acidimicrobiales > Microtrichaceae > Dermatobacter. Next base: position 6,641 of record CAZNQK010000033.1, on the reverse strand, counting down.
GACCATCGCCGGGTACCTGGGCGACGACTACGTGGTCGAGTCGTCCATCGGCCACATCCGGGACCTGCCGCGCAACGCAGCAGACGTCCCCAAGGAGTACAAGGGCCAGAAGTGGGCGCGGCTCGGTGTGGACACCGACAACCACTTCAAGGCGCTCTACGTCGTGTCGCCCGACAAGAAGGACCACGTCCGGCACCTGAAGGCCGCTCTCAAGGACGCCGACGAGCTCTACCTGGCGACGGATGAGGATCGCGAGGGAGAGGCCATCGCCTGGCACCTGCTGGAGGTGCTCAACCCCCGAGTGCCTGTGCGGCGCATGGTGTTCCACGAGATCACCCCCGAGGCGATCCGCCACGCGATCGAGAACCCCCGCGAGCTCGACCGGCGCCTGGTCGATGCCCAGGAGACCCGCCGCATCCTCGACCGCCTCGTCGGCTACGAGGTGTCGCCGGTCCTCTGGAAGAAGGTCATGCGGGGCCTCTCCGCAGGTCGGGTCCAGTCCGTCGCGACCCGGATCGTCGTCGAGCGGGAGCGGGAGCGCATGGCGTTCCACTCGGGGTCCTGGTGGGACGTCCAGGCCGTCTTCCGCCACCGGGAGACCGATCGTGACCAGACCCCGTTCCCGGCGACGCTCGTCGAGCTCGACGGTCGGCGTCTGGCGACCGGCCGCGACTTCGGTGACGACGGTCGCCTCACGGACGCAGCGACGTCGGCCGGTGTGGTCCTCCTGGGCGAGTCCGAGGCCACGTCTGTTTGCGACGCGCTCGCCGATCGTCCGGTGACGGTCCGCTCGGTCGAGCGCAAGCCGTACACCCGTCGCCCGTTGCCGCCGTTCATGACCTCGACGCTCCAACAGGAGGCGGGCCGCAAGCTCCGGATGTCGTCGTCGATGGCCATGTCGACCGCTCAGCGGCTGTACGAGAACGGCTACATCACCTACATGCGGACCGACTCGACCACGCTGTCGGACTCGGCCCTGTCGGCCGCTCGTCGCCAGATCTCCGAGAAGTACGGGGCCGCCTACCTGCCCGACGCTCCTCGGCGGTACGCGAACAAGGTCAAGAACGCCCAGGAGGCCCACGAGGCGATCCGTCCTGCGGGTGACTCGTTCCGCACTCCCGAAGAGGTTCAGGGCCGGCTCTCGAACGCCGAGTTCCGCCTGTACGAGCTCATCTGGCAGCGCACGATCGCGTCGCAGATGACAGACGCCCGGGGCGAGTCGGTGCAGGTGCGGCTGTCGGCCACCACTGCTGAGTCGAGCGGCGAGTCGACTGGCGAGTCGAACGGCGAGCGGACCGCCACGTTCGCAGCGTCGGGGCGCACGATCCTGTTCCCGGGGTTCCTGCGGGCCTACGTCGAGGGAAGCGACGACCCCGACGCCGCTCTCGACGACCAGGAGCGTGTCCTTCCCGACATGACCGAGGGCGACGGCGTGGTGGCCGACGACCTCGCCGTCGCCGGTCACGAGACGCAACCGCCGGCGCGCTACACCGAGGCGTCGTTGGTGAAGCGGCTCGAGGAGCTCGGGGTCGGGCGCCCGTCGACCTACGCCTCGACCATCTCGACGGTGCAGGACCGCGGCTACGTGTGGCGCAAGGGCACAGCGCTGGTTCCCAGCTTCACCGCGTTCGCGGTGGTCACGCTGCTCGAGCGGCACTTCCCGACGCTGATCGACTACGCGTTCACCGCCGCGATGGAGGAGGACCTCGACCGGATCGCCGCTGGCTCCGAGGAGATGGAGCCGTGGCTCAGCCGGTTCTACTTCGGTGCTGCCGGGGGCAACGGTGCCGACGCTCGGACAGGTGGCGAGCCGGGGGAACAGCCGGGTCGGAGGGGGCTTGCCCTCAAGAGCCTGGTCGAGGATCTCGGCGACATCGACGCCCGGGACGTCAACTCGATCCCGCTCGGAGCGGATTCCGACGGCGTGCCGATCGTCGCCCGGGTCGGCCGTTACGGGCCGTACCTGGAACGCGGATCTGGTGACGACGTTCAGCGGGCGTCGATCCCCGAGGACACACCGCCCGATGAGCTCACCCCTCAGCGCGCCATCGAGCTGCTCGAGGCCCCCTCGGGTGACCGCGACCTCGGTACCCACCCGTCGACCGGACTCGTCGTGCACCTCAAGGCCGGGCGCTTCGGCCCGTACGTCCAGGAGGGAGAGCACGATGACGAGAGCGGGTTCAAGCCGCGGACGGCGTCGCTGTTCCAGTCGATGGACCCGGCGACGGTGACCCTCGAGCAGGTGCTGCCGCTGCTCGAGCTCCCTCGAGATGTGGGAGCGGACCCCACCGACGGCGTGGTGATCACCACGCAGAACGGGCGCTACGGGCCGTACCTCAAGAAGGGCACCGACTCACGGTCGCTCGAGAGCGAGGAGCAGATCCTCACGCTCACCCTCGACGAGGCGTTGGCGATCCTCGCCCAACCGAAGCGGCGGCGTGGTCAGGCTGCTCCGAAGCCACCTCTGAAGGAGCTCGGTCCCGATCCCGACACCGAGCGTCCGATCGTCGTGAAGGACGGACGCTTCGGCCCCTACGTCACCGACGGCGAGACCAACGCCAGCCTCCGCAAGGGCGACTCGATCGAGGAGCTCACCATGGAGAGGGCGCTCGACCTGCTGGCCGAGAGACGGGCGAAGGGGCCATCCAAGAAGAAGGCAGCCAAGAAGAAGAGCGCTGCGAAGAAGAAGGCAGCCAAGAAGAGCCCGGCGAAGAAGAGCGCTGCCAGGAAGAAGAGCGCCGCCAAGAAGAAGAGCGCTGCCGAGAGACCTGCCGCTCCCGATCCCACCGACCCTGCGCCTCCGGATGGCGGTGAGTGACCTGACCGCGCCCGAGGACCCGCCCGCCGGAGGGTCCGAGCCGCCGGAGCCGATCGGCGGGCCCGGCCAGGCCGACCAGGTGGAGACACCGGAGCCGACCGGTTGGATCGAGCGGGTCTTCGTCACCCGACGGTTCTTCGCCCTCTTCAACGTCCAGGTCATCTCGGCGCTCGGCGACTGGGTCGGGTTCTTCGCGATCACGTCGCTGGCGGCGTCGATCTCGACCCAACCGGAGGCCGCCATCGCCCTGGTGACCACGGCCCGGGTCGCTCCGGGCATCTTCCTGGCACCGTTCATCGGCGTCATCGTCGACCGCTTCGACCGGAAGCGGATCATGATCGTGTCCGACGTCGCCCGCGCCGTGGTGTTCCTGTTCCTTCCGCTGGTGCAGACGGTGCCCGGGCTCATCGTCGCCAGCTTCGTGCTCGAGCTGTTCACCCTGGCGTGGTCGCCGGCCAAGGAGGCCACGGTGCCGGCGGTCGTTCCGGCGGACCGGCTGACCACCGCGAACTCTCTCGGACTCGTCGCGGCGTACGCGACGATGCCGATCGCCGGACCGATCCAGTACCTGCTCAAGGTGATGAACGACCGCCTCGCCGGTTACACCTTCCTCGCCTTCCTCGGACTGAACCGCAAGCTCGGCGACACGCAGACGCTGGCCTTCTACTTCGACGCGCTGTCGTTCCTCGTGTCCGCCGTGCTCATCTCGCGGTTCGTCTACAGGGGTCTCCCCTCGACCTCTGCCGCCGCCCGCGAGGCGAGGGTCGCCGGTGTCGCAGTTGCCGATGGCGGGACGGCGGGCCCGGACCTCGATGCGGCTCCGACCTTCGGTGACGCGGTGGACGACGAACGATCGAACCTCAAGCGCACGTTCGACGAGATCCGCGAAGGGCTGACGTTCATCTACGCCAACCCGATCGTCCGTGGTGTCATCCTCGGGCTCGCGACCGGTCTGGTCGGCGGGGCGATGCTCGTGCCGTTGGGCCCGACGTTCGCCCGCTTCGTGATCGGTGACCCGAACACCTTCCCTCTGTTCATCACCGCTCTCGGGATCGGCGTCGCGACCGGGGTCGTGTCGTTGTCGGCTCTGCAACGCCGGCTGCCCAAGGAGCAGGCCTTCCCGATCCTCGTCTTCGGCGGGGGAGTGTCGCTGTTCTTCGGCGTGTCCATGTCGAGCTTCTGGCCCTCGGCCCTGGGCATCTTCGGTCTGGGCGCCTGCGCGGGAGCGGTGTACGTGCTCGGCTTCACGCTCCTCCAGGAGCACACCGACGACGAGCTCCGGGGGCGGATCTTCGCCACGATGCTGACGCTCGTGCGGGCCTGCGTCCTGATCGCCCTCCTGCTCGGACCGGTGCTGGCGACGATCTTCAACGGCTTCGCACGTGCCGCCACCGGTGACCAGGAGGGCGTGCCGGTCGCGAGCCTGTTCGGGTTCGACCTGGCGATCCCCGGCGTGCGGCTGACGTTGTGGCTCGCGGCGTTGATCCTGTGTGGTGCCGGCGTGATCGCCAGTCGGTCCATGAAGCTTGGGCTAAGGGACCAGCTGCGGGGTGGGATACGTCAGGCGATGGGTCCGGGGGCGGAGGAACGTGCCCGGAACAGCCACCCGACGGCGATCGGCACCGTGCCGGTTGATCCGACGGCGGACGAGCCGGCTCGGGTGGACGGGCCGGTCGGGGACGGTGGGCCGGTCGGAGACGGCGGGCCGGTCGGGGACGATGAGGGAGACGGGTCGTGACCGCTGGTCGTTTCATCGTGTTCGAGGGCGGCGAGGGCTGCGGCAAGTCGACCCAGGCAGCGCTGCTCGCCGGTCACCTCGGAGCCGTCCTGACCCGGGAGCCCGGCGGGACTGCTCTCGGTGCCGAGCTGCGGCGGATCCTCCTCGCTCCGCCACACGACGAGGGCGCGGAGGCGGATCCGATCGCCGATCGGACCGAGGCGCTCCTCATGGCGGCCGACAGGGCGCAGCACGTGGAGCAGGTCCTGCGGCCGGCCCTCGAGTCGGGACGCGACGTCGTCTGCGACCGCTACATCGCGTCGACCGTCGCCTACCAGGGTGCGGGCCGGGGTCTGGACGAGGTGGAGCTGCTCGGCATCTCGATGTGGGCCTCCGGAGCGCTCCTGCCCGACGTGGTGGTGCTGCTGGTGGTCCCCGACGACGTCGCAGCGGATCGAACCGGTGGTGCACGAGACCGGATCGAGGCAGCCGGCGGCGGGTTCCACCGCCGGGTGGCCGAGAGCTTCCTCACCCAGGCCGAGACGGACCCGCTCCGCTGGATCGTGGTCGACGGGGTCGGTGAGGTCGACGACGTGCAGGGCCGGGTGTGGAGAGCCCTCCAGGACCACCCGGCCTGGACCACCGTCGCAGGCCGAGGGCCGAGGGATGGCTGACGTCGCGGTCGGTCGCGCCGTCGGCTCCGACCACACCGTCGGAGTCGACGACCTGTGGTCCGATGTGATCGGCCAGGACGTGGCCGTCGCCCAGCTGCGAGCAGCGGCTGCATCGCCGGTGCACGCCTACCTGCTGGTCGGTCCCGAGGGTTCGGGCACGAGGGAGGCAGCGTTGGCGTTCGCCGCGGACCTCCTGAGCGACGCCCTCGACGTGCGGAGAGCGTCAGACGTCAGACGTCGGACGGGGATGGGGAGCCATCCCTGTCTGACCGTGGTCGAGCGGGTCGGTCCGTCCATCAGTGCCGATCAGATGAAGGAGGTCGTCCGCCAGGCGAACCTCACACCCGCCGAGGGTGACCGCCAGGTCATCGTCCTCATCGACTTCCACCTCGTCACCGTCGCAGCACCGATCCTGCTGAAGACGCTCGAGGAGCCGCCGCCGTCGACCGTCTTCGTGGTGCTCGCCGAGGAGGTCACCCCGTCGATGTCGACGATCGCCTCACGGTGCGTCCAGATCGAGTTCACCCCCGTGGCCGAGCCGGCGATAGCAGCCCGGTTGGTGGCGGAGGGGGTCGACCCGAGGACCGCCGAGGTGGTGGCCGCCGGCGCCGGCGGTTCGATGACGCAGGCCCGCCTGCTGAGCCGCGACCCGTCGGCAGCGTCCCGTCGTGAGCTGTGGCACCGTGTGCCCGACCGTCTCGATGGCACGGGTTCGACTGCGGCTGCGTTGGTCGAGGAGGTCCTGGCAGCGACCGAACTGCTCGCGGAGCCCCTCACCGAACGACATGCCGCGGAGCTGGCCGAGTTCGAGGAGATCGCCGAGAGGACCGGTGGCGGCCTGGCCGGTGACCGCAGGTCGATGGTCGATCGCCACAAGCGCGAGCAGCGGAGGGTCCGGACGGCTGACCTGCGGGCGGGGCTGGCCGCCCTCGTGGCCCGGTACCGGGACGCGTTGCTGGAGGGCGCCCCGGCCGAGGACTTCCTGACGGCGGCCGACGCGGTGCAGGAGCTGTGCGACGGCCTCTCCTTCAACGTGAACACGACGCTCCAGCTCCAGTCGCTGTTCGTCTCGCTGCCGCGCCTGTCGACCTGACCGTCGCCCCCCAGCCGGCAGCTCTCCTCCGGGTCGTCTGTCGCCCCGGGCGTCGTGGCCGTCGCGTCCCATCCCGTTGTCGGTCGATGGGGCGCCGCCGGTAAGCTCGCACGTCCGCGACCCTGTGTCGCGGTGTCGCCCAGGTAGCTCAGACGGCAGAGCAGCTCACTCGTAATGAGCAGGTCAGGAGTTCGATTCTCCTCCTGGGCTCGGTCGGCCCGGATCCGCTGCAACAGCAGGAGGGTCCGGGCCTTCTCGGTCCCGAGGCTCAGTGCGTGGTCATGCCGCCGTCGATGACGAGCGTCTGTCCGGTCACGAAGCTCGATGCGTCGCTGGCGA
>CAZNQK010000032.1:0-28715 GCA_964575165.1 uncultured Aquihabitans sp. | reverse complement strand
TGTCGATGACCGTGTAGATGCCACGAGCCTTCGCCTGCTCGACGTGCTCGTCGACCAGGTCGAGGTACTCCTTGTCGATCTGATCACGCTCCGGCTCGACGCGGGACCAGGAGACCAGCAACCGCACCACCGAGAACCCGCGAGCCGCCATGGCATCCCAGTCGGCGTCGGTCACCGGGATCGTCGTGTCGATCTCGGGCACCCCCTGCCAGTACTCGGCGAGGGAGTTGACGTTGGCCCCGCGCAGCAGGACGTCGCGGTCGAGGTCGTCGACGATCCGACCATCGGACGTCCAGAGCGGACGGAGCTCGACGACGTCGGCGACCGTCGCACCCTGCTCCGCGGACGTGACCGCGGTCGTGTCGCCGTCGGCGCCGGAGTCGTCGCTCGAACCGGAGCACGCCGCCAGCGACAACGACAGCACAAGCGCCCCTGTCAGCACCGAGAGAGAAGAGACCCAGCCGGGTCTCACTCGCGTGCCCTCGCCCGCTCGCGCTGGCGCACGAGTCCCGTGATCGTCGCGTTGACCGGCGCGTCGAAGCCGACCTTGGCGCCTTCCCTGGGGACGGCACCGTTGATCACGCCGATCTCGCTGGGTCGACCGGCTTCGAGGTCGAGCAGCACCGACGGCTTGGCGGCCGGCATCGCCGCCGCGAAGTCACGGACGAGCTCCTCTGGGTCGGTGACCTTCAGATCCACGCCCAGGGCCCGGGCGCAGCGCCACGCCTCGACCGCGGCAGCCCGACTGACCGGGCCGAGGTCAGGGTCGTCCATCACCTCGCCGACGGTCATGCCGGTCAGAGCCGCCAGGCCGCTGTAGGCGACGTTGCAGATGAGCTTCTCCCACTGGATCACGGCGATGTCCGTCACGGCCTCGACGTCGAAGCCCGCGGACCGCCAGAGCTCGACCACCCCATCCAGCTCCGCTCGGGGCAGGTCGCTGTAGGACCCGAAGCGGAGAGCCCGCATCGCGTTGTGGTGGACGTGTCCGGGGCTGGGCAGCGACGCACCGAACCCGCTGGCGACGCCGACAGCGAGACGATCGGCACCGACGACGGCCGCGACCTCCTCCGCCGAGCCGAGGCCGTTCTGGATGGTCAGCACCACGGTTCCCTCACCGACGAGGAGGAGGGCTCGTTGCGCCGCGGCCGCGGCGTCTGCCGCCTTGACGGCGATGATCACCAGGTCGACCGGCTCGTCGGGCACCTCCGTGGTGGCCCGCACGCGGATGATCCGTTCGCCGTCCGGTCCGGTGAGCCGCAGGCCGTGCTCAGCGATGGCCCGCATGTGCGGTTCGGACCGCCCGATCGCCAGCACGTCGGCACGGGCCTCCGCCAGCCGCCCTACGTACACCGAGCCCATCGCGCCGCACCCGATCAACGCAGTCCGCATGTCGCTATCCCACCATCGCTGCGATCTCGGCGGCCAGGTCGGGCTTCTCCTCGAGTCCGAACCCCGGGTCGTCGGTGGGGGCGATCCGGCCGTCGACAGGTCGGGAGCGCGGACCGTACCCGCCGAACGGGGCGAACACCCCCGGGTAGGCCTCGCAGCCGCCCAGTCCGAACGCGGTGACGATGTGCAGGTTGATGAGGTGGCCTCCGTGGGGCATCACCTGGTCGAGCGAGTGGCCCTGGGACTCGAGCCGTTCGATCATGCGGGCGTAGTGGGTGAGGCCGTAGCTCAGACCGGCGTCCATCTGGAAGACGTCGATCCCCGGGCGCATGCCGCCGTACCGCAGCAGGTTCTCGACGTCGGGCAGGGAGAACAGGTTCTCACCGGTCGCGACGGCCCCCGTGCTGTGCTCGATCACCGACCGGGTCAGCTCGTAGTCGAGGGGATCGCCGGGTTCCTCGAGCCAACGAAGCCCGAAGGGCCTGAGCACCCCGGCACACGCCAGCGCTTCGGTCCGATCGAAGCGTCCGTTGGCGTCGACGGCGACGAGCGCTCCGTCGCCCGCGGCCTCGACCGCCGCCTCCACCCTCGCCGTGTCCTCGGGGAGGACAGCGCCGCCGACCTTCATCTTCACGAACGCGTAACCGGCGTCGAGGTGGGAAGCGACCTCGTCGCGCAGCTCTCGGAGGCCCGCGCCGTCGCCGTAGTAGCCGCCGGCCGCATAGACCATCACGCCCGCGGCCGGGGTCCTGCCGAACGCGTCGGCGATCGTGATGTAAGCGGGCTCATCTCTGAGCTTGGCGTTCAGGTCCCAGCAGGCGAGCTCCAGCGCTGCGGCGGCCGACGACCGGTCGCCGTGACCCCCCGGCTTCTCGCCGGACACAGCAGCGGCGAGCACCGCGGCCGGGTCGATCCCGTGCTCCCCGAGAAGCGTGTCGGGATCGGCGTCCAGGACCCTCGGGATCATCCGGTCGCGGAGAATCCCCCCTTGGGCATGCCGGCCGATCGAGTTGAACGCGACGCCCACGACCGGACGACCGTCGCGGACGACGTCGCTCACCACGCACACGAGCGAGACGGTGTGTCCGGAGAAGCTGACCACCGCGTTCGACGGTGCGCCATGCAACGGCACCGACCGCTCTCTGATGTCGACGATTCGCACCGGGTCCCAGCATGCAGGCACCGGGCACCCCCTGGCGAGCTCGCTGCGTTGCCGGTGCGACACGTCGTCACACGGCCGACCCGGTCGGGATCACCGGGCTGGTCCTGCTCCATCGGTCGAAGTTCCGGGACCACCGGGGCACGCTGCTCCTGATGGCTACGGCCGACGTGCAGTAGCCGCCGGCGTCAGCTCACCTGGCGGTCTCGTCCCTCCCAGTACGGAGCACGCAGCTTGAACTTCTGGAGCTTCCCGGTGGCGGTCCGGGCCAGCTCCTCGCGGAGCTCGACCCGCTTCGGGCACTTGTAGCCGGCGATCTTCGACTTGGTGTGGGCGATGATCTCGTCCTCGGTGGCGGTCGCGTCCGGGGCGAGGACGACGAGCGCCAGAACCAGCTCACCCCACTTCTCGTCGGGGACGCCGATCACGGCCACCTCGGCCACGGCCGGATGGCTGAACACCGCGTCCTCCACTTCGATCGACGACACGTTCTCGCCTCCGGAGATGATGACGTCCTTCTTGCGGTCCGAGATGACCACGTAGTTGTCGTCGTCGATGAAGCCTCCGTCGCCGGTGTGGAACCAGCCGTCGGAGATGGCGCTCGCCGTCGCCTCGGGCTGCTCCCAATAGCCGCCCATCACGACGTTGGATCGGGCGAGCACCTCGCCGTGGTCGTCCACGTCCATCCTCACACCGATCGCTGGCGCTCCGGCCCGCATCAGCTTCCGGGCCCGATCGGCGCTCGGCAGGTCGTCCCACTCGGCCCTGCTGCGGCTCATCGTCAGCAGCGGCGCGGTCTCGGTCAGCCCGTAGATCTGGATGAACTCCCAACCGAGCTCGGACTCGACCCGTTCGATCGTGCAGCTCGGCGGCGGCGCGCCTGCCACGACGATGCGGGTGCGTCCGTCGCCGGGGATGGGCCCGTCCCAGGTCGCAGCGGCGTCGAGCACCATGTTCACGACCGCTGGGGCGCCGCAGAGCAACGTGACGCCGTGGCGCTCGACCCGCCGGAGGATCTCGGCGCCGTCGATCTTGCGGATCACCACCTGGGCCGCGCCCATGCCGGCCGTGGCGTACGGCATGCCCCACCCGTTGCAGTGGAACATCGGCAGCGTGTGCAGGTACACGTCACGGTCGCTGACCGACGCCTGCCAGCCGAACGTCGTCGCGTTCACCCAGCAGTTGCGGTGTGTGAGCTGCACCCCTTTGGGCCGGGCAGTGGTGCCGGAGGTGTAGTTGATGGTCGCCGGCGCGTCCTCGTCGGGGTCGCTCCACGGTTCGGGTTCCATACCGAAGCGGTAGAGCTCCTCGTCGGAATCAGATCCGATCACGAATCGTCTGTCACAGCGAACACCCGCCAGCGCTTCGTCGAGCTCCGGGTCGACCAGCAGCACAGAGGCTCCCGAGTGCTCGACGATGTAGGAGACCTCCTCGGCCGAGAGCCGGAAGTTGATCGGCACCAGGATGCGGCCGGAGCCCGAGACGCCGAAGAAGGACGTGAGCAACCGCGCCGAGTTGTGCGACACCATCGCAACCCGTTCGCCCGGGCCGACCCCGAGGGCGTCGAGCCCTGCTGCCTGGGCCTTTGCCCGCTCACCGATCTGCCGGTAGGTCAGCTCGCCCCATGAAGTGGCCGGCTGATCCGGCTCGTCGATCACACCGACCCTGTCGGGGTAGACGGTGACCGCCCTGTCGATGAAGTCGTTGACGGTGAGCGCGACCTTCATGGGCCACTCCAGGTTCTGCCGACGGTGACGCCGGTCACGATACGTGCTCGCAACTCCCAACTCGTCCCCCCATCAGCATGGGTCGTCTCGCGCATCCACATGTAGAATCCAGCGCATGCGGACGACGGTGGAGTTCGACGATGACACGGCCAAGGCGATCGAGCGACTGAGGCACGACAAGGGCTTGGGACTGTCAGAGGCGGTCAACGAGCTCATTCGCCGAGGCGTGCTCCCGCGCAAGGATCGTCGCACCTTCGAGCAGCTGACGCATCCGGTTGGCATCAGGATCGACGTCTCGAACATCGCCGATGCGCTCGAGGACCTCGAGGGAGTCGACCGCCGCTGATGCTCATCGACGCGAACGTCCTCCTCTACTCCGTCGACGAGCGGAGCCGGTTCCACGAACCGGTCCGGGACTGGCTCACCGATGCCCTGAACGGCCAGCGCCGTGTCGGCATCCCCTGGTCATCGATCACCGCCTTCGTCCGCATCATCACCCACGCCCGAGCTACCACCGACCCGTTGGACCCGACTGCAGCGTGGGAGATCGCGACCCGATGGATGGATGCCGAAACCGTCTGGATCCCGGAGCCCGGTCCAGGCCATCGAGAGATCCTGGGACGCCTGCTGGTCGAGCTGGATCTGCGGGCCAACCTGGTTCCCGACGCAGCGCTGGCGGCGCTCTGCATCGAACACGGACTCAAGGTCGTGAGCGCTGACAGCGACTTCGCGAGGTTCACCGAGATCGATTGGATCAACCCGACGGTTCGGTGACCGAACGGGCTCGTCAGCCCACCGGCGGACCGTCGAATGTGTCCAGCGTGGCGAACGACTCGACCGGTTCCCGACGGAGCCGCGTCGCTCGGGACACGGGGTACCCGAGGGCCAGCACTGCTGCAACCGCGAACTCGTCGGGGATAGAGAGCAGGTCTCGCAACTGCGGCTCCCGGGTGACGGCCATCGTGGTGACCACGCCGCCGACACCCTCCGCCCGGGCCGCCAGCAGGATGCTCCACACGAACGGGTAGACGGATGCGCCGCCGACGATGGTGTAGCGCCCGAGGTCGCGGTCCGTCGCCGCCACGCGCCGCAGGTCCGCGAGGACCACCGCCATCACCGGAACTCGGTCGAACGCGTCGGCGAACGCGCCGAGCTCGCCGGCCACGTCTGGGCCGTGCGCCTTGCCCGCAGCACGTCGGATCGCTGCGGCCTCGGCATCGCGATCACCGATGGGCGCCCAGGGCTGGATACCGGCCAACCGCTGCTCCAGGTACTCGGCCCACCCCTCGACGTAGACGTCACGGATACCGCGACGCAGCACAGGGTCCTCGACCAGGACGACCCTCCACGCCTGCTGGTTGCCGCCGTTGGGGGCGAACCGGGCCGTGTCGAGGATGCGGGTCATGACCTCGCGTGGAACCGGTCGCTCCTCGAAGTCTCGCACCGCACCGGTGCTGCGCAGCACCTGGATGAGGTCCATCGCTTCGACGTCGCTGTCCACCGGTGGGGCGGTCACAGCTCGTACTTCCCGTACATCTCGCCGGGCGGATCCGCGATCAGCTCCAAACGCTCACCGTCGGGTCCGTTGAAGTAGATGGACGTCCCGTCGACATGCGCGTACTCGACACCTGCTTCATCGAGCTTGGTCTTCAGGTGCGCCCACCGCTTGGGCGCCACCGAGATCGCGAGGTGGTGCAGCCCGCCGAGCACCTCGGAGTAGCGACCCAGGTCCAGGCCGGGCAGGTCGAAGAAGGCGATCTGGTTGCCGATGCCGATGTCGAAGAAGAAGTGCGTCGAGCCCGGGTAGTCACGGTTCTCGAAGAGCTCGCTCAGCGGGAACTCGAGCAGCCCCTGGTAGAACTCGATCGTTCGCTCGACGTCGCTGCTGATGAGCGCGACGTGATGCACTCCCCGCGCCGACGAGGCGGGACGATCGGCCTTCGGGCGAAGGTGGGTACGGCGCAACCGCTCCCACTCCTCCGTTCTGTCGGCAGCGACCCTCTCGTCGACCGACGATGCGTCACCCATCGTTTGCCTCCTCCGTCGTCCGCCGCTCGAACCCGAAGCTACGACGTCGCAGTGCCTGCCACCCGGACGGCATCGAGGGCTCCGCCTGCGGGGTTCGACCGCGGTACGGGCGGGTCGCATCAGCGCGGCGACGCGCGCACCGAATCCGCGTGGAATGCTCTGAAGTCGCGCCGGCCGGTCGGCCGGCAGGAAGGGCAGTTCCATGAGCGACCAGCCGGCGATCGTGCTCGTCCACGGAGCCTGGGGCTCACCCGCGATGTGGGACTACGTGATCAGCGCCCTTCCCCCTGGCCACGAGGTGATCGTGGCGGACCTGCCCTCCTGCTCGAGACCGGGCACCTCGTTGGAGGACGACGCGGCTCACGTGGAGGAGATCGCAGGTGACCGGTCGGTCGTGCTGGTCGGCCACTCCTACGGAGGAGCTGTTATCACCGAGGCCGCGGCCCGCATCCCCGGTGCACGGCACCTCGTATATGTCGCTGCCGCGATGCCGGACGCGGGCGAGTCGATGTTCGACTGGATCATCAAGCGATCCACCGATCAGGCGCTGCCGATGGAGCTCCTCGACGACGGCACCACGACGATCACGATCGACATCGACAACAGCCCGTACGACGCGGAGACGCTCGCCCGCTTGCTCAGGATCGGCCTGCGTCCGTTCGCCATCTCCGGCGCAACCACAGCGCTGTCCGCAGCGGCTTGGAGGTCGTTGCCGACGACCTATCTCGTCACGACCGACGACGACGTGATCCACCCTGACACCCAGCGGGAGATGGCCGAGCGTGCGGGCACCGTCGTGGAGATCGAGGCTCACCATCAGGTTCAGCTCAGCCACCCTGAAGACGTCGCCGCGCTCATCGTCGGCGCGATGCACTGACTGGTTTCGAGAAGCTGGCTCCGAGACGCCGCCGGTTCGACGTCGAAGCCACCTGCCGTATCCGGTCGCCGCGGTGTGGGACGCCACCACGACCGGCAGGCGACGGAGCGGACTCGTCACCCGTGCTCGTCCTGCGTCGGGTCGGCGGTGCTTCCGGTCGCAGCAGCGACGACGTCGGCACTCCGACGACGGACCCGGTCGCGGTCGAACAGACCGAACGGGACGTCGTAGCCGGCGTTCCACTCGTAGTTGTCGACGCCGGTCCAGTGGAAGAACCCGCGCACGTCGATGCCCCGTGCGAGTGCGTCGGTGACGATGTCGATCCCCTCCTCGATGTGTCGGCACCGGCGTTCGTCGTCCGTGGTGCCGATGCCGTACTCGCTGACGAGGAGCGGCTTGTCGGGGAGCTCATCATGGAGCCTGTCGAGGACCATGCGCAGCCCCTCGCTCCAGGGCACGTAGCCGAGGGGACCGACCTCGCCGTCCGGCGGGTACGGGGCCGGAACCACACCACCGAGATCCTCCATCGAGGGCTCGGCCATCAGGCCTGTGGCGTTGTAATAGGAGAACCCGATCAGGTCGAACGCGTCGACGAAGTCCGGGTCGACGATCGGTTCCGTCGCCGGCGCACCCGGCAGTTCCGGGAGCCGGAGGATCCCGTCGCGCAGCATGCCGATCCAGACGTCGCAGGTGACTGCATCGAGCGTCGCTGCGGCGCTGCGGCTGTCATCGGTGTCGTCTAGCGGGATGGCCGGAGAGAGGTTGTGGATGGTGGCCACGGGCTGGTAACCGCCGCCCAGAACCTTCCAGGCCTCGTGTTGGGCCAGGTGTGTGGCGACGAGCATGCGCCCGGCCTCGGCGAAGTCGGTCCTGCCGGGTGGATGGACACCCAGCAACCACCCGCACAGGGCGTACGCCTGAGGCTCGTTGATCGGTTTCCAACCGAACACCAGGTCACCGAAGGTCTCGGCGAGGAACTCGATGTGACGGACCCAGTAGTAGGTCCGGGCTCGTTCGTCGCCGAAGCTGCCCATGTCCGCGAACCAGCGAGGCAACGTGAAGTGGTGGGCGGTGACCCACATGTTCATCCCTGCGTCCCGACCCGCCTGCAGCAGGGAGCGGTAGCGCTCGACCTCCGACGGGTCGCGCCTGCCCGGTTCCGGTTCGATCCGCGCCCACTCCAGCGACAACCGGAAGTGGTCGAGCCCAATACCGCTGAGGAGCGCGAAGTCCTCGGCGTGACGGGCAGCGAAGTCGTTGCCCTCGAGAGACGGCGGCGCATGCCCAGCTTCTTCCCAGGCCCGCCAGTCGCTCGCCGGCGCGGCGCCCTCGCACTGCGTGGACGAGTTGCCTGTCCCCCACCAGAACGTGGCTGGGAACCTCGCTGATCGAGCGGTCATCGTTCCTCCCTCAGAGCCTGGCCAACGGGTTCCACTCCTGGTCGACCACCCTCGTGGGCATCAGCGCGTTGCGGGCGGTGTGCAGCAGGCTCGGAGAACGGTGACGCGCTGAGGTCCACCCGGACGGTCGGGCTCGTCCGAGGTGATCGAGGATCGTCTCGGCGCACTCCATAGCGCTGTCGGCAGCAAGCTCGGTGCCGACACCGCGCCCACCCGCACCGCAGCCGGCGAGATAGAGCCCGTCGATCGGGGTGGTCACGGCAGGACGAGCGTCACCCACCTGGTCGGGCCGCTGCGCGGTCGAGATGGCGGGACCGAACTCCTTGCCGTTCCAGTGCTCCATCCACGAGACGCTCATCCGGTCGACGAAGAGGATGTGGTCCTCCAGGCCCGGTACCACCGAGCGCATCGTCCGCATCAACGCCTCGTCCCAGTCGGCTGCCGGATCGCGATCCGTGACGTCGTTGGTGGGCGCCGCGACGCAGACCGTCAGGAGCTGGTGACCCGGCGGAGCGAGGGAGGGGTCGAAGTTCGTGGGGATCGGGCAGTAGAAGGGGACGATGTCGGGGACACGGCCCTCGACCATCTGGGTGAACATGCTCCGCGTGCTGGTGGCGTCGATGTTCATGAGATCGACCCCGTCACCGATCGCCCCCACCAGACAACCGGCGTCCACGAGCTCCGCGTCGAGGGCGATCTTCGCCTGCACGGCGATCTGCGATCCCTTGATCTCCCTCGCCCTCTCCACGTAGTCGGCCGGGAGGTCGACGGGATCGCAGAGGCGGAGCACGGTCGAGCGGACGCTGGATGTGGAGATGACGAGATCGGCCTCGATCCGGGAGCCGTCGTCGAGCTCGACGCCCCGTGCACGGCCGCCCTCGATCAGGATCCGACGTACACCGGCATTCGTGCGGATCTCGGCGCCCCGGTCTTCGGCCAGCCGGCAGTAGGTGGTGGGGATGGCGCTGGCGCCGCCACGCGGGTAGCTGAGCCAGTTGTCCCGGATCATCCGTTGGAAGCAGTAGATCGCCTCGCCGGCCGAGGTCTCCCAGGGTGGGATGACGAAGTAGAGACCCAGCAGGAAGCCGAAGGTGGCTGCGACCCGCGGGTTGTCGGTGTAGTGCCCTACGAACTCCTCGATGGTGCGGTGCTCCCAGCCGTCGACCGCGCGGTCGTCCATCGTGAGCAAGGTCGCGAACATCGAGCCGACCTGTGTCGCCTCGACCGGGTCTAGACCCATGCTCCTCACCATCCGCGCGGCGAACAACGGGAACCGGTAGAGCTGCGAGGGCACCGGAACGGACTTGATCCGCTTGGTCTCCGGGTCCTGGTAGCGCAGTTCGGTGATGTTGTGGGTTCGGAGGAACTCGACCGCACGCGGCTCACCGCACCGACGCAGCACCTCGCCGAGCGGGCCCCGGGGACCGCGACTGAACATGTGGGTCCCGAAGTCGATCTTGAACCCCTGCTTCTCGTAGCCGGCGCAGGAACCGCCGAGAAAGGCGTTCTTCTCGAGCAACGTCACCGACAATCCCGCACGGGCGAGCAGAGCTGTGAGCGCCGTCCCGCCGATCCCGGCGCCGACTACGACCACTCGGGGCTGACCCGTCAGGTCCTCGGAGGACATCGCCGTCTCCTCTCGTGGCGTGGCGCACACCGTAGGGCCCGGCGCCAGTCGGAACGCTGTGCCTTCCGTCTACCTCTCTGCCTTCCGTCTACCTCTGTCGTCCGTCCAGGTCTTCCGTCTAGGTCGCGACCGGGGTCTTCTCGCCGTCGGCGAGCCGCCACGTGGACCGCGATGCAACGGGGCTCTCCGGATCCCAGACGTCTGCGATGTGGCAGAAGGTGCACTCGAGGGCGTCGGGGGTGACCGTCACCTTCGCGTAGCCGTGGTTGGCCTCGAAGTAGCGGATCTGGGGGTTGTGCTCCCGGTAGTCCTGGGGGAACAAGGTGCTGGAGATGGCCGTGACGAGGAACTCCGGCATGACCGTCGTGGGGGAATCACCGTGCGGGTCCTGTTGCACGTCGAGGACGAAGCTGGCATGCCAGTCGCCTGTGACCGTGACCGGGTTCGGCACCTTCGCGTCGACGATCTTGGCCAGGAGCCGCTCGCGTGCGGCCGGATAGCCGATCCACATGTCCCGGTAGTACTGCGGCGCCTCGGGCGTGCCGATGTTCATGTCCGCCAACATCACGGGGTTGGCGAGGATGTTCCAACGGGCGTCGGCCCGGTCCAGCTCACCGAACAGCCACTTCTCCTGCGCGGCACCCAGGTTGGACCGCTCGGGGTCATCCGCGGCGGAGCACAACGGTCCCTGGTCCGCCGAGTACCCCGTTGTCGTCCGACACGCCGGCGGTGCGGCGTGCTGGCGGGTCTCGATCACGAACATGCCCGCGAGGTTCCCGAAGCGGAAGCCGCGGTTGACCCGGAGCTCGTCGAAGTCATCCGGTGAAGAGCCCTCGGGTGGTTCCGCGAGTCGGATCGGCGTGTGCTCGTACCACGCCTGGTATGCGGCCAGGCGGCGGTCCCGGCTCCGTGGCTCCTCGACGTCGCTGCCGCCGACGTCACCGGCGTAGTTGTCGGACACCTCGTGGTCGTCGAACGTGATGATCCACGGCGCCCTGTGGTGTGCCGCCTGGAGCCGGGTGTCGCTCTTCGCCTGCGCATAGCGGGTGCGGTACTGATCGAGCGTGGAGGTCTCGGGGGTGGCCCACACGCGCTGGCCCGACTTGTCCGGCGACATGTCGCCGAAGTTCATCTCGTAGATGTAGTCACCGAGGAACACGACGGCGTCGAGCTCCTCTTCCTGAGCGACGTGACTCCAGGCCGCGTAGTGGCCCCACTGGAAGTCCTGGCACGACGCGAAGGCGAAGTTGAAGCTCTCCGCGTCATTGTCCTTCGTCGGGAAGGTGCGGGTTCGTGCCGTGGCACTCGTCTGGTCACCGGCGCGGAACCGGTAGTGGTACCAGGTGTCGGGCTCGAGGCCCGTCACATCGACATGCACCGAGTGCGCGAGCTGCGGGGTCGCATCGGCGACGCCCGAGACGGCCAGATGCTCGAACGCCTCATCGGTGGCGACGTCGAACGCGACCCGGATCGTCTCGGTCGAGGCAGCGTCCGCGGGGAACACCCTGGTCCACAGCATCACGCGGTCAGCCTGCGGGTCGCCGCTCGCGACGCCGAGGGGGAACGCCTCCGCCGCCAGCTCCGCCGGGCCAGGTGTGGCCGGCTCCACCTGTCGCCTGCGTACGTCCTCGTCACCCCCGGTGGACCCAGGACCCGTTCCGGAGCCGGATCCGTCCTCGCCGGACGCACAGGCAGTGGTGACCCCTGCGACGAGCGCAGAGATCAGGAGTTGTCGCCGATCCATCACCCTGTCGTATCAGGTCCGGAGGACAGCGATGCGGCGTCGCCGCAAGAGGACCGGCTGTCGGCGGGGTCAGAGCCGGGCCACGAAGGCGTCGAGGCACTCGACGATCCACGCGCAGTCCCCGTCGTCGAGCGAGTGGCTCCCCGGCAGGATGAAACATCCGCTGCTGGAGGTCCGCCCGCCGGATCCCGGACTCCGGGCGGATGATGAACGGAGCCCCGTTCCCGTTCGGGCGTCCTGCCCGCACCAGCTCAGCCATCTCGACTCCGGTCCTTACCAACTCATCGTTCGCAGCGACCGATCTCAGCCGGCGATCTCACGAAGCGGAGACAGTTCCGGACGCGGCATCGACGGTGATGGTGTCCCCCGTCCGGATGAGGTTCGTCGCGCCGGTCGCGGTGACGACAGCGGGGATGCCGAACTCACGGGCGACGATCGAGGTGTGGGCGAACGGGCCACCGGCGTCCGTGACGATGCCGGCGACGATCGCGAACAACGGGGTCCAGCCCGGAGCAGTGGAGGGGGCCACGAGGATCTCGTCCGGTTCCACAAGGTGGAAGTCCTCGGGTCCCGTCACAACCCGTGCCGGTCCCGTCGCCCGTCCCGGACTGGATCCGATGCCGGTGACGATCACCCTCCACTCGGCCGGAGGGTCGGATCGGAACAGCGCCGCGATCGAGTCGGCCTTCTTCCACTGCCGGATCGGCTCTCCGATCGTCAACGGCGGCTGGTATCCGCTGCGCTCACGTCTGAGCGCTCGCCTCTGCTCCACCACCGCGGCGAGGGTCGCACCGCCTCGTGCACTACCCGCGGGATTCGCAGCTAGCGAGCGGATCTCCTCGAGCGACAGCTCGTAGACGTCGTCGGCAGCGATGATCACACCCCGCTCCACCAGGAGCGAGCCGAGCCGGCCGAGTACGGTTCGCATCGCCGGCCACGCCAGCGTGAACTCTCCGGCGAGCTGCTCACGGATCGGGGACCAACGATCGAGCATCGCCAGGAGTGCGTCGAACCGGGCGAGCGCGGATGCGTCCGTGAGAGCGGCCCGACACTCCGCCTCGGCAGCAGATCGTCTCTCCTTCAGAGCGTCCACCGCAGCGTCTGCCGGTCGTGCGGCGGACCCACGCTCACCCGCGGTGGCCTCGCGCCAGTCGAGGGTCATGACACCGTGTGCTGGCGTCGGACTCGGCACGGTGTTGCCGACGAAGAGGTCGAGAGGTCGGCAGGAGACACGACCATCGAGCTCCTTGTCGAAGAACAACGAGATTGCGTACTCGACCTTCGCAGAGAAGCCCATGGACTGGACCATTCCGAGCATCAGTCGGCCAGTACCGACCGCGAGCCGGTCGACGATGTCGACGAGGTCGCCTTCGTCTGCCGTGGCGGTTCGGGCTTCGGCATCGACGATCGACGCTTCCAGTGCAGGCAGCTCGACTGATCGATATCGCTCGAGGCCGGGTGCGGCGACATAGCGTTCGACCAGCTCGGGACGAGTACCCATGCGAGCCATCGCCGATCCGATCCTGAGCATCCGCACCGGCCCCTTCCTCAGGAGCCTGAGGGGGTGGGTCGGCATCGGATCCGTGGAGTATCCCCACCCATTCACCACCACCACACCCGGTTTGGTTCCGGATCCGAACTCGTCCACCGAGGCTTCGGAGAAGCCCCTGTCGAGGGACGGCAGGAGCCACGTCTCGGCCGAAAGGCTCACGGGACCCGGCAGCCATTCGGCCAACCGGAAGTCACGACGCCAATGGCCGCCGACGGGCGCGACCCACTCGATCCGGGCAGTGCCATCTGTTGAAGTCATGGTCCCTCCCATGCAGGTGGTGGTTCGGAAACGAGCGCCGAGACAAGCGCTCGAGCGGCCCACGCCTGTGCCCTGGTCGCTTCCTCGATGGTGAGGTTCCACCGTTGGGCGATGATCGCGACGGATCGGATGCTGAGCGTATGGCCGACAACGGCGGTGATCGCACGCCGTTGCTCCTCGGGTAGGCGCTCGAGCTCGGGTGCCTCCGCCACGAGCTTCTCGATCAGCACGGCGTCGCGCTCACGCCGACGCTCCATCGACACGGGGTACTCCGCCGAGCCGCGTTCGTGCTCACCGACCCGCAAGAGTCCGAGCCTGGCCGTCCAGCGGCGTCCCAACTCCTCGATCGCACCGGCGTACGAGTCGAGGTCCGTGATCTGCAACTCGAGGCCGAGCCCCACCGGCGACTCCTCTGCGTAGGCCGTGTCCAGCTCTGCCTTCGTGGGGAAGAACCTGTACACGGTGCGCTCCGACACCTGTGCGATCTCCGCTATCCGGGTGTACGTGACCAACGACGGATCCAGCATGCCTCCGTGGACCATCTCGATCTCGGCGATCGCCTCGAGGATCGCCCTTCGGGTCTGTTCTCGCTTGCGGCCACGCAGCGACGGCCGCTCGACACCACTTCCGATCCCTTCCTGAGCACCTGCCATCGATCACGCAGTTGCGAAGCTCGGGTCGGTCTCGGCTGCCGGCTCACGCAGAAGCGCGATGCCGACCACGGCGGCCCACACAAGGACCACGAGGAGGCCGAGCCCGCCGAGCATCGCAACAGCCGGGCTGACGAGCCCGCCGACTGCGGCGACCATCACGACTCCGGCCAGGAGCCGGCTGATGATCGCTCCCGCTCCCTTCTGGCCGACGCTGACCGACGCCATCAGGGTCGCTCCCCCGATGCCGCCGATCATCGTCATGACGAAAGTCAGCACGTACGCATACCGGAGCATTCCGACTGTCGCAGCGGACCCGAGGCCATCGCCGAAGATGAACGGAACCATCAACACGTAGCCGAACGCCATGCCTGTCACCAGCGTCGCGACCGCCGGTTGGAGCACATCCGCAACCGCTTCGTGTCCGTCACGTCGCAGCCGTCGCCCCAATTCGGCAGCGAAGAGGAAGAGCAGGGGCAGCGTGAGACCGAACACGGCCAACGCAGCCAGGTAGGTGCCCCGACCGTCGGTCAGGAACTGTCGTATCTCGCCACCGGGGGCATCGAGCTCCGGAGGCTGCCCGGTCGAGAACCCGAGCACGGCGTTGGACACCCCCCAGATGATTCCGGCGATCCCGGCCATCTTCCGCAGATCGTGCATGATCAACCCCCCTGGTCGTCAGTAGGCCGGCCGTTGGAACCAGCTGTCCCACTTCTGTCAGGTCATCATGTCAACTGTCAGGGCAACCTGTCAATAGGGTCTCAACACAGAGAGCCGGCCGACCAGGGAACCGGCCCCCGACGGAGGCGCTCAGCGTGCCCACCGCACAAGCGTGACAGTGTTGTCACAATCCGCTTCTCCCGTTGATGTGACTATGTTGTCACACCAACGAATCCCGGTATGGTGTGACGGTATGGTCACGTCCACTCGTTCGTACGCAGTGCGTCGCGGTGCTGACCTCGGTGCCGCAGTCGCCGAGGCTCGGCACAGCCGTGGGCTCACCCAGGCCGAGCTCGCCGCGCAGCTAGGTGTCGACCGCACATACGTCGCAGCGATGGAACGCGGCCGCTCCAGTCGCCTGGTCGACCACCTGTTCCGTGCACTTCGACGCCTGGGTGCGGAGGTGACGGTGACCTGGCCAGCCGACAAGGACCGGGGAACCAGCGATGGCTGAGCGGCTCTTCGTACGACGCGATGGCGAGGTGCTCGCGACCCTGACCCGGGCGGGCGCCAAGCTCTGGGTCCGCTACAGCGACGAGGTCGTCGAATCCAGCGCCGGCATCCCGGTGCTGTCGTGTTCGCTGCCGGTGCGTTCGACACGCAAGGACGGCGCTGCGTGGGCTCGCGGGCTGCTGCCCGAGGGTGCGCACCGGCGAGCTCTCGCCGAGACGGCCGACGTCGCGGTGTCGGACACCTTCGGGCTGCTCGCTCGCTACGGCCGCGACATCGCGGGGGCGTTCGAGATCGTCCCCGACGCCGACGAGCCGCCCCGCACGCCCGAAGTGGTGCCCTACACACCCGACGACCTCGAAACGGAGGTGGCTGGGCTCGCCACGAACCCATTGGCTATCCATGACGACTCCGAGCTGTCGCTCGCCGGACTGCAGGACAAGATGGTCGTCGTTGGCGTCGCGGGGGGCTGGGCCCGCCCCGTACACGGCTACCCGTCGACCCACATCCTCAAGGTCGACCCGTACCAGTACCCGGGCCTGGTGGACGCCGAAGCTGCGTGCCTGCGTCTTGCTCGCTCCGTCGGACTCACGAACATCACGGTCGAACGCTGCCGGCTCGCGGACCGCGAGACGCTGATCGTGTCACGCTTCGATCGCGCCGAGCGGCCCGACTGCCCGCCTCGACGCATCCACCAAGAGGACCTCCTCCAAGCACTCGGGATGAACCCCGACGGGGCTGCCGGACGATCCAAGTACCAGACGCGTGACACACCCGGGCCGCCGAGCTGGTGGCATGCCGCGGACCTGCTCGACGACTATGCAGTCGATGCTCAAGCCGAGCTCCGACAGCTGCTGCGCGCGGTGACCTTCACGACGGTGATCGGCAACGCCGACTGCCATGCGAAGAACGTCGCGTTCCTCCTCGAGGACGGCCGGATCTCGCTCGCACCTCTGTACGACACGGTGCCGACCGTGCTGTGGTCGAAGCTGCGCTCGATCGCGGCACTGTCCGTCGCTGACGTCTGGCCCATGGCCGACATCGGTGTCACCGAGATCGTCGCGGAGGCGCAGCGTTGGCGGATGCAGACCGAGGCGGCGAAGGCCACGGTGCTCGAACTGCTAGAGGAGCTCGCCACCCACGCCGCCGTCGCCGACCATGACAACGTCGCACAACTCGTGTCCACGAATGCGCGGCGACTCCTCGACGGCGCCGCCAGAAGCTGAGGAGGAGACCGCAAGTGCGACGATTGCCAACTCGACGAGCTCGCCGAGGGACTGTGCGTCCGCCGTCGCGGTGCGGCATCTGGTGCACCTGACGGCGTGCAGGCCAGATGTCGGCGACCGCTCGGCTATCGGGCCGACTGGCCGTCGACGAATGCGAGCACGGCGAGCACGCGACGGTTGCTGTTCGAACCGGGCGGGAGTTCGAGCTTGGTGAAGATCGAGCTGACCGCCGGCTCTACCGTCTTGATGCTCAGGTGCAGTTGGTCGCAGATCGCCGCGTTGGTGAGGCCCTTGGCCATGAGAGCCAGCACGTCGTTCTCTCGTTCGGTCAGCCGCTCGAGACGCGCGGCGGCTGCTCCTTCGGCGACGCGCTCGGCGAGGGCGAGGTGGTCGAGCACGAGCGCTGCCTGCGAGCGGAAGCCGTCGAGCAGTCGCCGCTCGTGACGAGACAGGGGCTCGTGTCGTTCGACCACCAGATCCCCGATGTCGCGGCCGTCAGGATCGAGCACCGTGACGATGGTGACCTGGTCCGAGGACGAATCCATGGCAACGCTGTCCTCGCTGCTCAA
Source organism: uncultured Aquihabitans sp. (assembly GCA_964575165.1). Taxonomy (GTDB): domain Bacteria; phylum Actinomycetota; class Acidimicrobiia; order Acidimicrobiales; family Microtrichaceae; genus Dermatobacter. The sequence goes on along the minus strand of CAZNQK010000032.1, from coordinate 11,336 downwards.
CGGCCACACTCCGACAGAACGGGTTGTGGTGGCGTTGCCCGCCCGCAACTCCACGCGGCGGGCGTCGAGCGTCCGACCGATCGCCGCGGCCAGATCCGAAGGCAACTCGCCGCTGTCAGAACGTCGGGCAAGCCAGTCGAAAGCGGCGTTGGTCGCTAGGTACTGCCTGTGCACGATCGCCCATCCCGCGGCGACCGGCACCAGACACGCAGCGAGCAGGCCCGGCGTCGGAACACTCCATCCGATGAGGCCGGCTGCCAGAGCGACGAGCGACAGCGCGACCGACGCTCCGACGAAGCCGAGTTGGCGCCGCACAGCCGGGCCGGACGAGCGCCACCGCACCACGACAGCAACGAGCCAGATCGTCTGGAGCGCAGCGAACGACGTGTGAGCCACCGCCGACCAGGCATCCACCGACGGACCATCACCTGGACCGGTGAACGGCGGTGGCGTGCTCACCCCGGCCGACTCGTAGCCGACCGGCCAGAGCGCGGCGGTCAGCGCGATCACCGCGGTGAGCGCGGCGCCGACACCGAGCACCGGGTACCAGGCCCGCGACGGCAGGCGTCCGTCGGGAAAGAGGACCACTGACAGCGTGACGAGCGCGAGGCACACGGCGACCGGCCACACGCCCAGCCATCCCCACCACGGGCTCGTTCCTGGCGCAGCGTCGTGGCTGATCTGGCGGCCGAGGAACATCACCGCTTCGACAACACCGGTTGCGAGGAAGACCCAGCCACATCGGTTCCGCGGCCGCTGGTGCAGCACGTAGGCGCCGACGAACGCGAACGAAGGAGCCAGCAGGCCGTTGTGGAGGTTGTCGATCCACAGCCCCTTCGAGTGGCCGGCTGCAACCGTCACCACGACCCCGCCGAGCAGGAGAAGGGGCACGATCCCGCTCGCCCCGCCCACCTCTCGTCCACCCGGCGCTGCCACCCAGGCCTTTTCCACCTGGGCATTTTCCCATCCGCCCGACACGGCGCACCAGGGTTAACCCTGGAACGCTCGGATCAGAGGGTCATCCCCGTCGTCGGCACTGCCAGGACCGTGGATCGTGGCAACCAGGGGCCAGGTGCCCCAGCCACCACGATCCTGAGGAGGACTGCCATGGCCGTCATCGAGACAACACCAACCATCACCGCGTCGGGGACTCCGACCGACCGGATGTTGAACCTGTCGCTGATCGTGGCGCCGCTGCTCTACCTCGCAACGGACACGATCTACGCCACGGCCGGGTGGGACAGCGCCACAGCCGGCGTGCTGCACATCCTGGGCGCGATCGCCTACGGCCTGGTGGTGCTTCGGATCGCCACCTGGCTGCCCAGCAACAGCGGCTTGGCCGCGGCGCTCGTCATCACCGCCGTGGCCGGTGCCGTGGGAAACGCCGCCTACGGGTTCGAGGCGATCCACCAATCGTTCGGCGACATGGCGCTGGTCGACCGCGACGGCGCCGCAACGGTGATCAAGCCGTTGGGCCTGCTGTTCCCGTTGTCGATGGCGCTCGTCGCGTGGGCGCTGCAACGCCTGGGGCATCGCCTGCCTGCCGCCCTGGTGCTGGTCGGCGCGATCGGATGGCCCATCGCCCACATCGCGAACCTCGGCGCCGCGGCAGTAGCGGTCAACCTGCTGTTCGTCGTCGCCTTCGGGATGATCGTGTGGCAGAACACGACCCGAACCCGGTAGGACGACTCCTCGTGGGTGCGCGGTCAACTGGGATCCCCGGCGGTGCAGCGGCTCACGTTCGTGCGTCTCCGCCGCTGATGTGAGTGCGCAGCAGTCCTCGTAGCGGTAGCCGAGCTGGAACCCGGGGCACTCGAACTCCCTCAGCGTGTCACGAACGAGCTCCCCGCCGAGGGTCGCCCGAGCTTCGGCTGCGGCGTTCATGCCGAACCCGCCCATCGGGACCCAGATGGGCCGGCGTTCCCAGCGAGGAACACGTTGCGGTCACGCCAGCGGTGGCAGCGATCGTCGCCAGGGCGCTAGTCGGCTTCGTCGTGGTGGTGACGATCTCCAGTGCCGCGGCTTCATCCTCGATGTGTTCAAGCTCCTCCATCGCCGGGGCCGAATCGACGCGGGCACCATCACAAGTGCGAGGAGGTCGTCGTCGATCTGGTGGATCGACACCGCAAGGAGGACTGTTGCTCCCTCGGGGCCGAAGAGAGCCCATCCGTGCAGCCCGGTCCCGCGGGCGAGGCGGTAGGCGGCCCCGTCGAAGTCGTGGGCATGCCACGCGCCTGCCCACTCCTGCGGGCGCTGGTAGCTGTCGGGGCAGCGTCGCGCCAGATGGTCTCGAGTAGACATCCCAGCGGCGAGTCGGCCAGGTAGCAGGTGCCGTGCCCCGAATGACAGTTGAGTTCGAAGCGGCCGTCACCGGAGTTGGAGAACCACCACGGTGTCGCCGGCGGGCGAGCCGAGATAGGACCAACTCGGCTCCGAACGCCACGAAACCCCCGCCCTCGCTGACGCAAAGACGGGGTTTCGTGAACGTTGGCGGCCCACTTTCGTGAACCCCTCTTCGTTGGTGGCGGGGGCAGGACTTGAACCTGTGACCTTCGGGTTATGAGGTCGTTGCCGCCCATGCCAGCCCATGCCGTCGGATGCCGGAAGGCCTGTACTTGCAGGGGATTCGCCTGTTGGTCGGCACCTACGCGTCCCGCTAGAACCGGCCGGTGACGGGTGACGGGCTGTCCGTTTGGAAGATCCCTCGGAAGCCGGCGCTCAGCCAGCCTGCTGTTCGAGCTCATGTTCGACGGCACGGCGGATCCAACTCGACACCGAGCGGTCATCAGCTTCGGCGAGTCGGCGAACCTCCTCGAGGGTCTCGGGCGGGAACCGCACCGGCACCATCTCGGTCAGGTTCGAGCGCTTCCGCCGCCGAGCAGAGCCCTGGGGTTCCTGGTTCTCGGGCTTGGCGTAGAACTCGTACTCCTCGTCTCGTGTCATCTTCTTGTTGGTCATCGGTCCTCCCGGTAGCGGGTGACGAGGTGCTCGGCTGCGATGCAGCAGCCGATGGGACGGCACTTGGTGGGATCGTCGATCTCGAACGGGTCCTCGTCGTCGAGGAGCTCGAGGTCGAACGGTTCAGACACACGATCAAATGTATTACAATCGAATACGCCTGCGAGAGATCTCCTGGCAGGTCCACTCGGGCCCGAAGTCCTCATGCCACGGCGGTCGACACTCGACAATCGTTCATCCAACGAGCGGACCGCACCGGGACCATCGCGGCAACGGGATCGGGCGCATGCTGGTCGAGGACTCAATCCAGCGCGCACCCGCCGCCGGATTTGACGCGATCATGTTCAATCTCGTGTTCGAGTCGAACCCGGCTCGACCACTGTACGAACAGCTCGGCTGGCGACAGATCGGGCGGGTGCCCCGAGGCGTCGACAACGAGCCGGCGATCATCTACTGGCGCGACGTCTGAGCTTGTGATCGAGCCTCGGGGTGGGTGAGGCGACGGGTGGTGGACTTTCCGTCGACTTTGCGGGTGAGCTGCAAGTAGGCGCCGCGCAATCGGGCCGGGTCGGCGCGGCACCTGCATCCTGGTGAGGTGCGGCGGCTGAGCGACCCGGCCGAGAGTGGCCCGATCTCGGCGAGGGTGGAGATGACACCCTCGTATGCGGCGTACACGAGGTAGTCCCGCAGCACGCGGGAGGACAGGACGTCGGCATCGCAGAGGACGATCCTCGAACGGCCGAGAACCCCTGGGGCAACGCCTCCCTCATGGTCGACCATCGCGGACCCAACACGCTGCCAGCCAGGCCAGCACGGGTACCGGCACCGAAGTCGACACCCAGGTCACAGCTCCGATCGGAGTCCGGTCGCGGCAAGGGCTTCCTGGTGGAAGCACGTCGTTTCGTGGAAGGGTTCAGACCCGTTGACCATGGCCAGGAGGCCTGAGAGTTGTCCCGCTTCGATCCTGCACCTCGCCGACCTGGTTCGACCGCCATCGGAGGACTGCTCCGACGACTGTTGACTGTTCTCATCGCAGTGACGGCGGTGGCTGCCGGTTGCTCGGGGTCCGACGACAGCGCCTCGACGAGCACGTCGAAGTCCACCACCCCCGACACCACGCCGGCCCCCGAGCTCCCCCGCTACCGGACCGACGGGCTGCGCCTCACCGTCTCCCCGTCGCAGCCGTTGGTGATCTACAACGTCTACCCGTCCGGGGCTCAGCCTGAGCTCATCGAGCAGGTCGTCGCGCTCTGGCCCAAGGACCTGCTCCCCTATCTCGCTATCCAGATCGTCCCGAACGACATGGACGCGCTCACCCCGGCCGACAAGGCAGCAGCGGTCGACGAGATGCTCGACGCGTCCGACGAGGCCGAGGTCGCGGTCATCCTCCAGACGCTGACGTTGTTCGGCAACGAGGGCCCTGACGAGGCAGCGGTCGACGCCGCCTTCGAAGCCCACCCGTCGCTCGCGGGAATCGGTGTCGCCGAGTTGAGCGCGAACTACCAGACCTCGATCGGCGGACTCCAGGACGACCAGCGCGCCGAGCTTGCGAAGCGGATCGAGCAGGCCGCCCGCCACGACGCCGTGCTGTTGTGGGCCGACATGGGCTACCTGGGCCCGCAGGTGTTCGTCGACGCCGGCGCTGATCCAGTCCTGTACCCGCTGATGCGCGAACACCGAGACAACATCATCGTGCAGGTGAAGCAGAACGGACTCGGACGCCGGTTCGGCACCCAGTCGGCGGCGCTCGGCATGTACCTGTCCGAGATGGCGGGCGCATGGGGGATCAACAGCGAGGACTGGCTGTGGTGGGAGGCCAGCCTCCAACGCCTCGGGGATCCCCAGGTTCCCGGTGGCCTGGCAGCCGACGGCATGGTCCGGAGCGAGTATCAGGTGCGTGCCCGGCTCACGTATCCCGAGGCGTTGTTCGGCACCGAGATGCTCCTTGTCGCAGCGTCCGGCGGTTCGGTCTTCTCGATCGAGAAGCCCGAACGAGGCACAATCGACCCGGCCGGGACCGGGGAGATCTCACCGGCCGGGGAGCACGTCGTGTTCCCTGTGCTGCGCCGCCTGATCGACGACCACATGATCCCCAGCCGCGACGAGGTGGAGTCACGGGTGAAGCTGGCCCTCCAACCCGAGACCCGTGACGATCCTGCGTTGGCCACCGACCTGGTGTTCTCGGAGCTGTACGGGCCCGACGGCTGCACGCCGGACGACCGACTGTCGTGCGCCCAACGCCAATGGCTTCCCTCGACCGGTCGGTACGGGATCGTGCCGACGCTGCCCGCGTTGGCCGGCGACGACATCACGAGTCGCTTCCCGCTCGTGATGACCCCGACAGCCGCGCTCGAAGCGGGGGCAGCGGTCATCGACGCGAAGGCTGCCATGGCCGACGCTGCGACCGGGGACTCCTGGGCGGCTCCCGCCGCCGACGGTGACATCTGGTTCGTGGCCAACCCCAACGAGAACGACGACAAGCGCAGCTCGTTCGAACTACCCGCGCTCACCAGCGCCGACGACGTGAAGGTCGGTGGCGAGCTCGGCCGGCACGCGTTCGTCATGGTCGACGGCCGCTCCGGGCTCTCTCTCCTGGTCGACAACTACCGGACCGATTCCGATCGCCTCTGGGACGAGGACATCTCCGAGGAGGCACTGGGGAAGCTGCCGCTCGACCAGGTGGGCGACGCGGCACCCGACTCGACGACGCTCACCTTCACCTACCCCTCCGGCACCGACCGGCCCAAGGTGAAGGCGTCCGGCGCCGAGGTGGACGAGAAGTGGGATGCGGGCGCGGCGCTCCTCACCCTCACGTTCACCCACCGCGGTGCCGTCGAGATCACCGTCGGATAGTCGAGCACGCTCAGGAGACCACGAGCCTCCAGTCCCCGCCGGTGGAGGCAGCCGTCAGGATGCGGCCGCCGTCGACCGTGTGCAGCTCCACCGCCTCGAGACCGTCGGTGAGCGACGGCTGCGCCGGCGCGCAAGGCCGCACCCAGCGCGTCGGCGCCCTGCTGGTCAACAGCGAAGGTCTGCTCGACGGTCAGGATGTCGTTGATCGACTCCGCGTAGTTGTGCGGGGCGAACACCAGGTTCGAGTCGTGCACGTACTGCGACAGCAGGGCGTTGCTCGGAAGCGGGTACAGCTGAAGTGGCTCGGCGAAGTCGGGCTTGGGGTCGGCGGTTCCGGCCTTCTGCTCGGCGGCCGTCGGCGATCGTCGCCCATTCCGGTGCGCCGTCCCAGCCGATCGCCGCTTCGGTGCCCGGCGGGCATGCGGTTCCCTCCGGGGTGGCCGAGTACATGCTCCACGCGTCCTGGTGGACGTCGAGCACCACGTAGATGCCCCGGTCGTTGGCAGCCTGGACCGGCCGGGCCACATTCCGGATGTAGGACCGGTCGATCTCGCCGCGTTCCGGTTCCAGGCGCGACCACGACATGATCAGACGCACCACGGAGAACCCGTGGGCAGCCATCGCGTCCCAGTCCTCGTCGGTCACCGGTGCGGTCGGCTCCGCGGCCGGATCGGCCTGCGCGTACTCGCCGAGGGCGTTGACGTTGGCGCCGCGGAGCAGCACCTGGCGTCCACGATCGTCGACGATCCGCTGGTCCACCACGTGCAACGGACGCAGGTCGACCAGCGAGGGCCGAGCGCTGGGTTCGGACGCTGTGGTCGGTCCGGGTGCAGTGGTGGAAGCAGTGTCTGCGCGGTCGTCAGAGGACCGGGAGCACGCGCCGAGCACCATCGCGATCGCCAGCACCCCGGCAGCACAGGCCACGGGGCGGCGTGAATGGAACGGCATCCCGTCAGTCTGTCGGAACGCCATGCAGCCCGATCTCTGCCTCGATGCCGAGCACCTCGCTCATGGACGGGCCTGGTCGGCGAGCCCGGACATGCGGGCCAGGCCTGACTCGAGATGCGCGGCCACCCGGGCGGCGGCCGCCCTCACCTCGGGTTGCTCGCTCTGAGCCGGCGTGACCCTGGAGGGGTTGAGCGCGCAGCCGGCCGTCCACTCCGCGATGTCCGGCTCCGCGTTGAACAACCGCGTCGCCACGGTCCCCCGCACCTGCATCCGCGCCCAGCTGGCGACGTCGTCGGACAGGACGTTCGGGGGACAGAGCCGGTTGCGTTCCCGGTCGTCCTCGCGGGTGGCTTCCACGTAGCCGGCGAGCGCAGCGTTGAAGCAGGGGAACCCGGCACGAATCGTCTGCACGCGGATCCGGTCCCGGCCCCAGATGGGCACAATCGGCGGGTACTGCAGCCCTGAGGCCGCGCAGTGCACCACGAGCGATCCCGCCTCGATGGGCACCGTTCCACCGTCGAGGACGATCTCGCCGGCCGTCACGTGCCGGATGTGACCCAGTCGGACGACCCGCTCGATGGTGCGGAGCCGATCGAGCTCCCAGGCCGCGAGCGTCGGCGTCTTGGCCATGGTCGGGACGACGTCGGGTTCGATCTGCAGCATGACCTCGGCCGCTTCGAGCCGCAGGAAGAGGTCGTCGAGCGAGTCGGCGCGTGCGGCAGCCTCGAGGGTGTCGGCGGCCAGGCCGAGCGCGACCACCGGGTCGGGTTGGACGACGGCGCGGTTGAGCATCCACGGGTCACGCGGGCGGACCCATGTGATCCGTTCGGCCGGCACCCCGTCGGCCAGGAGCCAGACGATCCCGTCGGTGGCGGTCTTGCCGGCGCCGACGATCACGTACCGTCCCGATCGCGATTCCCGCCGCGGCAGTTCGTTGATGGCCACGATGTCGACCCCTTCGCCGACGCCGAACGGCGGAGGTGTCGTCGCCGGGATCGTCGGGGCGAGGTACGTCGCATCGACGACCCGGCGTCGGACTCTGACGGCGGTGGTCTCCCCCGACACCAGGGAGGCGACCAGGTGGGCCTTGCCCTCGGAGCGGTACTCGCTCCCACCCAGGAAGGCGACGCGACCGGAGCCGATGAACCGGTCGCGCATGATGTCGGCGTAGTAGCTCTGGATCTCCGCCTTGCGGGCCCGCTCCTGGAGTCCCGCCTCCGGTCCCTGCTCCTGCACGGCGCCCGTTCCGAGCACCGTCGACGCGACGCCGTAGAACACCGACGCCTGGTGCAGCTGGACGAACGGATAGGCGTCCTGCCAGTGCCCACCTGGCACGTCCCGACGATCGACGATCGTCACGTGCACGTCCGCGTGGTCGATCAGGGCGTCGGTGAACGCCATCCCCATAGCGCCTGCGCCCACCACGAGATAGTCGGTCTCCAGCGAACGCAACGGCATGGTGCCCGGCCCCTTCGAGTTGGGGGATCAGACTACGGACCTGCTCGGACCGTTTGCCCGCCGCCGCGGCCAACAGACCGGTCCTGCCCATCGGTTGCGGATACGTTGCATCGGATGAACCGGCCGATGGAGAAGGGCTCGACCCCGGTCGAGCAGGTGGAGCTGTTCGAGGTCCGGGTGCCGCTCTCCGAGTTGGCCCGTGGGGCCATGTCCGCGAGCGACAACGGCCTGGGTATGGCCATCCCCACCGAGGAACCCTGGCTCGAAGCGGACTTCTTGTTCTGCCGGCTGGTGGACGCCGACGGCGTCGAGGGATGGGGCGAGGCCTATGTGTGGCTCCCCGAGAGCGGCGTCAGCAACCGCGACATGGCCTCGGCCATCGAGCACCACCTCGCCGCCTACGTGCTGGGGTCCCGCCCCATCGCCGTGCAGTCGCTGGCCGCCCGCATGGATCGGAACGTGGCCCGCAACGAGATGGCCAAGGGGTTGATCGACATCGCCTGTCACGATCTGGCCGCCCGGCAGTTGGGGCGACCGGTCCACGACCTCATCGGCGGCGCTACGGTGGACCGGGTCCCGCTGTGCGGTCTGATCCCGCTGGCCGACCCGGACTCGGTGGCGGCGATCGCGGCCGGCTACCAGAAGGCCGGATACGGCACGGTGCGCTTGAAGCTCGGCACCGGCCCCACCGAGGACCGCGATGCCGTCGCCGCGGTTCGAGAGCGCTGCGGCGACCGGCTGCGCCTGCGGGTGGACTACAACCAGGCGTACTCCGCCCCCGGGGCAGCGCGGGCCCTGGCCCTGATAGAACCGTTCGGCATCGACGCCGCCGAACAGCCGCTGCCGCTCGGCGATCTGGTGGGCATGGTGGACCTGGCCCGACGCACCGATGTCCCGCTGTTCCTCCACGAGGGGTTCTTCAGCCTCGGCGACCTGGTCGCGTTGGTGGAAGCGGGTGGTTGCGGGGTTGTCGGCATCAACGGCGAACGCCCCGGTGGCATCACCGCCGCGTTGCGGGCCATCGACTTCGCGTCGGCTCGGGGCCTGGGCACCATCATCCACAACCAGCCGCTCGGCATCGGCACTGCCATGCACGCCCACCTGGCCGCTGCCCGATTCGACCACCTCGGCCACGACGTGGAGCTGGCCGGCGACGTGATGTTCGACGAGCACCTCACCACGACTCGCTACGCCATCGAGGACGGGCACCTGGTGCTGCCCGGCGGTCCTGGTTGGGGCATCGACGTGGACCGGAACGCCATCGACGACCACCTGGTCGCAGAGCCCATCTCGATCGGGCGATGACCGCCCGCCTGTTCACCGGCGCCCGTCTGCTGCAACCCGACCCTGCACCAGCAGAGGTCGACTCGATGGCCTTTGCGGACGGCCGCATCGTGGCGGTCGGCACCGCCGAGCAGTGCCGAGCAGCGCTGCCCTCCGACGCCGAGGCGGTCCACCTCGACGGCGCGGTGGTGGCCCCGGGATTCGTCGATGCGCACCTACACCCGATGGTGATGAGCGTGTTCGAACAGCAGCTGGTCCTCGACTCGGTGAGCTCTGTCGGGGAGGTGCTCGACGCGGTCCGTGACCAGGCCCGAAGCACCGACCCGAGCCGTGCGGTGATCGGATTCCAGCTCGACGACGCCCGCCTGGCGGAACGTCGACTGCCCACCGCGGAAGAGCTCCAGGCCGCCGCCGGACCCGGACGCGACGTGGTGCTGGTGCGCCGCGACGGGCACCACGCGGTCGCTTCCGAGGCTGCGCTGCGCTCGGTGGGCTTCGACCGGGCAGGCACCGTGGTCGAGGGCGGCTCCGTGGAGCTCGACGCGCACGGCGTCCCGACCGGACTGGTTCGGGAACGGGCCGTCGAGCCGCTGCTCGGGCTGATGGGCGAGGTCACCATGGAGGATCTCAGCGCCGGTGCGAAGTCGTGGTCCCAACGGCTGCTGCGCCAGGGCGTCACTGCCCTCTCTGCCATGTGCCAGACCACGGCCGAAGGCCCATCCGGCGGTGCGGGCGAGTTGGAGGCAGTCGGCTGGTCGGCGCTGGTCGACCAGCTGCCGTTCGACATCCAGACCATCCTCATCACCCCCGACGTGGCCGATGTCGACGTCTACCGCAGAACCCCACTGCACCAGCCCGACGCCGGTCGGCGCCTGGACGCAGTGAAGCTGTTCCTCGACGGCACCCTCGGCGGCTGCACCGCGTGCATGCACCTGCCCTTCAGCGATCACCCCCACACCAACGGGCTGGCCACAATCGATCCCGAAGTGGCCTACCGCCGGTTGGAGGACGCCCACCTCGCGGGCATGTCGGCGTGTGTGCACGCCATCGGCGACGCCGCCAACGCCCGCGCCGCCGAGCTGTTCGGCCGACTGCTGGATGCGCACCCCGGCGTCCATCGACACCGGGTGGAGCATGCCTCGGTTCTGGACCAAGCCACCGTCGAGCGGTTCGCCGAGCTCGGCCTGACCGCAGTGGTCCAACCGATCAACCTGCGCAGCGAGGCCCACTGGCTGTCCGACCGGGTCGGCGCGGAACGGCTGAGCGGCACCTACGCGTTCCGCTCCCTGCTCGACGCCGGGGTGCGCGTCGCCGGGTCCAGCGATGCTCCGATCGAGTCCACCGACGTGCTGGCTGCCATGGACGCCGCCGCGCACCGACCCACGCTGGGACCCGATCAGACCGTCAGCGGCCTGGAGGCTCTGCACTTCTACACCACGGGCTCCTCGGCGGCCCGCGGCACCGAGGACCGACTCGGCTCACTCGCCGCCGGCCTGCGGGCCGACGTCGTGGTGCTGTCCGACGACCCCACCGTCGTCCGACCCGCCGAGGTGCAGGTCCAGCGCACCGTCATCGGCGGCATCGACCACTTCGTCGCGCCGGGAGCCTGACGTGGTCCGACATCTTGCGGGCCCAACCACCTGAGACGACGTCATGTCGACCGCGATGAAGAAGAGGTATTGACCTGACGATCGCTCGTCGTACCAGTTGACCGGACGATCTGATCGGGCAATGGCTGTCTGATCAGAGCGGAGGGCCGGTGATCTCAGCGTCGTAGGGGGCGATCGCGTTGACGAGGCGCGGGATGTCCGGGGTCTCGTCGGGTGGGAGCGCCG
>CAZNQK010000031.1:10255-29314 GCA_964575165.1 uncultured Aquihabitans sp. | reverse complement strand
TTCGCGCTGCTCCGCAGCGCGAAACGGGATGAGAACGCGAGAGGTGAGGGACGAGAACGCGAGAGGTGAGGGAGGGGACCGGGAATGGGACGCGGACTTGGGCGTCGGGCGCCGTAGGTTGGGGGCATGGCCCGCCGTACGAAGATCGTCGCCACGATCGGTCCCGCGTCCGACTCACCCGACGTCCTGCGACGGGTGCTCGAAGCCGGAGCGGACGTCGCGCGGATCGGCCTCGCACACGGCACGCTCGACGAGGCGCTCGTGCGGTACCGCACCGTCCGTGCGGTGGCGGCCGAGATCGACCGACCCGTCGGCATCCTCGTCGACCTGCCGGGCCCGAAGGTGCGCCTCGGCGCCTTCGACGAGCCGACCCGCCTGGAGACAGGAGGACTCGTCACCCTGGTGCCGGAGCTCGCCCACTCCGACGCAGCGGTACTCGGTGTCGACTACGGAGACCTGCTCACCGACGTCCACGCCGGGGACCACCTCGCCGTCGGCGACGGCAGCGTGGTCCTGGGTGTGGAGTCGGTCGACGGCGACTCCGCCAAGGCCACGGTGCTCTACGGCGGTCCCGTCCAGGGACGTCCGGGCCTGCACATCCCGTCGGACCGACTCAGCATGCAGACGCCGACGCCGGAGGACCTGCGGCTGCTCGACGCCTTCGTCGACGAGGACGTCGACATGGTGGCGCTGAGCTTCGTGCGATCGGCACACGACATCCGTCGCGTAGGGACCGAGCCCTACCCGCGCGGACCCCTGATCGTCGCCAAGATCGAGACCCGGGCCGCTGTCGAGAACCTCCACGGCATCATCGAGGCCGCCGGGGCGATCATGATCGCCCGCGGCGACCTGGGCACCGAGCTCGGCATCGAGGAGCTCCCGCACCTCCAGAAGCGCATCACCCGCGACTGCATCAGCGGCGGCAAGCCGGTCATCACAGCCACGCAGATGTTCGAGTCGATGATCACCTCGCCGTCGCCGACCCGCGCCGAGGTCTCCGACGTGGCCAACGCCATCTTCGACGGCACCTCGGCCGTGATGCTGTCCGCCGAGAGCGCCGTCGGCGTGGACCCTGTCAACACCGTCGCCACGATGAGCCGGGTCGCCGAGAGGGCCGACCAGGAGTTCGACTACGACGCCTGGGCCCGCAGGATCCGGCTCCTGAGACGATCGGCCGTGGGGGAGAGCCCCGAGGACCGGCTGACCGACGCCATGACCGCCGCAGCCTGGCGGGCCGCCACCGAGATGAAGGTGGCCGCGATCATCTGCATCAGCGAGACGGGTTTCACCGTCCGCTCGACCGCCCGGTTCCGCCCGGCGATGCCGATCGTCGCGTTCAGCCCGAACGACCGCACGCTGCGCCAGCTGACCATGAGCTGGGGGACCATCGCCATGAAGGCACCCGACCACGGCGACACGCTCGCACTCATGGACGACCTGGTGGTCGCCGCCCGCGACGCCGGCTACGTGCAGACCGGTCAGACGGTGGCGGTGCTGGCCGGCATCGGCAAGCGCACCCGCTCGACGGACCTGCTGCGCCTCGCCCGGGTGCCCTGACCGGTCGAGACGGCCCCATGTCGTCGAGCAGGGGCCCGGCGCCTCTGACCAGACACGTCGTCGACGGTCTCGGCGTTCTCCGCCGTCGTCCCGAGCACGTCGATCCGGCGCTTCCCGCCGTGATCCTGGTCCATGGCGCGATGGACCGTGCCGCCAGCTTCGGGCGGGTGATGCGCCGCCTCGGAGACCTGGACGTCTCCGCGTACGACCGCCGCGGATACGCCACCTCGCTCGGCGCCGGAACCGCTGCCACGCTCGACGAGCAGGGTGCCGACCTCGCCGCCGTAGTCGACTGGACGGGAGCGGACACCACCGTCGTCGTCGGCCACAGCTTCGGTGGGACCGTCGCGTTGCGGCTGGCCGCCTCCGACCCCCCGGGACTCGTCGGGCTCGGCGCGTTCGAGTCGCCGGTGCCGACCCTGGTGAGCTACCGCTCCGACGGCTCCGACCTCGCGCTGGCTGCCGCCGAACGAGGCGGTCCGGCCGCTGCGGCGGAGACCTTCTACCGCATGATGGTCGGCGACTCGACATGGGACCGCCTGCGATCAGCGGACCGCGAGGAGCGCCTCGCCGAGGGCGAACAGCTCGTCGCCGAGCTCTCCGATCTCCGTCGGCCATCAAGTTCTCCCGATCTCGACGCGGTCCGGGTCCGGGTCGTCGTCGGAGCCGGCGGATCGAGTCACGGCGCATGGCGTTCGTCGGCCGAGGAGCTGGCGGAACGACTCCCGGCAGGGGTGTTCACCGAGATCCCCGGAGCGGGTCACGGCGCCCACCTGTCACACCCCGACGAGTTCGCCCGCTACGTCCGCACCTGCGCAGGGGTCGAACACCCTTCGGCGGGTCGCGCCTGAGGTACTCGGGGATCCCCACCTCGGGGCGGACGGGGAGGCATCGATCGATCCCGTCGTGGATGGGCACGGACTCCTGGAACTCCTAGCCTCTGTGCGATGCCGACCCTGCGCTCGCTCACCCGGAGGAGGAACCGTGTCGCCTTCGTGCTCTCGGGTGGCGGGAACCTCGGGGCGCTCCAGGTCGGCATGCTCAGAGCCCTGACCGAGCACGGCGTCGTCCCCGACGTCGTCCTCGGCTGCTCCGTCGGCGCGATGAACGGCGCCGCCTACGCGGCGTCGCCCGACGTCGACGGCGTGGCCCGCCTCGTCGAGCACTGGCGTGGAGCCGGCGAGGCGGTGATGCCGTCGTCGAGGATGCCGTCGATGGTGCAGATGATCCGGAAGGGCGAGTCCCTGCACAGCAACGACGGGCTGCGCCGCGGACTCGAGCTCCTCATCGGGCCCACCCGGCGCTTCGAAGACCTCTCGGTGCCGTTCGAGTGCGTCGCAGCCGAGGTCGACACCGCCGAGGAGAAGTGGTTCGACTCCGGATACGTCGTACCGGCAGTGCTCGCGTCCTCAGCTCTGCCGGCGGTGTTCCCCGCCGTCTCGATCGAAGGACGTCGCTACATCGACGGCGGTGCTCTCGACAACGTACCCATCACCCGGGCCGTGGAGCACGGCTGCCGGGAGATCTACGTCCTGCACGTCGGGCGTCACGGACGGCCCGACACCGAGATCCGCCGTCCCCTCGACGCCGCTATGCAGGCGTACTGGGTCGCCCGCAACGGGCGCTTCGCCCGCGACCTGGCCGCTCTGCCGAACGGGGTGGAAGCGGTGATCCTGCCGCCCGGCGGACGACCCGACATCCGCTACGACGACTTCTCGCGGACCGACGAGCTGATCACCCGCGGGTACGACAACGCGATGCCGTTCCTAGAGCGCCGTGCACAGGAGGAGCCGGAGCGTCGGATGCGGACCGAGGTGCTGCGACCGACCCTCGAGCGATGGATGGCCAGCGCGCGGAACAGGTCGTGGCGACAGGAGGCGCAACGGGCGTCGATCGACCCTGCCGGAGCGGTCGTGAGCGCTCCACCGATCGACGCGACCGATCTCGACGCGACCGATCTCGACGTGACCGATCTCGACGCAGCCGGACTCGACCGGAACGGAGCGGGCTCGACCGCCGACGGATCCTGAGCCACGGAACGGCGCCGGGGCCGCCGACCGCACCTACCGTGGGCGTCATGTCCGACCGTCCCGTCAACCTCAGCACCTCCGGACCTCCCGAGACCGTCCTGGACCCCGAACCTCCCGACGCCGCCACCGCGCTGGCCGCCGCCCTCGAGGTCGACGCTGCGGGCCGCCGGGACGCTGTATCGGCCGTGGTCGCCGCGCACCCCCGCTCGCTCGACGGATGGGCGACGCTGGGCGACCTCGGACGAGACCACGTCGAGTCCTACGCCTGCTACCGCGTCGGCTACCACAGGGGCCTCGACCGCCTCCGCGCCTCCGGCTGGCGCGGGTCCGGCTACGTCCGATGGGCGCACCCGACGAACCGCGGATTCCTCCGATCGCTCCGAGGGCTCCGCGACACCGCCGAACGCATCGGCGAGGTGGAGGAGGCTGAGCGTTGCGCGACGTTCCTCCTGCAACTCGACCCGACCCCCGACGAGGAGAGCTGACCGGCTGTCACCGGTGCGGACACATCGGGCGACCGTGACCCGCATCGACGACGTACAGTCCGCGCATGACCTTCCCCAGGACCGGACGCTCCGTCGAGGACATCCTCGACGAGGTGCGGGTCGAACGAGCCGATGACCTCGACTGGCGCGGCGGCAGGGCGTTCAGCCTCGTCTACGACGTGGACGATCCCGAGCTCGAGTCGCTGCAACACGAGATCGCGTCCAGCTTCCTGCACGAGAACGCCCTGAACCCGTTCCGCTACCGGACCCTGTTGCGGATGGAGGGCGAGGTCATCGACATGGCCTGCTCGCTGTTCGGAGCGACGTGCGGATCGATGTCGTCCGGGGGGACGGAGTCGATCTTCCTCGCCGTCCAGACGGCCCGCGACCATGCCCGCGCACGAGGGGTGAAAGACCCCGCCCTGATCTGCGCCGAGACGGCTCACCCCGCGTTCGCCAAGGCCTGCTCCTACCTCGACGTCGAACAGACCCGTCTCCCGACCACACCCGACGGCCGGGCCGATCCGGAAGCCTTCGCAGCGGCGATGGACGATCGCACCGCTCTCGTCGTGGTGTCCTCCCCCTGCTACCCGTTCGGAGTCATCGACCCCGTCTCCGAGATCGCCGGGCTGGCATCCGAGCGGGATCTGCTCTGCCACGTCGACGCCTGCCTCGGCGGGTACCTGCTGCCCTGGTGGGAGCGCCTGGGCGAACCGGTCCCGCCGTGGGACTTCCGGGTCGACGGCGTGACGTCGATGTCGGCCGACATCCACAAGTACGGGTTCACCTTCAAGGGAGCCTCGACCGTCCTGTACAGGGACCAGGACCTCTACCAACGCCAGATCTTCATGTACGACTCCTGGCCCGGCGGGCTCTACGCATCGTCGAGCTCGGCCGGCACCCGACCCGGACCTCCGATCGCCGGCGCATGGGCGACGATGGTCCACCTGGGCGAGGATGGCTACCTGCGCCTGGCCGAGAGGATCCGGACGGCGATGCGCGGCTTCACCGCCGGTATCGAGTCGATCGACGGGCTGCGCATCACCTCCGACCCCGACCTGTCGCTGTTCGAGTTCGCCGCGGATCCTGACCGCGCGGACGGCGCTCAGGCCGTCGACATCGGCGGCGTCGCCGATGTGATGGACGACAAGGGCTGGAACCTCGACCGCCAACAGGGCGGGCTTCACGTGATGCTGTCGCCCGGACACGACCGGGTGGTCGATGAGTTCGTCGGCGACCTCACCGAGGCTGTCGCCCACCACGACGCCGATCGGGGTGGCGAGCACGTGTACGGCGGAGTGGTGGACCGCGGTTGACCGGGTGTCGTCGCGTGATCGGTGTCATCGCGTGATCGGGGCCGCAGCGTGATCGGGGTCGTGCTCTGCGGTGGGTCGAGCACTCGAATGGGAGTCGACAAGGCGTGGATCGGCTCGATCGATGACCCCTTGGCGTCCCACGTCGCCCGGGCTCTGCTCGGCGCCGGGTGCGAGAGCGTGCTCCTCGTCGGCGGTGACGGCCGGCGAGCCGCTGCCGCAGGATGGGAGTGGATCCCCGATCACGATCCGGGCGCCGGTCCCCTCGGCGGGGTCGTCACTGCTTCGCTCCGGCATCGACATGAACCGCTCCTGGTCGCGGCCTGCGACCTCCCGGACATCGACGCCGCCGACCTGACGCCACTGGTCGCAGAGGTGATGGAACGCGGGGCGGACGTCGCAGCGTTCGACCTCGACGGTCGGACTCAGTGGTCGGCGACGGCTCTGTCGGCCCGGGCGACGGACGTCGCCGTCGACCGGTTCCGGTCGGGAGAACGTTCGATGTGGCGGACGTTCACCTCGACCCGCCTCGTGCAGCGACGCCTGGAGCCGGCGCGGCCCGATGCGCTCGCCGATGCCGATCGGCCCGAGGACCTCCCCGAGCGGCTCCGCCCACCCCGGAGCACCGGGTGAGGACCTGACGGCGCCACCAGCCTGGCAGCCACGATCGCTCACCGGGGCTCGACCCGTCGGCGGCCGCACGGTCACACGGTCACGGGGTCCGGCGGGAGTAGGTTTCACCTCGTGCCCATCGACGAGATCACCGTGGACGACCTCGCATCCCTGCCGACCGGTTCGTTCGTACTCGACGTCCGCAACCCCGATGAGCACGCCGAGGCGCGCGTGCCGGGCGTCGTGCTCATCCCGCTACCCGAGCTCGAGTCCCGCGTCGACGAGCTCCCCGACACCGGGCAGGTGTACGTGATCTGCCGCTCCGGCGCACGGAGCGCGAGGGCCGCCGAGCTCCTCGCCACAAGGGGGATCGCAGCGACCAACGTCGCGGGAGGCACCCAGGCCTGGATCGAGTCGGGCCGGGCCGTCGACTCCGGACCCGTCACGGACTGAGCGGAGGACGTGACCGACACCGGGGCTGGCGAGCACACGCTCATCGAGGACGACTCGGCGTTCGCTGCGCTCCTCGACCGCTTGGAGGGCCAGGACCGGTACGCGATCGACACCGAGTTCCACAGGGAACGCACGTACTTCCCACACGTCGCGGTCGTTCAGATCGCCGACGAGCACGGCGTCTCTCTGGTCGACGCCCTGAGCGTCGACCTCGCACCGTTCTCCCGCATCCTCGACAGCCCCGCGACGGCCGTCATGCATGCCGCCCGCCAGGACCTCGAGGTGCTCGAGAGGTGCACGGGAACCATCCCGTCCCGCCTGGTCGACACGCAGATCGCAGCAGGGTTCCTCGGGTACACGAGTCCTTCGCTGACGACGCTGCTCGAGCGGGAGCTGCACGTCCGCGTCGCAAAGGCCGACCGGCTCACCGACTGGATGCGTCGCCCGTTGAAGCCGGCCCAGCTCGACTACGCAGCCTCGGACGTCGCCAACCTCCTCGCACTCCACGACGTGCTGTGGGAGCGACTCGTCGAACGTGGCCGCGACCAGTGGGTCCTCGACGGCTGCGAGGAGATGCGCGTCGAGCCGCGCGGACCCCGGGACCCCGACGAGGCCTGGCGACGCATCAAGGAGCTGCGTCACCTGCGTGGCTCCAAGCTGGCGGTCGCCCAGGCCGTCGCCGCATGGCGTGAGCGTCGGGCCGTCGAGACCGACCAGACCCCACGCTTCGTCCTCTCGGACCTGGCGGTGGTTTCGGTCGCGACCGCTGCGCCGGGCACCATCGAGGAGCTGAGGTCGCTGCGCGGGGTCGACGGCCGGTCGGTGCGGGGCGGAGCCGGCGAGGAGCTGCTCGCTCTGGTCGCGGCCTCTGCCGGCACCCAACCACGGCGATCCCCAGGGCCTCCGGTGCCGGAGCTGGCGAGCGAGCTCCGACCGGCCGTCCCGCTCGTGTCGGCGTGGGTCAGCCAGCGGGCACGGGAGCTCGACCTCGAGACGTCGGTGCTCGCGACCCGCTCCGACCTCGAGGACCTCCTGCGAGGCGTCCCCGACGCCCGGCTCACGCATGGTTGGCGGGCCGAGCTGGTCGGTGAGCCGATCCGAAGGCTCTTGGCCGGCGAGGCCGCCCTGGCGTTCGACCGGAAGAAGGGCCTCGTCCTCGAGGACCGATCGGCCTGATCCTCTCGGGCATCAGCGATTCGGAGCGATTCGGAGCGATTTCGGGCGCTTCAGAGCGCGGCGGCGCCGGCAGCGGCGGCGACGACCGCGAGCACGCCGATCGCGACCCAGCCGTAGCGCGGATCACCGCGACGGAACCACCTGTTGGCGAGCCAGAGGATCCGGGCTACCGGTGCGACGAGGACGACGACGATCGCTGCTCCCGCGATCCACCTCTCGGCCTCTGGTGGGACGGCCATGCTGAGGAGTGCGAGGCCTGTCGCTGCGACCATCGCGACCTTGGATCCGATGACGAGCGGACGGAACCGGTCCGCCCGGGGATCAGGGATCGGCGCGCCCGTTGGTTCCGACACGGTCAGAACGTCCGTCCGATGACGAGTACGGCGATGACCGCCAGGAGCGCCCCGGTCACCCGTCGCACCACGATCGGCGTCGCGCCGGTCTGGATGCGGGCACCGAGGAGGCCGCCGATGAGCGAGCCGGCGAGTGCCGCGCCGCCGGCGTCGATCTGCAGTCGCCCCTGGAACGCGTAGACGAGCATGCCGGTGGTCGCTGTGATGCCCAGGGTGAAGGTCGTGGTGGCCGCCGCCACTTTGACGGGAACCTTCATGATCTCGCTCATCGCCGGCGTCTTCAGGAACCCACCGCCGACGCCGGACAGCCCCGACACGACACCTGCGCCGAGCGCTGCGACCAGCCCCTGCGGGAGACGCTCCGCCTGGTAGGGGACCACCTTGCCGTCCAGCTCGTACTGACCTCCGAGCGTCCCTGGCCATTCGCCGGGAACCTCTTCGGCGCCGAACGACGCGACCGGGACGTTGCGGATCCCGCTGCGGGCGACGGCAGCGACCGCCCCGACCAGCGCGGCGACACCGAGAACCCGGGCCAGCACGTCCTCCGACACGGCGGTCGAGGCCAGGGCTCCGATGGCCACTCCCGTCGAGGCTGCCAGCTCCAATGTGAGACCGAGCCGATGGTGCACCCGTCCCTCGTCGAGCTGACGAGCCCCGGCAGAGAGCGACGCAGCTCCGACTGTGAGCAGACCGATCGGCGCAGCGGCGGTCGGCTCGACGCCGAGAGCCAACAGGACCGGGACGAGAAGGGTCGCCCCGCCGATGCCGGCGACCGAACCCACCAGACCGGCGACGCCCGACAGGGCCAGCAGCTCGACCGGAGTGAGGTTCACGCGAGGGAGATGATGCGCGCCTCGTCGGGCCCCAGGGCGCTGCCGGGCCCGGGCGGGGCGCCAGGAGCGGCCGTCCCGCCGATCCACGTCCCCGATGCCGCGTCGACGGCGACCTCTTCGGAGGTGAAGTTGACCAGCACCTCGATCGGAGCTCCTTCGGCGCCATCGGCGCCGTCGAGCCAGCGGCGGAACCTCAACACGCCCTCGGGAGCATCGAGGAGCGCCATGCGGCCGGCGTGCAGCGCCGGCGTGCGGCGGCGCAGCTCCAGCAGGCGGCGGTAGTGCTCGAGCATCGACGTCGGATCACCGGTCTGCCGGGAGACGCTGAGCTCAGCGGAATCGGGAGGGAACGGCAGCCAGGGATCGGACGGCCAGCCCCGGCCCGGTTCGTCGGTC
Source organism: uncultured Aquihabitans sp. (assembly GCA_964575165.1). GTDB lineage: Bacteria > Actinomycetota > Acidimicrobiia > Acidimicrobiales > Microtrichaceae > Dermatobacter. Next base: position 20,106 of record CAZNQK010000031.1, on the reverse strand, counting down.
CAGGGGATCGGCGCCCGGCAACCGTCACGACCGCCCGGGTCCACCACGCGCTCCTCCGGGACCACAGCGTCCTCGATGCCGAGCTCCTCGCCCTGGTAGAGGATCGGCGTCCCCCACATCGACAGCAGCAGCACGGCGGCTGAGCGGGCACGCGCCTCGGTCCCGTACCGGGTGCGGTGACGTCCGACGTCGTGGTTGGACAGAACCCAGCACGGCCAACCCCCGACGGGTTCGTAGAGGTCGATCGCGCTCGTGATCTCCCGGGCCCAGTTCTCGGCCGCCCACGGTGTGCCGACAGCGGGGATGTTGAACCCCAGGTGGATCTCGTCGCCGAGGCCGAGGAACTCGACCACCCGCTCGCGCTCGAACACGAAGGTCTCGCCGATCAACACCGGCGGGGTGCCGAACCTGTCGGTCGCGGCCCGGAGCTCTCTCAATCGTTCGTGGACCCCGGGCCCGTGGTCGAGGATGCAAGCCGGCAGACCGACAAGGTCGCTGGGCGTGTCGACGTCGAGCCGCTTGCCCACCGTATGCACCACGTCCATGCGGAACCCGTCGACGCCACGGTCGCTCCAGAAGCGCATGACGTCGGTCATGGCGTCGGCGACCTGCGGGTTGTTCCAGTCGAGGTCGGGCTGATCGGGAAGGAACAGGTGCAGGTAGTACTGGTCCGTCGTCGGGTCGAACGTCCATGCCGGATAGTCCCCGAACGCCGCCTGCCAGTCCGTCGGCGGACCACCGTCGGGAGCCGGATCCCGCCACACGTACCAGTCGCGCTTCGACGCCGTCCGTGACGCTCTGGAGTTGATGAACCACGGATGGTGGTCGGAGGTGTGGTTGGGGACGAAGTCCAACACGACCTTCAGCCCCATCATGTGGGCCGTCTCGGTCATGCGGTCGGCGTCTGCGAGGGTCCCGAAGAGCGGATCGATGTCGCAGTGGTCCGAGACGTCGTAGCCGAAGTCCGCCATCGGCGACCGGAAGAACGGCGAGAACCACACCGCGTCGACCCCGAGATCTCTCAGATGCCCCAGATGGGCCGTGGCGCCCGGGATGTCACCGACGCCGTCACCGTTCGAATCGGCGAAGCTGCGCGGGTACACCTGGTAGACCACGCCGGTCTGCCACCACTCGAGATCGTCGGGCTTCTTCACGCGTCCAGCCTACCGACTGGCGTCTGCCGCTCCGGACGCCCAGGACATCCGGATCACCGACGAGTCGCGCTACACTCTGCAGTCCGGCCCCCTCTCGCGGCCGGTCGTCGATGACGGAGAGTGCTCTGTGAAAAAGGGTCGGCATCGCCGCTACGAAGAAGCACGCGCCATGAAGCGCGGTCCGGACCTCGACATCGAGGCGATCTTCACAGATCTGGAGTCCGATCGGCCGAGCTTCGCCGACGACTCCGACGACATCGAGTCGCCCGGCGCGGAGTCCCGGAATCAGGACTCGCCGTACGACGACGACGAGGACGACGACACCTACCGGTGAGGTCCCCGAGTCAGGCCGTGAGGAGCGTTCACGGCCCGCCGTGACCGACCAGCAACTCCCGAAGTGCCTGCGGATCGTCGTTCTGAGGCAGCCTGATCCCCTCACCCGCAAGTCGGTGGGCCCACGGCGCTCCGGCCAGCTCGTCGCCGACGGGGAGCACCGGTCGTCCGCGGACCGCAAGTCCGTCGACGCCCGATCCGGGTGAGTCCGGGTGCCGGAACGAGACCGGACCGCACCACACGCCACCGTCGCTGAGGGACAGCGGCCGTCTGAGGTCCAGTGCGTCGAGGACCCTCAGCATGTGACCGTGGGCGGTCCTCGTCCACTCGTCGGTCAACCCGCTCACGTCCTCGGGGTGGAAAGGCTCCCTCGCCCGCCGCCTCACGGCGAGGACCGGCTCGATCCACGCCTTGCGGTGCCCACCGCGGACGTGAGCCGCCGCACGACCCGTCAGCCGCCGGGGCCTGATGCCGGCCAGGCGGTCGTCGGATCGCCAGCGACGGGCCTCATCAGCGACCGCGCCGATCTTCTCGGCGTCATCCGACGTCACCCGTTCCCCGGTCGGTCCCCGCAGAGCCCGCGCCGCCGCAGCAATCGAGTCGAGCGCGTCGACCAGGAGCTGGTTCTCGACACGATCGAAGCTCCGCGCCGTGGTCATGCACACGAACACGTCCTCGTTGCCGAAGGAGTTCGCCCTGGCCGTGAGGGTCTCGGACCACATGATGGGACCGCGGACCGAACCAGCGCAGCGCTCGGCAGATGTCGCCACGGCGCTGGGGAGCGTCCGTATGCGCACCTCCATGCCGTCGAGGAGAGCTCCTGCCTCGTCGGATGCAGCGAGAGCGATCGCCGTCGCGTCGGACAAGGTCCCGACGTCGATGCCGGTCAGCGCCGCGACGGTCGGGATGGCGGGGGAGTGCGGCGAACGCCGCTGCCACAGCGCTGCCGTGGGGTCCACGGTCAGCCGACCAGTTCCTCGCCGAGGAGCTCCGCGACGACTCGTCGAGCCTCCTGCTGCTCCGGCACATCGAGCTCCTTGGCAACCGTGCGGTAGAGGGTCACCGCCGAGTGCTCGTCGATCCCCTCGAACTGGGGGAGGAAGAACGCGTAGAAGACCTCGAACAACAGGCGTGAGTCGCTGATGTCGTCGCGGCTCCGTCGACGAACGTAGCGGGTGGCATCGACGAAGATGGCGGGGCCCAGGTTGTTCAGCCTGCGGAGGGGCAACAGCCGCTTGACCAACTCCCCGTCACCCTCGAGCAGCCGTTCGTAGGCCCAGTCCGGCGGCGTGGTGACCTCGATGAAGGCGAAGCGGCGCATCAACGCGTACGACATGTCGAAGAGGAGGTGCTTGTCGAGGGCGTTCATGGTGGCGATGATCCGCCACGTCGCCGGTAGCCGGATCGGGTCGGTCTCACCCGGCGGCTCCACCCCGTGGGGGACGAGGGAGATCGGCCGGACCTGCCCGCTGCGTCGGAACGGCAGCACCACGGCGGACCCCGACAGGACGGTGAACAGCTGACCGAACGCCCGGTCGAAGTTCGAGCGGTTCAGCTCGTCGATCACGAGCCACTTGCCGGACTCGATCGCCTCGACGAACAGGCCCGGCCGGAAGATCAGGCCCTCGGGGGTGGGTTGCAGCCCTCCGATCGTCTCGAAGGTCGTCCACTCCGACGTGGCGGTCGTCGGCTGGTAGCCGGTGCAGAGCATCGAGTGACGACCGAGCTCCGCCGCCAGGTAGGCGAGGGTGGTCTTCCCGGTCCCGGGGGGACCGGTGAGGATCACGTGCTTGCCGGCATCAAGGGCGGCGACCAGCTGATCGACGACGAACGGAGGGAAGATCATCCCCTCCTCCTCGGCGACGCGGGTCAGTTCTGGGCTGGTGAACGCAGACACGACTGAGCATTCGGCGCGGCCGGGAGCATCCTTGAACTCTCATCCCGCTGCCGGTCGCAGCGATCGACGCGACCGCTGGCGCTCAGCGCCGCACGGCAGGATGCGGCAACCAGGTGACCGTCGATGCCGGCCCGTCGTCCACACCCAGGAGCCCGCGGAGCCGGTCGTAGACCACCTGTCCCACCAGGGCCACGATGTCGTCACGGCACGTCGTCACCAGCGGCTCATGAGCGGTGAACGCCTCCGGCGCCTCTGTGCACCACCAGTGGAACTCGGCACCGCCCTCGCCCCAGTCGCGGCGCCGCCACTCCCGCAAGGTGTGGGTGGTGTGGCCGACCTCGTCGGTGTGGAACTCGAGACGCAGGGGGACCTGCCAGCAGACCTCGGGCTTCCACCCCAGCGGGCTCTCACCGGCGTCGAGAGCGGCGACGTGGAGCGCACACCCGGCCCCGCGCTCGAAGTCGGGACGGTTCAGGAGGATGCACGCGCCGTCGTGCAGCGCCGTCACCCAGTTGCCTTCATCGTCGCGTTCGATCGCTCCACCCCGTTCGCCCGCAACGTCCCGTAGCTGCCACTGCTGCGGAGCGAGCCGCTTGACCAACTTGCGGACCCGCACGCGGTCGGCCTTGTCCGCGAAATGCGCCCCGAAGGAGCAGCATCCGTGACCGAGCTCCGTCGCGTCGTCGTCGAGCACTCCCTTGCAGCCGTCGTTGAAGATGCAGCGGTAGGGGCTCATCAGGAACGTGGCGTCGAACATCCAGGTGTCGCCGTCGTGTTCGAGGCTCACCCACTGTCGGGCGGTGTCGTCGCTGCCGGTCACCGCCGGAATCTACCGATCCCCACGCCGGGCCCGGAGCGATGCCGTCCGATGTCGTCGGCGAGTGCTAGGCCTGGGCCCCATGGCAGGGGAGTTCGACGACATCAGGGCCCGCCTGGAGGCGATCTCGGAGGAGCTCGCGGATCTGGCGATCGAGCGACTCCGGGAGTCGATCGACGCCGGCGGCCACGAGCTGCCCGTCGACGAGCGTCGGCTGACCCGGGCCCGACGCGCTGTCGAGAAGGCGGTCAACCTCCTCCAGGAACCGGACGACGCCTGACCACATCCACGTGTCGGGACGGAGGGACCGGGACGTAGCGGGAGCGTCGGGTCGACTCAGAACGTGTTGATGACGTCGATCATGGCGTGGAGCCGCGCTCCACCGTCGTTGGTGAAACGGAACCGGATCCGATGGAGGTCCACCGCGTCGTCATCAGCGATCTCGACCGACGACACCTCCGCACGCTCGATGCGACCCGACACGACGATGTCACCGAACTGCTCGTTCAGCTGCTGGAGCTGGGCATCGGTGAGCTCCTTGCGGAGCCGCAGGACCAGGCGCCCTCCGACGTGCCGCAACGAGTCGTACACACGGAAGAACGACGTGACGTGCTCGACGACGTCGTCCACGTCGGAGGTGATGTGGAAGAGCTCGAGGTCCTCGGGACGGATGAGCTTCGAGTCGAGCAGCTCGATCTCGAGGAAGCGGCGGAACGTCTCCCAGTACCCGTCACCGTCGGGCTGGAACAACACGATCGGCGCGGGGAGCTCACGTCCCGTCTGCAACAGGGTGAGGAGCTCGAAGGTCTCGTCCATGGTCCCGAACCCACCAGGGAACATCACGTAGGCGCTCGCCTCCTTCATGAAGGTGAGCTTGCGGGTGAAGAAGTACCGGAAGTTGATCGACTTCCCGTCGTGGACCATGGACCCGCCCTCACGTGGCTCGAACGGCAGGACGATGTTCACGGCGAAGCTGTTCTCCGGCCCGGCGCCTTCGATCCCGGCGGTCATGATGCCCGGGCCACCGCCCGTGATGACCATCCACCCCTCGTCCGAGATGGCCTGCCCGACGCGCCGTGCAGCGTCGTACGCCGGCTCCTCGGTCCCGGTCCGAGCGGACCCGAATATCGCGAGCTTCCTCGCAGCGCGGTACGGGTCGAACACCTGGAAGGCATACCGCATCTCCTTCAGGGTCGAGTTCGCGATCTTCAGGTCCCCGCGGTTCACCCCTTCACGGGACATCCGCAGCACCGAGGTCACCAACTCGCTCACCAACTCCCGGTCACGGCTGACCGAGGCGACGTCGAGCAGCTCGGAGATCCGGCTGTCTAGGACCGGGTCTCCGGTGCTGTAGCTGGGTCGGCGGGCGCTCATGAGGGGCCCACGGTACCGGCGACGCGAACCGATCCGGGGGAGGTGGACCACCTCGGGGTCCCGGGTCCGAGGCGGCCGTCGTGAGAAGATCCGGGTCTGTGCAGGAGGTCATCTCGCCGGACAACGGCCTCTCCGCCGGGGCCGATCGAGCGCGCGGCGGATTCGATCTGCTGTTCGAGCGCGCCTGTCCCGGTGTCGTCGGACTCGCCCGCAGGGTGCTGGACCGTGGACGAGAGGCTCCGTCGCTGTCGGATCCCGTCGCCGACGAGGTCACCGTGGAGGCGTTCAGCCGAGCTCGCGTCCATCACCTCGGCGACAACGACCACGCCCTGCATCGAGTGGTGGCGTGGACGGCCGACCTGTGCCTCGATCGCCTGATCGGCCACCCGGGACGCGTGCAGCTCCCAGATGGCGCCCGAGCCGACGACCTCCTCCCGGCGGATCTCCTCGAGGACGGCGTCGGAGCAGAATGGGATGCCCACGGCCTCGCCCTCTGGGAGCTCCAGGAGGCGCTGACGGGGGCACGACGCAACGATCGGCGCGTCGGCGTCGTCTGCCTCGGCGCCGGAACGACTCCGACCGAGACCGCCGTGCTGCTGGGGCTGTCCGACGACGACGTGCGATCCGCCCTCGCGAGGATCGGAACCCGACTCGCTGATCGTCGGCGGGTGGCGACCGAGGTCGAGAGTCCCCTCGACGCGCGACTCGGAGACCTCGAGTGAGCGACCTCACGGAGCATGCGGGAACCGACGACCGACCCGATGAAGCGTCCGCGACAGGACGCGACAGCACACCGAACCGGCCCTGGCACGCGACCGAGGTGTCGGCTTCCGAGTTCTCGGCCTCGTCGACCACGGCAGCGGTCCTCGCCCTGCTGTCCGTCCCCCATCTCGACACCGGTCGGATCCGTCGCCTCGTCGACGTCCGAGCCGGTCGTCGGCTCCGTCGGCGCCGTGGGCTCCTGGGCGTGGCCGCTGCCGTCGTCACGCTCGGAATCACCATCGCCGTGTGGCCGCGACCCGAACCCCAGGAGATCAGCGCCGACCGCGACCAGAGCACCTCCACGTCCTCCACCACCACCACGACGACCACGCCGCCGGCCGACATGACGACCGTTCCGGTCACGACCATGACGTCGGTCAGCACCACGACCACGGCGGCGGTCACAACGGTGCCCACCACCGCGCCGACCACGACCGTCCCCCCGAACAAGCCGATGACCGTCCAGGCCGAGCTCCTCGACGGCGCCACGATGGTACCGACATCGAGTCCCGTCGCCGGACAGACCGTGGTGCTGCGCGTCCGCTGGAACGACCCGGATCTCACCGACCCGACCCTCGTGGACGTGAACGCCGAGTTCGGCGATCCGTTGGTGACCCGACCGATCGTGGCTACCCCGCGTCCGACGTGCGAGCGGGTCGGCGGTGGTGCCTCAGCGATGGTCGACATCCCCTTCCGCTACTCCTCCGTCAACACACCCACGATCCAGGTCGAGGTGACGGCCTGCGACGGTGCCGGCCCCTTCGGGGAGCGCATCACCACGACCGTCCCGGTGAAGGTCGCAGCACCGGCGACAGGGTCACGCATCGTCGTTCTCGCCGGCGTGGAAGGCGACCGGCAACCCGACGCCGGAGAAGTCGTGGCCGGTGCCTCCGTGACCCCGAAGCGCACGCCCGAGCTTCCCCTGGTGCTCACCTCGGACGGATCACCGGCGACGGTCGCCCCTGTCCCGGCGACCCATGCGGGTGGCCTGCTCCTGCGCTGGCAGCCGACCGTGTGCCAGCCGTCGGCGACACCGGCGACCATCACCGCCGGCACCGAGACCCTGAGGGTCGTGCTCGGTCCGACGTCGTCCAACTGCAGTCCGACCCCGTAGGCCTCCGACCCCGTCGGCTCACCTCAGACGGGAGCCGCCGCAGGATCCACGCGGCCGTAGAGCGTGCTGCGCTGGGCGAGGGTCCGTCCGAGCGGCTCGACGAGGTTCCGGAAGTCGTCCACGGTCGCCATCGTGCCGTGCTCGGCACCGGCGGCGCGGCTGATGTTCTCGTCCATGAGCGTGCCTCCCAGATCGTCCGCTCCGGCTTGCAGCAGCTGCGCCACTCCGGCGAGTCCGAGCTTCACCCACGATGCCTGCACGTGGTCGATGCTGCCCCGGTAGACGATCCGTGCGATGGCGTGCACCAGGACCACCTCGCGGAAGGTCGGGCCACGGCGTGATCGGCGCTGGAGGTACAGCGGCGCGGCCATGTGCACGAACGGGAGACCGACGAACTCGGTGAAGCCGCCCGTCTCGCGTTGCAGGTCCCGCGTGACGAGCAGGTGCCGGACCCAGCTCCGCGGCCGCTCGACCGAGCCGAACATCATCGTCACGTTGCTGTTGAGGCCTGCCCGGTGAGCGCTGCGGTGCACCTCGAGCCACTGCTCCGAGTCGATCTTGTCGGGGCAGATGATCGCGCGGACGTCGTCGTCGAGGACCTCTGCCGCGGTGCCCGGAAGGGTCCGCAGACCGGCGTCGCGCAGCCGCCCCAGGTAGACCTCGAGCGGCTCACCCAGGCGGCGGGCGCCCTCGAACACCTCGAGGGCCGTGAACCCGTGGACGTGGATGTCGGGCGCCGCCTCCTTCACGGCGCGGGTCACTTCGATGTAGTAGTCGCCGTCGAAGTCGGGGTGGATGCCGCCCTGGAGGCAGACCTCGGTCGCCCCGTCGGCAGCGGCCTCGGCGACGCGCTCGGCGATGTCGTCGAGGGTCAACAGGTACGGAGTGCCACGCAGGTTGAGGCTCAGCGGGCCCTTCGAGAACCCGCAGAAGCGGCACTTGAACGTGCAGACGTTCGTGTAGTTGATGTTGCGGTTGCGGACGTAGGTGACCTCGTCGCCGACGGCTTCTCGCCGCAACTCGTCCGCCACCGCCGCCACTGCCGCCACCTCCGGACCGCGGGCAGAGAGCAAGGTCAGGATCTCGGCCTCGTCGACCTGCTGACCTGCCCGCACGCCGTCGAGCACCTCGGCCACCGCTCCGCCGACGCGGTTCTGCGCCGCGGGCACGAGGACGGTGGGAGCGACGGGAGCACCCGAGTACCACTGCGTCGAGCGGGGGCCGCTCAACGTCACCTCGGCGTCGTCGCCGACGGGGGTGATCGCCGCCACCTTCTGCGGGAACTGCGCTCCGGGGTCATCGCGTCCCAACCCCTCGGAGTCGGAGCGGTCCATCACAGCGAAGTGCAACCCCTCGTCGATCCAGCGGTCCGGGTCGCACGCGAAGGTCGGGTGGACAGTGAGGCGGGGGGCGAGGGCGAACCCCCTGGCCTCGGTCACCTCCCGGAGGCGATCCAGGTCGGGCCAGGGACGCTCCGGGTTCACGTGGTCGGCGGTCACAGGGGACACGCCGCCCCAGTCGTCGATCCCGGCATCGAGCAGGATGCCGAAGTCGTCGGAGAGGTTGGGCGGCGCCTGCAACCGGACGTCGGCCGGCAGGATGTTGCGGGCCAGGGCGACCGCGTCGAGGTGGACCTCGGGTGGGCACGGTGGCGAGATGTGCATCGCCGTGCCGGGCTTCGGCAGGAAGTTCTGGACGATCACCTCCTGCACGTGGCCGTGGCGTCGGTGGATCGCGGCGATGGCAGCGAGCGCGTCGATGCGGTCCTGTCGGGACTCACCTATGCCGATGAGGATCCCGGTCGTGAACGGCACAGCCAGGCCACCCGCTGCCTCGAGGGTGGCGAGGCGGCGTTCCGGGGCCTTGTCGGGAGCACCGCGGTGGGCCGCGAGGTCCCCGTTCAACGACTCGATCATCATCCCCTGTGACGGCGAGACCGTCCTGAGCAGGGACAGATCTCCGGCGCACAGCGCTCCGGCGTTGGCGTGGGGGAGGAGGCCGGTCTCGTCGAGCACGAGTCGGCACATCGCGGCCAGGTACTCCACGGTTGATGCGTACCCGTGCGCAGCGAGCCACTCCCGCGCTGCGGGGTAGCGGTCCTCGGGCGCCTCACCGAGCGTGAAGAGCGCCTCGTGGCATCCTCGGCGCGCCCCTGAGCGGGCGATGCGCAGGACGGCCTCGGGCTCCAGGTATGGCGAGTCGAGCCGTGCGGGCGGCTGGGCGAACGTGCAGTAGCCGCAGCGGTCCCGGCACAGCATCGTGAGCGGGATGAACACCTTCGGCGAGTAGGTGACCCTCGTCCCGGTCGTGACGTCGCGGATCGCTCTGGCCCGTGCCATCAGGTCGGGGAGCGCGAGACCCAGGAGCTCGGTGATGTCAGGGCCGTTCGCGTCGGGGTCG
>CAZNQK010000031.1:0-10155 GCA_964575165.1 uncultured Aquihabitans sp. | reverse complement strand
GAGGTCCCGCCCCGCCGTCGTGCTCATCAGCCGCCACCTCCGGAGCGTCCAGGACCGGGTCGACTGGCAATGTCACCCGGCGTGAAGTCCACGTCGCAGTAGCGGCAGTGGAAGCCGAGATCGATCTCGGTGCCGCAGGGCTCGTGGACCAGGAGAGTCGGAGCGCCTCCGGGGCCGCCGAGCCAGCGATCACCCCACTGCATGAGAGCGACGAGGATCGGCGACAGCTGCATCCCCATCGGGGTGAGGCGGTACTCGTCGCGCGGTGGGTGGTCCTGGTAGCGGCGCCGGGTGAGGACGCCGGCGTCGACGAGTCGGCGGAGGCGATCTGCGAGGACGGCGCGGGGGATGTCGAGGTCCCGGCGCAGCTCGTCGTAGCGCCGAAGCCCCCGGAACGCGTCCCGGAGGATGAGGATCGTCCAGCGGTCACCGACGATGTCGAGCGCCCGGGCGATGGAGCAGTCGGGCGCACCTGCGACCCCATCGGCGTCGATGAGGCCGTCAGAGGACACCTGCTGCGACACGGTCACGGATCGGCACCCTACAACAGTGGGTTCAGTATGCGAACCAACCCGCCGGGGTGGCTGAACTCGGGTCGTCTCGCGCCGACATGGGGCGTCAGGTGACCCGAGTTCGGTGGGGTGGCTGAACTCGGGTCGTCTCGCGCCGACATGGGGCGTCAGGTGACCCGAGTTCGGTGGGGTGGCTGAACTCAGGTCAGGTCGCGGGCGCGGGTCTCGAGGGCACCGAGCAGCTCGTCGTAGCTCTTCTCGAACGCCGTGACGCCCTCTGCCTCGAGCACGCGACCGACGTCGTCGAGGTCCACCAGCCCACCGACGGCCGCCCACGTCGCCCTGGCGCCCTCGACGTCAGCGTCCAGAGTCCGGGCGAGCGTGCCGTGGTCCTCGAACGCCTCGAGCGTCGCCTCGGGGATCGTGTTCACGGTGTCCGGGCCGATGAGCTGATCGACGTACAGCGTGTCCGGGTAGGCGGGGTTCTTGGTCGAGGTCGACGCCCACAGCGGCCGCTGGAAGCGCGCACCCCGAGCGACCAGACGCTCCCAACGCGGACCGGCGAAGGTCTCCCGCGCCATCGCACCGGCCAGCTGCCCCTGGGCCACGGCGGCCTGACCCCGCAGGGCGAGCGCCTGCTCGGTGCCGACGGCGTCGAGCCGTCGGTCGACCTCGGTGTCGACCCGGCTGATGAAGAAGCTCGCCACCGAGGAGATCCTGGAGAGGTCGCGGCCCGCGTCGGCGGCAGCGTCGAGACCGTCGAGGTAGGCCTCCATCACGCCCTGGTAGCGGTCGAGGCTGAAGATGAGCGTCACGTTGATGTTGATGCCCTCGGCGATGGCGTCACGGATGGCGGGCAGACCCTCGGCGGTCGCCGGGATCTTGACGAACAGGTTGGGTCGGTCGATGCGCCGCCACAGGTCACGGGCCATCTCCACGGTGCCGTCGGTGTCACGGGCCAGCGAGGGCGCGACCTCCACCGAGACGTAGCCATCACCCCGGTCCGATGCGTCGTACATCGGCCGGAAGAGCGCCAGCGCGGCGACGATGTCGTCGGCAACCATCGTCCAGTAGGCGTCCTCGATCGAGGAGCCGGCCCCGACCAGCTCGAGCAGCTGTGCGCTGTACTCGTCGCCGGCCTCGATCGCCTTCTGGAAGATCGACGGGTTGGAGGTGATGCCGCGCACCCCGCGGTCGATCCATCCCTGGATGCTGCCGTCGGCGATCCACGCCCGCCTCAGGTTGTCGAGCCAGGGGCTCTGTCGCTGTCGGTCGTAGAGGTCATGGACGCGTCCCATGGGACCAACCTACGTCGGCGAGGCCGACGGCAGGACCTCCCTGACCGGGACCAGCCGACCGGGATCAGCCGATCAGGTCCCGGGCCACCTGTGCGACGTGCTCGGCAGTGATGCCCAGCTCGACCATGACGACTCCCCCAGGGGCGGACGCGCCGAAGCGGTCGATGCCGACCGATGCGTCGGCGTAGCGCTCCCAGCCGAGCGTCACCCCGGCCTCGACCGAGACGGTCGGCACGCCGTGAGGCAGCACCGACCGGCGGTAGGTCTCGTCCTGGGCGTCGAAGAGGCTCCAGCACGGCAACGACACCACCTGCACGGAACGGCCCTCCTCTGCGAGCAGCCCGGCGGCATCGAGGGCGACCGCGACCTCTGTTCCGGTGCCGACGAGCACGACGTCGGGAGCGGATGCGTCGGCGATGACGTAGCCGCCCCTGGCCACACCCTCGACCGCCCGCTCCGACGTCGTCGGCAGCACCGGTGTGCTCTGCCGGCTGAGGACCATCGCGACGGGACCGTCGCCGTCAACCGCGACGCGCCACGCCGCCGACGTCTCGTTGCCGTCGGCGGGTCGGATGACCGTCAGGTCCGGGATGAGCCGGAGCGACATGACGTGCTCGACCGGCTGGTGGGTCGGTCCGTCCTCACCGACGCCGACGGAGTCGTGGGTCCAGACGAAGACGCACTTGGCCTTGGACAACGCGGCCAGTCGGGCGGCAGGGCGCATGTAGTCGCTGAACACGAGGAACGTGCCGCCGACCGGAAGGACCCCGCCGTGGTGCGCGGCGCCGACCATGATCGAGCCCATCGCGTGCTCACGGATGCCGAAGTGGACCTGCGTGCCCTCCGGCACTTCCGGGCCGAGCACCGGAGCTCCGGGCAGCTTGGTCCCCGTGTTGGAGACGAGGTCGGCGGCGCCGGCCATGAACCCGGGCACCACGCCCGCGAGCGCCGCCACGCAGTCACCGCTGGCGACCCGCGTCGGCGGGTGGTCTGCCTCTGTGTAGCCCGGCAGCTCGTCGGACCAGCCGGGCAGGCCACGTCCACCGAGCGACGCCTCCCACTCCGCCTCGCGTCCGGCCAGGGCCGCGCGGGAGCGCTGCTCCCAGTCCTCGCGCTGGAGCCGCCCGCGAGCACCCGCCGAGCGGTACAGCTCGAGCACGTCGTCCGGGACGTAGAACGGCTGGTCGGGGAGACCCATCACGGCCTTGGTCTCTGCGATGTCGTCGACCTTGAACGCGAGCCCGTGTGCGGACGCGTCGTCGGTGAGCCGGGGGGACGGCGTGGCGATGTGGCTGCGGACGATCACGAGCGACGGCCGGTCGGTGACGCCCTTGGCCTCGAGGAGCGCCTGCTCCAGTGCGTCGAGGTCCTCGGCGGCCTCGCCGAGCTCGAGCACGTGCCAGCCGTAGGCGTCGAACCGCTTGGCGGCGTCGTCGGTGAGAGCGAGCTCGGTCGGTCCGTCGATCGAGATGTGGTTGTCGTCGTAGACGTACACGAGCCGCCCGAGACCCAGGTGACCGGCCAGAGACGCAGCCTCGTGGCTGACCCCCTCGGACAGGTCGCCGTCGGACACCATCGCCCAGATGTGGTGGTCGCAGACGTCCGGTCCGAAGCGGGCACGGAGCGACTGCTCGGCGATGGCCATGCCGACGCCGTTCGCGAACCCCTGGCCGAGCGGCCCGGTCGTCACCTCGATGCCGGGTGTGTGACCGACCTCGGGGTGACCGGGGGTGCGGGACCCCCACTGGCGGAACTGCTCCAGGTCCTCGAGTGTGAGCCCGTACCCGGTGAGGTGCAGCATGGCGTACTGGAGGATCGAGGCGTGTCCGCAGCTCAGCACGAAGCGGTCACGGTCCGCCCATTCCGGTGCGGCGGCGTCGTAGCGCATGATCCGGGTCCACAGGACGTGGGCGAGCGGCGCCAGGGACATCGCCGTGCCCTGGTGCCCCGAGTTCGCCCGGGCCGGGGCGTCCATCGACAGACCCCGGACGACGGCGATCGCACGCCGTTCGAGCTCGGGGCTGGGGGCCGTGGACGCGGAAGTGGTGTTCGTCATGTGAGAAGTCCTGGTCCGAGGGTGACGCGGGCATCGTAGCGATCGACCCCGGGGCTCCCTGAAGCCCGTCGGCTCGACCGACCGCGTCCGGCTCAGCCGGCGCGGGGATCCACGAGGAGGATGCAGAGAGCGGACTCGTGGACGGCGTTGCGACCGCCGACCGGCCCCACCGTCCCCGAAAGGAACGCGCCGGCGACCGCTGCGGCGGGAACGGCGTCCGACACGGTGGCGGCGTCGTGGTCGTGTCGTCCGAAGAACGCTGCGTCACGAGACACGTCCGAGAAGCACAGGGCGCCCGCCGCCGGGCGACCGGCGAGCACGCCGACGAGGTCCTCGTGAGCGGACCCGGCGTCCCGGAGGTGGAACTGCACCGTCGATCCGACGGGAGCCTCCATAGAGACCGACAGCGCCCCGATTCCGTGATCCGCTCCGAGGACGTCCGCTACCAGGAAGTCCCCACGCCCGAACTCGTCCTGCTGTTCGTCCAGCACCTTCCCGAGTCTCAGGCCGGCCCCGGCGAGGGTCCGCTCCTGCTCGTCGAGCCCGTCGAGAACCTCGCGGAGCCGTTCGAGCGCCGGTCGTCCGCCCAGCTCACGCACGATGCTGCGTTCGGAGCGGGTGACCGTGAACGGCGCTCCGACCGGGCGGCAACCCTGGGACACGACGGTCCTCACCGGCACGTCGGGGCCGAGGTGGACCGCGACGGCGCCCGCGTCGTGGATCGCGCCATCGAGGACCAGCCGGTTCCCGCCCGGACGACGCCCCGAGGAGGCCGCTCCGCCGACGACGTCCAGCGAAGGAGCGATGTCCGACAGGTGATCGAGCAGGGGAGCGAGCGGGACGCTGAAGGGATCCGCCAGGACCACGAGCGTCCCTCGGGCACCGGCCAGATGCTCGACGCTTCCAGAGAGCCCGGTGCCGGGTCCCGGTCCGAGGCGCACGGCCCTCACACCGACGGCCCCGAACCACACGGCGAACGCCGACAGGGCGACCCGGTCCTCGACCTCGCGTGAACCGGCCAGAACCGACGCGGCCGAGCAACCGAGGAGCACCCGCGGTCCGAGGAGGTGACGGACCGCCGCCGTGATGTCCTCGAGGACACCGAGGTGCGGTTCGGTCACGAACACCGCCATCAGGTCCGGCCGCGGTCCACCTGCGTCGAGGATCCCGCCGACCACCTCACCGACGGCATGGGTGGCGAGGGGATGCTCGCTGAGCGCGGCGCCGACGACGATCACGTCGCCCCCCGGGTCGTCGCTCGGTGCACCCGGGCGATGCTACGGCGACGCATAGGGTGGTCCGCCATGACGGCAGCCCCCGACAGCGATCCCCCGACGCGGACGCTCTCCGAATCCGACTCGAAGGAGCTCCTGGCCCGACACGGCGTCCCGTTCGCTCCGGAACGCCTCGTCAGCACCCCCGCGGATGCCGTCGCGGCGGCCGACGAGCTCGGCTACCCCGTCGTGGCCAAGCTGTGCGGCGGGAGCATCGCCCACAAGACCGAGCGGGGTCTGGTGCGCCTGCGACTGGGTGACTCCGCCGCCGTGGCCGCGGCCACCGAGGAGCTCCTGGCAGCGGCTCTCCCCACCGACGAGGTCACCGGCGTCCTGGTGGCGCCGATGCTCGACGGCACCCGCGAGCTCATCGCCGGCGTGGCCACCGATCCGCAGTTCGGTCCGACGGTGCTGCTCGGACTCGGCGGCGTCCTCACCGAGGCGATCGCCGACGTGACGGTCCGCCTCGTGCCGATCACCCTTGTCGACGCGGAGGAGATGATCGAGGACCTGCGCTCGCAGGCCATCCTCGGTGAGCTCCGCGGCGAGCCGGCCGTCGCACGGTCGTCTGTGACCGAGGCGCTCCTCGGTCTCTCGGCCGCTGCCGTGGCGACCCCGTCGATGGTCTCGGCCGACCTCAACCCGCTCATCGTCCACGAGGGCAGGGCGATCGCCGTCGACGCACTCGTCGAGGTGGCGAACCATGAGCGTTGATCGATCGTCGCCCATCGAGGTGGCCCGGTTCCTCGAGCTGTTCGATCCTCGCGGCATCGTCGTGGCCGGAGCGTCGACGCACCCCGGCAAGTTCGGCTTCGTCAGCCTCCACAACATCCTCGCCGCCGGCTACGAAGGGAAGGTCTTCGCGACCAACCTCGACGGCAGTCCGGTGCTCGGCGTGGAGACCATGCAGTCGCTCGACGAGCTCCCCGAGGGCGAGGCCGACCTCATCTTCCTGTGCACGCCTGCCGCGGCGAACCTCGAGCTTCTGCGCACGGCGGCGCGCAAGGGGATCGGAGCGGCGTTCATGACCTCGGCCGGGTACGGCGAGGCGGGCGAGGAGGGTGTCCGGGCCCAAGCCGAGCTGGTCGAGCTGTGCACGGAGCTCGGGATCCTCCTCGTCGGCCCCAACGGCCAGGGAATCGTGTCGACGCCGTCCCGCCTGTGCGCCCAGATAGTCGCTCCGTACCCGCCCGTCGGACGCATCGGCGTCGCGAGCCAGTCCGGGAACTTCGTGTCGAGCTTCATGAACCTGTCCTGCGTCACCGGTGTGGGGATCTCCCGGGCGGTGTCGTGCGGCAACGCTGCGTCGACCGGCGTTCCGGAGCTCCTCCGGTTCTTCACGGCGGACCACGAGACAGATGTGTCGCTCGCCTACATCGAAGGCGTGGTGGACGGGCCCGCTCTCGTCGGAGCCCTGCGCGACGCCGCACGCCACCAGCCAGTCGTGGTCCTCAAGGGCGGGGCCACCTCGGGCGGGGCCCGCGCCGCCGCGAGTCACACGGGATCGCTGGCCACCGACGACCGGACGTTCGACGGCCTGTGCAGGCAGACCGGGGTGACCCGGGCCGCTTCGGTCGAGGAGGCCTTCGACGCCGCCGCGACGTTCGCCACCCAGCCGCTGCCGAACGGGAACCGCGTGGCGGTGATGACCACGGCGGGCGGCTGGGGAGTGGTGACCGCTGACCTGATCACGCGGCATCCCGATCTGGAGCTCGCGGTGCTGCCCGACGACCTGCGGGACCGGATCGACACCCTGCTGCCGCCCCGCTGGAGCCGCAACAACCCCATCGACCTCGCCGGCGGCGAGACCCGTGACACCATCCCTCAGGTGCTCGAGATGATCGCCGGACACCCCGAGGTCGACGCCGTCATCTACCTGGGGTTGGGCATCCAGTCGAACCAGGCGCGGATGCTGCGCGAGGGCGGGTTCCACCCCGGGCACGGGATCGAGCGCATCGTCGCGTACCACGAGCGCCAGGACGCCCGGTTCGCCCAGGCCGCCCACGACGTCTCGATGGCGACCGACAAGCCTGTGCTCACCGCTACCGAGCTGGCCGTCGCGTTCCCCGACAACCCTGGGCCGGCGACGGTCCGGGCGACCGGCCGCCTCTGCTACCCGTCGGCCGACCGGGCGGTGAGCGCGCTCGGTCACCTCTGGCGCCGGAGCCGCTTCCTGTCCCGTCGGGGACTCGTCCAGCCGTGACGTCGACGCCACCGCCGACGGGACCGGTCGGGGTCCCGGCCGAACCGCTGCTCGGCGAGCCTCCGGCGCTCGCCCACGACCCGGCGTCGATCCAGGCGCGCTCCACGACGGTCCGGGTCCTCGGGGCGGCTGCCTCGGGCCCGACCGGCGATGACCCGCTCGGCCCGTCGACGGACGGCATCGACGGCCCTTCCTCCTCGCTCATCACCCCCTATGCCGGGCCCGTCACGGGTCTCGTGCCAGAGCAGACGGCACCCCAGCCGACCGGACCGGCGCGACGTCGACGTCGACGTCGCCGTCGACGTCGCTTCGCCGTCGTGACGCTCCTCGTCGCAGGAGCGGCGCTCGTCGCCGTCGGCGTCGCACGCGACAGCGGCCCCACCCCGGCCCGGGGCGCCGCGCCCCGGAGCCGTCTCGGCACCCCGCTGCTGTCGGCGCGCCGGGCTCCGGAGATGCTCGCCCGACCGGTCGCCCTGCACGCCGCGAAGGCGAAGGTGGACCCGGTGCTCGCACGGTTCCCCAGCGCCTCGTGCGTCCTCGTGACCGATGGCGACACCGTCGTGGCCGCTGCCTCGCCGGAAGCTGCGCTGGCTCCCGCGTCGAACACCAAGCTGATCACGGCCTCGAGCGCCCTGTCGCTCCTCGGCGCCGACACCCGCCTCTCCACGAAGGTCGTCACGGCGGCACCGCCGGCGGCCGGCGTGGTGACGGGCGATCTCGTCCTGGTCGGCGGTGGCGACCCGCTGCTCTCCACGACCACGGCGACGACGCGGATGCGCCACGGAACCGAGCCGACCACATCCCTCGAGTCCCTCGCCGACCAGGTCGTCGCTGCCGGCGTCCGCCGCGTGGAGGGATCGGTGCGCGGCGACGGCACCCGCTACGACGACCAGCGCACGATCCCAACGTGGCCGGCCCGCTTCATCGCACAGGGCACGGCATCGAACCTGGGAGCGCTCATGGTGAACGACGCCTGGACCAACGACCCCGTCGACCCTGCCGGCACCAAAGGCGCACCTGCCACAGATCCGGCCCAGCACGCCGCGTCGGTCTTCACGACCCTGCTGAAGGCTCGCGGAGTCGACGTGATCGGTTCCCCGACGGTGGGGGCAGCACCGGCCGGGGCCGTGGAGTTGACCTCCATGCCGTCCCTTCCGATGTCGGACCTCGTCGGACAGATGCTCACCTTCTCCGACAACACCACCGCCGAGATGCTGGTCAAGGAGATGGCGGCCCACGGCGGCACGGTCGGCAGCACCGACGCCGGGATCCGGGCCATGGTCGCCGACCTAGCGACCAGGGGAATGCCCACCGACGGCCTGGAGCTGCACGACGGCTCCGGTCTGAGCCGGGAGAACCGTGCGACGTGCAAGCTGCTCGACGCGCTGCTGACGGCCGACGGGACGCAGGGCCAGATCGCCACGCACCTGGCAAGACCCGGTCGACCGGGGACCCTGGACGACCGCTTCAGGTCCGGGCCGCTCACCGATCGGATCGCCGCCAAGACCGGCACCCTGAACGACGTGACCGCCCTCTCCGGCTGGTTCACGACCGGACCCGGACGATCGCTCTCCTTCAGCACCATCGAGAACCCGTCCGGGAGAGGAGTGCAGGCAGGCGACCTCGCCGTGCAGGGACAGCTGCTCGAGGCGCTCATCGACTACCCGCAGGCGCCCCCGCCGGAGCAGCTCGGACCCCTGCCGCCGGTCCCGACGTGACCGGTCCGACGGCCTGAGCGACGGGACTGGGCCCCGTGGACGACGATGCCTCCCGGGTGACGCCGATGTTCCCCTTGGGGTCGGTCCTGTTGCCGTCGATGGTGCTGCCGCTGCACGTGTTCGAGGATCGCTACCGGCGGATGCTCGACGACGTGATGCGATCCGTGACGACCGACTTCGGCGTCGTGCTGATCGAACGGGGGAGCGAGGTCGGCGGCGGGGAGGTGCGTCTCGACGTCGGATGCACGGCCCGTGTCCTCGAGGTCGGCAGGGTCCTCGACGGGCGCCTCGCAGTCGTGTGCGTGGGGGAGCAGCGGATCCGGGTCACGGAGTGGCTCGATGACTCCCCCTACCCGATCGCCCGGACCCGGGTGTGGCCCGACCCCGAGATCGCCGCCGCCGACCTGCCGACGGTCCGTGCGACGTCAGCCCGCGTCGAGGCCGCTGTGCGTCGCGTCGCCGCTCTGGGGTCGGAGCTCGGCGGACCCGGCCTCACGGAACCGCTCGAGTTGAGCGACGACCCGTCGATCCGCTCCCACCAGCTCGGGGTGCTGTCACCGCTGGGCCCGCTGGACCGCTACTCCGTGTTGTGCGCCCCCGGGGTCCCCGAACGACTCGACCTCCTGTCGGAGCTGCTGGCCGACCAGGAGCTGCTGCTGCGCGGTCGCCTCACCCTCGGCCCCGACTGACATCCGGAGCGCGTCGGACTGCTACAACTGTGCCGACCGAGGAGGACGTCGTGGCCGAGACCGGCACCCACACCGCCAACACATCGGGAGCATCGGACCCCGACGCGGCGACGATGGCGTCGCGACTGCGTCCGTGGACCGCTCCTCCGGCCCCGCACCGTGGACCGGTCGCCCAGGCGACCGAGCTCAAGGACCTGGTCGTCGCCTACGCCAAGCAGGAGACGATCGAGCCCCTCAAGACTCTCCAGCGGTACCTGAGCTTCGGACTGGCCGGCGCGGTGGCGATCGGCGCCGGCCTGTGCTTCCTCCTCCTGGCACTGCTGCGCGGGCTCCAGGAGTACGACCTCTTCAACGATCCGTCGCAGGTCGACGGCGGAACCTGGAGCTGGGTCCCGTACGCGATCA